>CADBBB010000015.1 GCA_902792795.1 uncultured Spirochaetaceae bacterium | reverse complement strand
TTTTTTTAGCGGAGTTCGGAACATGAGGCGCGAAAAGGCTGTCTCGCATGTGGCGGCTCGGTTTTGGGCCGCTCCGTAAAGGTCGTCCAAATAGCTTCCCTTGGCGTAAGGCTTTCCGCAAGAGTAGCCAAAGTCGGCTCCAAAGATTTCTATTTTTTCAAAGCCGCATTGCCTTGCAAAATCCGCCGCCGCTATGGCAACTGTTCCGCCGCCGCTTTGAAGGCGGACAAAGGGGCGCTGGCAAAATGGTTCGGCCAGCGAAATGAGCGGGTGGCCGCCGTTAAAAAAAACTATTTTGGCGCCGCGTTCAAACGCGAAATTTGCTATTGAAGGGTTTCCCGCCAAGTCCAGGACAAAAATTGTTTCGTCGCAAAGCGGCGCGTCAAAATGTTCGGCGCTCAAATATTGCGCGTCGATTGAAACGACCGCGTCCACCCTGATGTTTCGGCGGCGAAGAATTTTATAGCTTGTGTCGGCGGCGACCGTCCAATACTTTTGAGGCTCGCGAGCGATTTTTTCTATCGTTTGGTCAAGGGTGGGGCCGGCGGCGATTACGGCGGCGGTCTTGCCTTTAATTTTTTTTATAAAAGATTCGCCAAAATCGTCCGAGTCCTTGCTGCGGGCGGTGCTCTCCTGGATTTTTTTTAGAACTTTCAAGTTGCAAAAAATGTTTCTTTGCCAATGTCCGCCAAAGCGCGCTTGGACGGAAAAGTCCGCGCTTATCGTTTTTAGCGCCTTTTTTGTTCGCTCCAAAAGCTCCTCGTAAAGGCCGCCCGCTTCGTCCGCCCAAGGCCTGAGCGCCGCCGCTTGCAAGTCGCCGTGCCAGGCCGGAAAATAATTGTTGATCGCAAGGAACAGATTTTTTTAAAAATTCCAAATCGGCGGCGCTTTTCTCAACGACGACAGCTTTGCAGGCTGGGTTTCTTTTTAAAAGCGCGGCTATGTGGTAGCCGCCGCCCGCTCCATAAATCACCGCGAACAAAAGGCCGTCCGCCTGCGCCAAAAAATTTTCCGCTTCGCGCTCGGGGTCGTACTTGGAATGCGCCGCCTTTTCTGACTTGAAAATTGGAACGGGGGAGCCGTTTTTTGCTTGGAAAATTTCTTTGTAAAATAAATCCATAAGGCGGCCTTCCTAGTCCTTGAATATTTCTTTTACGAGCGTCTCGCGCTTTTTTTGAAGGGCGGCGGCGCGGCTTTTCTTTGCTTCCGCGTCCTTTTCCCTGCGAACCATCACGCTGTCGGCGGGAAACTGTTCCGTCAAAAAGGCTTCGGAGTTCTGCCATTTGTCAAAGACGCGGCGGATTGTTTCTTTGCGCTTTTTTTTGTCTTGCGCGGAATTCTCGGCGCGGGGGGCGGCGGCGTTTTGGCCTTGCAAGAAATTTTGCGGCGCGCTTGAATTTTCCGCCGCTTGGACGGCGCTTTCAAATTGGGCCGCGCTTATGTCCTTTATTTGCCCCAAGCTTCTTTTAAACGGCTCGCTTCCCTTTATTCTAAAGACGTTTTTTCCGCTCAGGGGGCAATTTGAAAACCAGTCGGCGTAAATGTCAAGAGCCTGGTTTGTTAGAGAAGCGCGCGCGGCCCTCGTTGCCTTGGGCGCGAGCCTAAAGTCTTTTTCTTGGCTTAAAATTTCAAGGGCGTTTGGCCGCGCGTGAGAAGCCTTTTTGCAGCTCTGCAAGTCAAGTCCGCAAAAAAATATCGGCCCTTCCGCCATTTTTAAAAAAAGTTCCAAGGCTGTTCCGCTAACGGTTCCGTTCCGCCTGGCCTCGACAAATGGAATGTCCAGGGCCGCAAAGAAATCTTTTGAAAGCGCGTCGTCGTCATAGCAAAGGGGAACGATTGTTTTTTCTTTGAACAAGACGGCGGGCAGGGCGGCTTCCGTGGCGAGCGCGAGGGGGCTTTGCGCAA
The DNA here is from genome assembly GCA_902792795.1 of uncultured Spirochaetaceae bacterium. GTDB lineage: Bacteria > Spirochaetota > Spirochaetia > Treponematales > Treponemataceae > Treponema_D. Next base: position 47,043 of record CADBBB010000015.1, on the reverse strand, counting down.
ATTTCGTTCGCAAAATGTCCAAGTGCTTTTTTGCCCAAAATCCGCCGTCGCAACTAAGGCAAAGATCCGGCGCGATTTTGTTCCGCGCCAACGCGCCCAAAGAAGAGGAGAGCGCGCAAAGAAAAATTTTCTCCCGCGCTTTTTTTATCGCCCCTAGCGCGTCCTCCAAACTGGGGCCCGACGCGCAAATTACGACCGGCCTTTTGATTTTTTGCAAGACGGCGGCGCTTTGGATTCGTTCAAAGAAGCGGATTTTATTTTTGAGCCAGCGCTTTCCAAAATGTTCGCGCGTGGCCAAGACTGTAGCGGCCTTTTGCGTGGCGGCCTTTATTTCATTCCAGGCGTTTTTGGTCTCTTGCGGCCACGCGCGGGCGGAAGGCGGCCATTCGTAAAAGAGCGTCGCAAAAAGTCCTTCTTCGCCAAGCGCGTCAAAAAGCCGTTCGCCAAGCGGGGCGCCGTTCAAGGCAAAGTCCCACTTGCTGTCGCAGTCCGCAAAGTCCGCGCAAAAGCGTATCACGCCAATTTTTGCGCCGGGAAATTTTTTTCTCAAAAAGTCCGCGCAGTATGACAGGGCGCCTTCCAAAATTATGACGCAAGCCGGCTCAAAGGGCGCGTCCAAATTTTGGACAAAGCGCTCCGCTTCAATTTGTGGATTGTAGGCCGAATGAAGCGCGATTCCATTTGCCCTCGCGCTTTGGTTTGAGTTTTTGGCAAGAAAAAATTCCGGCGGCACGAACTAACCCCGCAAAAGATAGTCCAAGATTTCTTCGCCGTCAGAAGAGTAGCCTGCGGTCAGTATGATGATTTTTTTCGCGGCGTCTTTTCCGATGAGGCTTTCGTATTCCAAGGTCAGTTGTTCTTTTAAAAGTTCGTCCTCAATGTCGGAATTTATCAAGGCCGCCACTTTTATTTCCGTCGAGTCTTCGGAATAAATCACGCCCGGAGACGCGAACAGTTTTTTTGTCTTGTAGAAAATTTCCTCAAAGATTGTGTTGAGCAAAATTTTTTGAATCGTGAGTTCGCTTACTTCTATGTTTTTTGTAGTTTCTTCCAAGGCCCGCTTTGTGGAAATGAGGCAAAGCCTGGCCTTGTTTTGTCCGGACAAAAGCGCCGCGTCCCGCTCGGTAGGCTTTGCCAAAAGAATTTTATCGCGGTTTTTCATCAGAGCCTTTATCTCTTGCGAAAAATCTTCCGAACGCCGCAAAAGTCCCGCCGGCTTGTAGGAATATTCAAAGAAAACCATCAAGTCTTCGCCGTCGTAAATTTTGAGCATCTTAAAGGCCTTTGCCTTTGAACGCGCCTCGGCGCCCAAAAATTGCGTGAAGGCGGTGAAGGTGGGGCTTTCGCTGTCGAGCGTTATCCATGTGTCGGAGCGGGCCGAGCCCAGCCAAAAGTCTTTTGTCGAGATGGAACTGAACACGCTTTGCGCGTCGATTCCGTAGGCGCACTCAAGCATCATCAAGCCGCCGCGCTCGCAAAAAACGCCGCAATGCTCAAAGCCGTTGTCTTCCGCCCATTGCTGGAAGTTTGTTTTTGAAGAGCTTGGACTGTTGGCGGCAGGGGCGTCTTTTTTGCCGGAGGCTACGCTAAGCAAACCCATTTTTTATGAAAGGCCAAGCTCGTCAAAGAGTTTTTTGTAGGTGACAAAGTGCTCGGACTTTGCGAATTCCGTGATTTTGTCTTCCGGCAAGTTTTCAAGCAGCTGGTCCATGTATGAAAGGACGGAAACGATTTCTGTCTTCAAGTCCTTTGATATTGTGGTGGTGTCCGCGCTTGTCGAGCTTGTAGCGGCGGGCGCAACGGCGGCTCCTGCGACAGCGGCTCCGGCAACTGCGGCGCTGGTGTCTTCCATCGTTGGTTCGGGAACGGAATTTTCCGTCGCGTCGTCCAGGGCCGGCTCGTCAAAAATTGACATGTCCACTTCGTCGTTCGATAATCCNNNNTCGGCGGGAGCGGCCAAGACGGTGGGATCCAATGTTTCGGGAATTTCGTCGTCGTCCGCCGAGTCGGCAAGGTTGAATTCTTCCTCAAGCGACTTTTGGTTTTCGTACGCGTCCTTTTCGGCCAAGGCGTCGTCCACGATGTCAGACTCGGTGGCGTCCGCTTCCTCAAAGGCCGCGTTGATGTCGTCGCCCACGCCTACGGAAACGTCGTCGTTGTCTTCCTGCAAGGAAATGTTTTCTTTCATTATGTCGGAAACGGAATTTTCGTAGGCGTTCTTTTCCGCCAAGGCGCTTTCGGTTATGTCAGACTCAGTGGCGTCCGCTTCCTCAAAGGCCGCGTTGATGTCGTCGCCCACGCCCACGGAAACGCCGTCGTCGTCGCTTTGCAACGAAACGTTTTCTTTGACTATGTCGTCCACGCTGACAACGTCGTCTTGCGCCAAGCCGGAGTCCTGCTCCATGTATCCGATTTTTTCGTCGTCAAGGGAATCGGCGATTGAAACGTCGTCCTGCATTATTTCGTCGATCGCTTCGACGTTCAAGCTTTCCTGAGGAGCGGAGGGCTCGTCAAATTCAACTTGCGTTTCGTCCGTGTTTACGACGGAGTCCATCAAGTCGCTTGAAGAAGATTCCACCGCGATGTCGTCGTCGATTTTTGGAACGCTGATTTCTTCGGGAAGAACGTTCTCCTCCCCAAATTCGTCGGTGGTTCCGGCCAAGTCTTCCGGCGTGATTTCGGAAGTGTCGATCGTCGGCTCTTCCATGTCGGAATCGTTGAGCTCCATCGTGATGTCTTCGCCGCCGATGGAAGTCTCTTCGTTTTCAGGCTCCATTCCTTCTTCAACTGCAGGCTCCGAGGAAGCGTCTTCAGTGGAGAATTCCGCGCTGCTCAAAATGTTTGTCAGCTCGTTTCCGCTCAAGGCTATCGTGTCGTCCTCGTCGTCGGACGCTCCAAAGAAGCCTGTGTTCTCTTCTTCTTTTTTTGCCTCAATCGTCGCGGCGGCAGGAATAGAGGCATTTTCCGCCGCAGGGGTAGGGCGGTCCTTCAACTCCGCGAAGTCGTCCTTAAGATTTTTGATTTCGTTCTTGAGGCTTGAAAGCTCGCCCATAATTTGGCTGAGGATTTCCTTGCCCTTTTCATTGATTTCAAGTCCGCCTTCCGCGGAGCTCATTGAGTCGCCCGCGCTTTCCGCGGCCGCGCCTTCTTCAATCTCTGTTTCGTCTGAACTCGCAATGTTTCCCATAACAACATCCTGAACGCTGGGCGTTTTTGAATCGTCGTCAGCGCTAACTTTCATATCGTAGTCAACAACTTCTTTCTTTTGCGCTTCCGCTCCGTCGGGACCGGCCGTCATGCCGATGTTGGCGTCGTCGTCGTCAAAGCCAAAGTCGCTGAGGTCAATTTCTTCCGTGTCTCCCGAAACGGCGGAAGCGGAAGGCTTGGCTGCCTTTTCCGCGCCGTCTTCGCCAAAACTGTCGAACATGTCTTCCGAAGGAAGCTCCGTCTTTTCTAGGACGGCTTCGCCTTCGTCGCTTGTGTCCTCTTGCGCGATTTGTTCCGCGCTGTCGTCAAAGCTCACGTCTATGTCAAGAGACTTTTCGTCTTGGATTTCTTCGGGCTTGGCTTCCTTTTTGGCGGAAGGCGCGTCGTCCATAAAGGCTCCCAAGTCAACTTCGCCGTCGTCTCCGTCCATGAAGGCGGAAAGGTCCACGTCGCCGTCGGGAACTGAATCCGCGCCGCCGTCCGAAGGACCGCTTGAGTCGCTCATAAAGTCGTCAAGGTCAACCTCTCCGTCGGGAATGTCGTCAAGGCTTATTTCTTCCGTCGCGCTTTCTGTGGCGGCGGGGGCTTCTGGGGCCGGAGTTTCGTCGGTTATGTCAAGGCCGTCAAGGTTGAAGTCGTCCATGCCGTCTTCGGCGGCGGGCGCGTCTTCCGCCTTGACCTCTTGGTCGCCCGTTATGTTCATAAGCTCGTCGGGGCTGAGCGTCGTGTCTGCGTTTTCGTCGGCGCCTTCCATCTCGCCCGTGATGTTTGAAAGCTCGTCGGGGCTCAAGGTCGTGTCGGCGTTTTCGTCGGCGCCGCCTTCCATCTCGCCCGTAATGTTTGAAAGCTCGTCGGGGCTGAGCGTCGTGTCGGCGTTTTCGTCGGAGCCTGAAACGTCTATGTCGATGTCCAAGTCCGAAATTTCGGTCTCGTCTTGCGCGGCGGGAGCGGCGCCGTCATTAAGGTCTTCCGCTGTCATAGGAAATTCTATGTCGTTGAACATGTCGTCGTCGGAGGGCAGGTCGATGTCGTCCAAGGCGTTTTCGGGCGTGTCTTCGCCCTTTATGTCCTTGGGAGAGTCCTTGACCCACACTCCGTATTTGTCAAGGTCCTTTGAATCGTTTGCGTCGCTCATGTTTATTCCCCTTTTAAAAACTTCTCATCATATTATCGGTTGTTTTTGGAAAAAACCGCATACTTTTATTTATAAGTTGTTTCTAATATTGTAACACATATTTCAAAAAAAACCAATAAGAAATTTGTTTTTTTTTCCGATAATCAAAGCATAATGAAAACGGCAAAATATCTGCCTGCCTTGCTGGCTGGAACTCTGGCTTACGCCCTTCTTTCGATTTTTTGGGGCCAAAGCGGAATCTGGGCCTTGCGGCAGCTTGAGGAACAAAAAAGAGTCATAAGCGTCCACACGCAGGAAATCCAAAAGATCAACGACGAGCTTAACCTTGAAAAGACCGCGATCCGCGACGACGCGGACGTGATAGCCGCCTACGCCAGAAAGCTGGACTATGTTTTTGACGACGAAAAACTTGTAAAGATAAAGGGCCTTGCCGTTTCCGAGCCCTTGATGTACGACACTGGAAGCGTGCTTAAAAGCGCGCCTGTCGCCTATGTAAGCGAATGGTTTTGCAAGGGCGCGGCCTTGGCTGTGGGGCTTTTGCTCGCGTTCGCCATTTTCCTCTTTGACATGTCTTACGGAATCCGTTCCTATTCAAAAAGAAAGACCTTTGAAACCATAGAGGGCATTCCTGTCTATGACGTTGCCCAAGTCTGAACAAAACTCAGCCCAAAAGACGGCCGGCCTTTTGCTTGAAGGAAAAATCGCCGTCATTCCCACGGACACAATCTACGGCTTTAGCGCTTTGGCGATGTTGGACGGCAAAAAGTCCGGCCTTGACCTGCAAATCGACCGCCTCAAAAAAAGTCCGGCCTCAAAGCCTTTGATTGAGCTCATCGCCGCTCCCAAAGACGTTTTCAAATACACCTGCCAAGAAATTCCGGCCGCCGTCATGGACAAGTGGCCCGGCCCGGTCACGGTCATCGTCCAAAACAATCCTTGGTACGCGGAACTCACGGGCAGGGCGACGACCGCCTTCCGTTGTCCCGGCGACGATTGGCTCAGGTCCGTCATAGAATTGTGCGGCTGTCCTGTCTACTCGACTAGCGTAAACTATTCAGGAAATGGGCCATTGCTCGCGACGGACGACATCGAGCGGGAATTTGGCGGCAAGGTTCCGCTAATCGTAACCGACGGCGACAAAGAGGCCGTCCTGCCAAGCTCTCTCGTCTCCCTTGAAGGCGGCCAGCTCCGCGTCCTCCGCCAAGGCGCCGTTAAAATCATTTAGCGCCGCCCGTCTCCTTCGCGCGTTTTCTTCTGCTTGCATATCAGACCTAAAAGCGCTAGATTGTAAAACATGAACTATCCGCGCGTATTTTTGAAGAAAAATGAAGAACGAGAGATCAAGGCGGGCTTTTTGTGGGCCTTTGACAACGAGCTGGGCCGCGTCAAGTATTTTGAGGGGAACGAGTGGAAGGAAACTAATTTCGTTCCCGCGGACCAGGCCGCCGGCTTTCCAGTAAAGGACGGAGAGCTTGTCGAGCTTTACACAAACGGCGGCGCATTTTTGGCAAGCGGAATATTCAACCGCGCGTCAAAAATCACCGTCCGCATTTTGGGGCCGCAAAAGGCCGAAGAAATCGACGCGGACAAAAGCGCCTACATATACAAAAAGATTTTTGACGCGATGAACTTGCGCAAAATGCACTTTGAGGCGGCCGACTCCTTCCGCCTTGTTTTTGGCGAGGCGGACTTTTTGCCGGGCTTCATTTGCGAGCGCTATGTCGCGGAGGGCGCGAAAGTTTATTTGCTGGTCCAGTTCCTCTCGCTTTCGTGCGAAGTTTTTAGGAAGGAAATAATCGCCGCGCTCGAAAAAGTCTGCGAGCCTTACGCGATTTACGAGCGGAGCGACGCCGACGTCCGCCTTAAGGAAGGCTTGGAGCAAAAAAGCGGCTGGATAAAGGCTCCCAAGGGCGGCGACAGTTCCGCCACGATAACGATTGTAGAAAATTCCGTCCGCATACAAGTGGACATGGCCAACGGCCAAAAGACCGGCTACTTCCTTGACCAAAAATTCAACAGAAAGGAAATCTGGAAGTACTGCCGCGGAAAAAAAGTTTTCGACGCCTTTAGCCACACAGGCGCCTTTGGCCTCAACGCCTTCTTTGCCGGCGCCAAGAGCGTCGTTTGCGCGGACATTTCGCAGGACGCGGTCGATCTTATTAACACAAACATTCGGCTTAACGGCGCGGAGAAAGTTGTGTCCGCCGTTTGCGTGGACGTGTTCGACGCGCTCAAAAAGTACGAGGCCGACGGCGAAAAATTCGACGTGATTATCCTTGACCCGCCCGCCTTCACCAAGAGCGCCAAGATGATAAAAAAAGCTTACTCAGGCTACAAGGAAATCAACTTGCGCGCGATGCGCATTCTAAATCCCGGCGGAATCTTGGTCACTTGCTCTTGCTCGCACTTTTTTGACGAAACGAACTTTTATTCAATGCTAGCTTCGGCGGCAAGCGACAGCCACAGGCGCGTCCAAATATTGTCCAAGGGCGGCGCGGCTCCCGACCATCCGGTCTTGCTGGGCTACCCCAAGAGCGAATACCTAAAGCGCGCCATCTGCAAGGTTCAATGATGCAAGCCCAAAACGCAGCCGAGCCGCGCTACAACTGCGTCGTTCTCCTTGGGCCCACCGCCGTCGGAAAAACCGCGATCGGCGTCCGTCTTGCCGCCGAGCTTGGCGGAGAGATAATTTCCGCCGACAGCCGCCAAGTCTACAAGGGCCTGGACATCGGAAGCGGAAAGGACTTGGCCGACTATGTTCTTGACGGAAAACAAATTCCATACCACCTGATCGATGTAGCGGACCTAAGCCAAGAATACTCGGTGTTCTTATACCAGCTGGATTTCTACAAATGTTTTTCTGAAATACGCTCACGCGGCCTCCTTCCGGTCGTCGTCGGCGGAAGCGGAATGTACGTCGACGCGATTGTCCGAGGCTACGACTTGGTCCCCGTCCCGGAAAACAAAGAATTGCGCGCCTCCCTTGCAGACAAGTCTCTTGAAGAGCTTGGAAAAACGCTCTTGGCCTTAAAGGGCGGCTCGCTTCACGTTCCCCGCGATCTTTTGGAGCGCGAGCGCGTCGTAAAGGCTATAGAAATAGAAACTTTCATTCAAAGCCCTGAATGCGCTTCCTTTAAAAAATCCCTGCCGCCGCGCCCCGACATCCGCCCGCTGATTTTGGGAACAACCTTGCCCCGCGACCGCCTTCGCGCCAACATCGCCCGCCGCCTTGACCAGCGCCTTGACGAAGGCATGATAGACGAAGTCCGCCGCTTGCATGACGCGGGCGCCAGCTGGGAGCGCCTGGAGCGGCTGGGCTTGGAGTACCGCTACGTCTCTGAATTTTTGCAAGGAAAACATTCCAGCCAAAAAGAAATGCGCGACTTGCTTTGCACGGCGATTTGCCAGTTCGCAAAGCGGCAGGAAACTTGGTTCAGGGGAATGGAAAAGAAGGGCGTTAAGATTAATTGGCTTCCGCTAGAGGGAAGCGTTGAAGAAAAAGTTTTGGCCGCGACGGAGATTATAAAAGCGGCGGAAAAATGAAGGTTTGTCAAACGACTTTACTGAGAGGAGATGAAAATATGAAATGTCCTATTTGCAAATTTGGTGAAATGAAAGAAGGCTTCACCCAGGTTGTTTTGACTCGTGGAAACGCGACTGTTATTTTCCGCAACGTTCCTGCCAGCATTTGCGATGACTGCGGCGAATATTACTTGGACGAGGAAACTGCCCAAGACATTTACGCCCGCGCGGACAGCTGTTTTTCCTCTGGACAGGAAGTCGCCATCATCGAATACAAGCAGCCAATTCCCGCTTAAGATCCGTCATTCCTCTAATCAGTCCTGAGCCTTTTTTTTTGCGCGCGGCTTTTTCAACAAGTCCAAAACCGGAACGTCCAATACCTTCGCTATGGCCACCAACTCGATGTCCGTGACAAAGCGCTTGCCGCACTCGATTCGCTGAATGGCGTTTTTGTCTACGTCAATGCCGCATAATTGCAGTTTGTCGGCCAAGGCCCGCTGCGAGACAGTTGGAACAATCGCTTTTCTTATTCGCGCGATGTTTTCCCCAGAGATATTGTTGTGTTCGCCATTCTTATTTTTGAACATATAAATCGTGACATTTAGTGCTTGTCAATATTGTAAATGTATGGTATAACAGATGAATAGATGACATTCAGTGAATGTCAAAGCGAATTTTGGAGGAAGTGATGAAAGTTGTGGAATTCTTCAAGAAAGTAAAAGAAAAATGCGGAGCCGCATTTGGAAAAGTTCGGCCAGCGTTGGCCTATGTGGGAAAAAGAAAAAAGCGTTTTATTTTTGGCGGAATGGGTTTTGCGATTGTGTTGTTTTTTCTTGGTTCGTCTGTTGTAAAGAGTTTGAATAAACGAGAGAGGGAAAAAACAATAACATATATAGTCAACAATGGTAAGCAAGCTGTTGTTAGTTGGGATGGAATAGATGTCTATCATTGTTTAGATGTAAATGAAGTTGATGGGCTTTTTGCTTGGCTAATATATAACAACTTTGAAGAGGATTTTGATTCTGGATGGAAAAAATTCAAGAACGCTTTGGCAAAGGCAACTTTGAATAAACCAGTGGAATCTGAATTAAAAAAATTGGAAACTTGGTATAATGTTTTTCTATTGTATTCATTTAATCACTTGGAGCAAGGTGTATATATCCTTCATTTTAAGGATGACCAATTGTTTGTTGGGTTGCAAATAAAATATGACAAACGATTGCTCGGAAAATATGGAAAATCTTTTGATGCCATTTCATTAAATGATTTTAGATACCTTGAGATTTCAATGAAATAATATAATGAGGCCTGTTTATGAAAAGTTTTTTGTGTGTTTGTTTTCTTTGTTCTTTGTTTTTATTGTCGTGTGAGCGTGAATATTGTGATGCTGTTTTAAAACAGGATTCAATTATTTTGCCGTGTTCGAATTCTTTTAGTTGCAAAATTACTTCTGCAATGATGCCTGACTATAAAAGTATAGAATTTATATCGGATTCTAAAGCTAATGAATTGAATTTTTTTGTGGCAAAAGTTCCTATACCTAGTTTTTATGATCAAGATGAAGGTAATTTTGATGATTTGATAACCAAGGATGTTGTAAAGAGTTATCAGTTGGAAGCTTCAAAAAGAAATGGTGTTAAGGAGTATCTTTTTCAATACAATAGGTCAAAAGATGACTCCCAAAAAAGATATGTATTTGTACTCTATATTGAAGATACGACATTGGGAATCCTGTCAGCGTCTTCAAGCAATGTTACATATAAGATTGTGGCGCATAAGTAATCTGGAGCAAGAAAGATGAGGTTGATTGAAAAAATTGTTGGAAATAAGAAAAAATGCCGTGCTTGCGGTGAAGAGTTTACTGTTGAACCATTGGCCTGTCCAAAATGCGGCACAAAGGTTAAAACGCATAAAGCGGAAAAGTGGGGTGCTATAATAGGTGCTTTTGCTGGAGTGTACGCTACGTTTTGGGGGTGGGCGGAGTTTGAAAAATTGCTTTTTATACAAATAGCCGGCAATAGTGATGATCGATCGATTTTGTCAGCTCTATCAAGATTATGTGACGGTAATCCCAATGGATCTATTTTGAATTTCTTCAAATTTCATCATTCTTTATTTTTTTGTGGTGCAATTGCAGGTTGTTTCGTAGGCTTTATTATCGCATTTGTAACAAAAAAGATTGTTTTGGCTGTGCAAGCTAAGAAATTCAAGTCTAATGATAAAACACAAGGTTGATGTATTATGCGAATAATCACAGTAATGGGCGACAGCGATATTGGAAAGACTACAACAATAAAAGATGCATTGGTAAAATTACTATCAAAAGGCGCTGTTCTCATTTTTTATAAAGTCATCGGCGCGGACAATCAAGATTTTCATGCAGTGGTTTTGTGGAGGTCAAGAGTAATTGCTTTGTGTAGTTTAGGCGACTCTGATGATAAGAATGGCGGTTTTGAATTTGTAGTTGAAGGCCTGAATCTTGCAAAACGGTATAATGCTGATGTTCTGGTAAATGCTCTTTCTTATTCTATAAAAAATGGTGACAAAGATGAAACTGAAAAAGAGTATTCAGTTATTCTAAATAATACTTTGAGGACAGCAAAATATATTCCGATAGAACCGTGCTTTTTTAAATCTAGCGTTAGAAAGATTATTCGCGAAATAAAGAAGGCGGAGAAGAATGTCTTGCTGTGTTATAAATGCCTTTGTTGCAAATGTAAAAAGAATATTGTGAAAAAGGATTCTTTTTGCATTCCAGTTTTTCCGTTTGTTGTTCTGCTAATTGATGTGATTTTGCTTTGCGTATTAAAGCTTTTCGAGAAGGAATACAGCTTTTCGCTTGATGTCTGCTTTCTTGTTTGCAATGCAGTTGTTATGTTGGGGGCTCTTGCTTCGGCTGCTCTTTCTTTGTTTTTGAAAAGGAAAAATAGGAAAATTGAAGCGTTGGAACGAATATATAAGCGAACGCAAAATGATTTTTCAGTAGCGTTGATTCCTTCTGCAACAAATATTAAAGAGGTTGTTAACGCTCACAGTGATATATTCAAATCCTACGCAAACGCGATGGCGGACATTTAATATGCCTCTTTTATGTTGCGATTGCGTAAAAGGATTTTTAGACACCGCTTTGCCTATAATTCAAACCATAGCCGCTATATTGGCCTGTGTTCTCGCCGTTTACATTCCTAAAAAGATAAGTTGGGAGCAAATGTATAGCCAGCTGCTGTCAGACTATTGCGGCTATGATTTTGGCGCGGCGGTTATGGGCGTTGTATTTTTCTTCAATCAAGACTGCAAATGTGATGTTGAGAAAATTCCCCAAAAATATGCGGATTGGTTTGAAAAACAGTTCTATAATCAAAAAGAAAAATATCGCAATAAACAGACAAACCACAAGTTCGATAATGTAAAAGTCAAATATAAAATTCCCAACGACCAAAACCTTCATTACCAACGCAGGCTGCTGACGCAGTTTTACTTTTTGCTTGACCAATGCGCGCGGAGCCCTTTTATCGGCAAGCGCCGCGTTCAAAAGGATTTTTCCTCTAAAGAAGCGAATCTGCTAAAAGTTTTGTATTATATGAACCTTGCGGCGGAATCCAGCGATGTTTTTATGGACATAGGCGTTGACGACCGCATTCCGCCAAATCCCAAAAGCATCAACAAGTATATAAAACATATCTACGGAATTTTAAAGAACGCGAATGTAGGAGTGAGTTGAAATGAAGTTTTGTAAAGTCATCGTTTGTTTTTTGTTGGCGCTATGTTTTGCTGCGGGCAACGGCAGAATTGCGTCTGCGGAAAAGGATAAACAATTGTCAGAGGCGCGCGCTTCCGCCATACAAAAGGCTAAGGCGTATGAAGATGGCAAAAATTGGATTTGGGCCTTGAATGAATATTATAACGCTATTGTTTTCTCACAAGATAGCAATGAGTTTATTGCCGCGCATTCCGCTTACGCAGAACTCGCCGAAATTATAAATGACGGACTACCAGGGAAGGGAACTTTTGATACATTTTCGCTTTATGAGGAATGGAAAAAACTGTTGCTTGAAACAGAAGAATATGGCAATAGCTTGCTACCTTACGAATTGTATTTGGGGGCGTTTAAGGCTGAAAAAATAAATCTTGAGGATAAAACGGTTGACTATGTTGTTCCAATAAATTTTCGTTTGTCAACTCGCTACTTTATGACGGTTGATGTTGTTGCAAAGGGCTATGCAAAAGTTGACAAAACCGCGTGGGCTGAATTGCCCAAGGTTTTTCCTCAAGAGCCTGTATCTGAGAATTCTCTGTACACAGAGGGCGATTATGAAAAAAAATGTAGTTTTGCCTTTTTTAAAGGAAACTTAAATTTTCCCAAAGGAAGAGTTATAATTCCTTATGAAGGCGTTTTCACAATTGTTGACGATGACGGAACTTCTTTGGCCGAAAGCGAGCCTTATATTATTGGCTCTAGAACTGCCGAGCCAAAAAGCGATGCTCTCATAAATTTTGCTTATCATGAGGCTCTGTTACCTTTTAAAAATGTTCCCGAATCTGTTTTGAAAAAAATTGAAGCAGGAAAGGTTCGTGTTGAATTAAAGAGTCTGAATCTATTGACGGGCAATGTGGATATTGAATGGGACGGTTGGGCGGCCAAGCGATCTATGTCTGGAGGGGAAAGGCACGAGTGCGGTTTTTACCCATGGCAAATTTATGACAAAGATTCTAATGTTTGGGATAAACGATGGTTTTTATTGGCTGCATTTAGAAATCAGTATGAGAAGCGACTGGAAAATGGAAGGACGGCTCGTTGTGTTCTGATTAGCGCAAAAGAAATATGCAAAGTTCTTTTTGGCATTAACTATGCGGACTTGGACGGCAGCAATCTTGTGATTGTTTGCAATGAGCTGAGCAAGGCATTTGGCAGGAAGCCCGTATATATGCGTGATGGTGCGTCGGATATTTGCGACATTGTTATTGGCGAAGGCAAAGGCCTTGTTACAGATAAAAACGCTAACGGATTTCGCGCACCGGCTGACATTGATGATTTGAAAAAAACATTGTCGATTTTTAAGGATCTTCCGCCTTTGGAAATGAAAAGCGGGTTGTTTTCCGATTCTTATAATTATTATACTGGCGGCAGTAAGGCTTACGACAATGCCAACTTGGTTTTGTGTTGGTTTGATTGACTGAGAATTTTTCCCCTTGACAACAAGGAAAATGTATTGTATATTTTGATTAGATTGAGGACGTAGGGCTCGTCCTGGCTAAATAAATAAGATCCGATAGATGATTGGGGTCGGAGAGCCTGACCCGGCTAACAAAATAAAGCTCGATTGAGGGAGCCCTGTGGTTTGCGCTGCAGGGCTTTTTCTTTAGGAATAAAAATGGAATTAAGGTATTTATCTTCGCTATTTTACCAAAAATACAAGGGCTGCTCTGAGATAATGGACAAGGGAGAAACTCGCCCTTATATTATCATTGTTGTGGAACTTAAAGGCCGCAAATTTGCCATTCCGATAAGAACCAATCTGCATAAAACTAAGGATTGCTACGAAAGCAATCCTCAGACTAATTCTGGGCTTGATTACACCAAAGCGGTCGTGATTGTCAGAGACGATTACATTGATTCCACAAGATTCCCCGAAATTGAACACAAGGAATTCAATTACATAAAATTCAAAGAAAGAGAAATAAAGCTTGCTTTTTCAAAGTTTGTCGCGGATTACAAGAAGGACGTAATCCGTCATAAAACCAATCCAAACATTCCTGCAAATCCAAGATTCAGATTTTGCGCGTTGCAGTATTTTAAGAAAGAGTTGGGGCTGGAATAGTTTGTTCGCGCTGTAACAAGCGCATAGTTGTAACCAAAAAAAATCGTCCCGGAAAGCGGGACGATGATTGCGAGGCAAAGCTATAAGCGGCGGCATCTAGCCAACAACGTTACGCGCTGATCGCTTCTACCGCGTCCTCAACCTTGGTAAGGTAGCCGGTGCGGACGCAGCTTTCAAAGAGAGACTTTGAGATGTAGTCGGTCTTGATTTCGTTGTAGCCGTCTTGGTCGCGCACGATGCGGACGACGTAGCCGTCTTCAACTTCGCGAACTATTGTCATGTAGTCGTTTGCTTTTCCAATGCTTTTCAATGTATAGGTTCCCATTTTTTTCCTCCTATTCAATCTTAAATCAAAGCATAACAAGTCTTGCCAATCACAAGACCTAACACTATAATTGTCGGATATGGGGAAAAATAGTTTAGCGTTTTTTTGCGACGCGCACTTTCATTTGATTCCGTCGGAAGCGGCTGTGGGGGAACTGTGGCAGGCGCCTTTTAGGGCCGTCACCGCCGCGCATTTTGTCGATGAATTTTTGAAGCAAGAAGCGCGCGTCCGCCAGTTGAACGAAAATGATTGCCGGGGCGCGCCCGCTTCTCAGGCTTGCGAACAGTCTCCGCTTTTGCTCCAGTCTTTTGGCCTGCATCCGCAGGAGCCGCTTTTGGAAAACCTTCCGTTTTTGGAAGGCCTCTTGCAAGAAAAGCGCGTCCAAGCAATAGGCGAGTGCGGGCTGGATTTTTTCACCCCTGAATTTTCGGCAAACCGCGCCGCGCAAGAAAAGGCCTTTGACGCGCAGCTGGAATTGGCCGCGCGCTTTTCCGTTCCCGTGATTGTCCACGCGCGAAAAGCCATCCAAGAAATTTTTTCGCGCGCCGCCGCGCTAAAAAAAGTTAAGGCCGTCGTCTTTCATTCCTTTGCGGGAACTCTAAGCGACGCGCGCTCGCTTTTGGACAAGGGAATCAACGCCTATTTTTCTTTTGGAAAGCCGCTTATGAACGGCGCCAAAAAAGCGATTTCCTGCGTCCGCTCGCTTCCTGTTGACCGCCTGCTCTTTGAGACCGACGCGCCCTACCAAACGCTAAGGGGCGAGCGCGCCACAAGCCCTGCGGAAATCGCAGACGTTTACCAAGCGGCTTTTGAATTGCGGACGGCGGGAAGTCCCTTTGAGGCGCGGCCTTCTTTTTGCGAATTTTCCGAAACGATAGAAAAGAATTTTTTGCGCGCTTTTTTGCAATGACAGCGCGTTTTTTTGTGATGAAAGAAGTTAAAAAATGCGGACAAAAAGAGGCGGGACGCAGAAAAAAAAGACTTGGAGGGACCCGTCAGCGGACGGCTTGGCCGCAGGCATCAAGCCGGAAGCGAGCCGTGCGGAGCGCGTTAGCGCGACTGCAATACCTTGAGAGGCCTCGTTTCCTATGGAAACGAGAATTTTCGTCGCTGGGATTGTCCGCGCTCGTGAGAGCGCAGTTGTATCATTTCTTATAACAAAACGACGGCTTGTCCGTCGTACCCGCCTATAGAGTCCGCGTTTTTTTAACTTCTTCCAAGCAGGCTTGGTAGGCCGCGTAAAAGTCATTGGCCAGCGCTTCCAGTTCTTGCGCGCTTCTTTGGCTTGCGGGCGGCTCGGCCTTTCCGCGAAAAATGTCTTCCAAAACTTGCGCCATGTCGCCGATTTTTTGCGCGCCGATTTGATATGACGCGCCCTTTGTCTTGTGGACAATTTTTGCCGCGGCCTCAAAATCTTTTTTGTGAATCGCCGCGTCCAAAGTTCCAAAGTCAAATTTATTTTCCTCAAGGTAAGCGTCAAGCAGCATATTGTACAGGTCCTTGTCGCCGTCCACAAAGGACAAGCCTTGCTCTTGGTTCAAATATTCTTCCATAAAGAATGATTATAGACCTAAAAGGCTTTTTGCGCTAGAATGATTCAATATGAATATTTTAAAAACCTTATTTTTGCTTGACGCGATTTTTGCCTCGCTTTTTTCTTTTTCCAACATATATTTTGGCTTGGACGCGGCGGCCTTTGCCTTTCCGCTCGCGCTGGCCTTTAACGCGGCTCTTTTTTGCGCGACGTATTTTGGCCTTTTTAAAAACGCCTCCCGCCTAAATTTCAACGCGGTCAAAAAGCTTTTGCAATACCAGCCCTTCGCGCACTTGATCGCCTTCATTTTGCGCCGCTCGGGCGAGAGGGGAACGTCGTTCGCGCTGGACGCGGCCTCGGTCCTGTTTTGGCTTTTGTCTTTCGCCGCGTCGCTCGCCATCTTGCGTTTTTTTTCCGAGAGGCGCGTCCGAAAGTTCAATCCATCTTGGGCGGAATTTTGCAAGGCCCAAAAGCGCAAGGGCGCCGCGTGGCTTTGCTTTGAGGCCTTGGACTGGGCCGACGCCTTGGTGCAGGCCGTCTTTATGGTTTTGCTTTTTCAAATTTTCTTCTTTCAATTTTACAAAATTCCTTCGGAATCGATGGTGTCCGAGCTTTTGATACGCGACCGCCTGATGGTTTCCAAAATCACGAGCGGGCCAAAATTCCCCTTGACGAAAGTGGGGCTTCCCGCGTTCAAAAAATACAAACGCGGCGACATTGTCGTATTCCGCAATCCCCACTATTCCAGCGGAAGAAAGGAAGAAGTCAAGTCCGTCGTCTCCGAGCTCGTTTACATGCTCACGTTCACCACGGTGAATTTGAACGTGGACGCCAACGGACAAGTCAAGGCCGACCCTCTCGTAAAGCGCTTGGTCGGAGTTCCCGGCGAGCAGCTTATGATGCTGAACGGCGTCCTTTACTCGCGGACAAAGGACTCGCCTAACTGGGCGCCAGTCAAAGAAGACGCCAAGTGGGCCAACTACAACCTAAACGAAAAGCCTGCGCAAATAAAAAGGATGATTCAGGAATTTCCGATTGACCAAGAGGGCTACGAGGAAATGCTCGCCTTTGAAAAGGAGCGGGACAGCCTTGACGTGGCCGCCTGCGCGCTCGAATGCAAAAAAATCGCGGACGGCTTTGGACGCCTTGTGGGCTCGGGCGGAACGCAAGAAGCGCGGACGGACTTTCTTTCTGAAAGCGAGCTTTGCGAGTTCAACCTCTTGCGCGAAAACTACACGCTCGCCACAAAAATTCTTTCGGCCAAGGAAGCCGGCGCCGCTTGGTTCAAGGCCTTTATGACGGACTGGATCGCGCAAGCCGACAAAAAAATGTCCGGCGGACTATACGGCGGCGACTTGTATTCCGACTCAAACTTCCGCCTGAACCTCATGATAAAGCTTTGCGTCGGAAATTTTGTCCTAAAAAATTGCGAGCTTATGAACGCGGGCGTCTCCTATTCCGAGATGGCCAAGGACCCCAAAATCCAAGGGCTGTGGCTCCGCGCCCAGCTTTTGCACAGCTACATAAATTTCTTGGACAGGCGCAACATGCCGGTCTTTCCCGCCAACGCCGCCGACGGCTCGCCGGCTTACATTCCCCAGGACTGTTACTTTATGATGGGCGACAACCGCTTCAACTCATTGGACATGCGGCACAGCTACGAGGAGCGCCTTGTTCCATTGAGCGCTGTCGACCCATATTCCGTCTACTACTACACAAACATGGAGCCGCAGTGGGTCTCCGCCGACAGAATCTTGGGCACCACCGAATTCCGCTTTTGGCCCAAGGGCAGAATAGGGTTCTTGCGCTAACCGCCGCTTTTCGCTATAATAGTAATATTATGATAGTAGACAAAATTTTAACCGCGATATTCGGTTCGGCCAACGACCGAGAAGTAAAAAAACTGCGCCCGATTGTGGCGGCAATCAACGCCCGCGAAGAATGGGCGGCCTCGCTCAAAGACGAAGACTTTGCAAAGCAGACAAAAATATTCAAGGAAGCGCTCGCCGCAGGCAAGACGCTCGACGACATTTTGGTGGACGCCTTCGCTTTGGCTGATGTGCGTCGCCGCCGTCTACCTAAACTCGTTGAGCGGAAAGGGCGTGCACATCGTCACCGTCAACGACTACCTTGCCGAGCGCGACGCGGCGTGGATGCGCCCCGTCTACGGCTTGCTGGGCCAGACGGTCGGAACGATTCTTTCCAACATGGACAACGAGGCCCGCAAGGCCGCCTACGCTTGCGACATCACTTATGGAACCAACAACGAATTTGGCTTTGACTACCTGCGCGACAACATGTGCATCGACCTTGAAAGCAAGGTTCAGCGCGGCTTCAACTTTTGCGTTGTGGACGAAATCGACTCAATTTTGATTGACGAGGCGCGCACTCCCTTGATCATCAGCGGCGCCGGCGAAGACGACACATACAAGTACCACGAGGTGGACAAGTACGTCGGCGAGCTTACCGAGGTGGCCAAGGACCCCAAGACTGACGACTATCCCGACGAAGTGCAGATGACGCCCGAAGAGCGCGCCGCCTTGCAGGGCGACTACAAGCTTGACGAAAAGTCCAAGCGCGTGTCTTTTACCGACAAGGGAATGAACCACATAGACGCGATTTTGCGCCAGCACAACTTGATTCCCGCGGGAACCACGGTCTTTGACTCCGAGAATTTTGAGTTCATACATTACTTTACCCAAGCCTTGCGCGCCCACAAACTTTACCATGTGGAAGTGGACTACTTGGTAAAGGACGGCCAAGTGCAAATCGTAGACGAATTCACGGGCCGCGTTTTGGAAGGAAGGCGCTACGGAGACGGCTTGCACCAGGCGATTGAGGCCAAGGAACACTTGCGCATCGCCCAGCGAAACCGCACGATGGCGACAATCACGTTCCAGAACTTCTTTAGAATGTACACAAAGCTTTCGGGCATGACCGGAACCGCGGCCACCGAAGCGATAGAGTTCAACAAAATATACAAGCTGGACGTCGTGGCCATTCCCACAAACCGCCCCGTGGCGCGCAAGGACGAAAACGACGAGGTTTACCTTAACGAAAGCGACAAGTGGGAGGCCATGTGCAAGGAAATTCAGGAGGCGCACAACAAGGGCCAGCCTGTCTTGGTGGGAACGATTTCCGTCGAAAAATCCGAGCGGCTTAGCGCTCTTCTCACAAAAAAAGGAATTCGCCACGAGGTCTTGAACGCCAAGAACCACGCGCGCGAAGCGGCCATCATCGCCGAAGCCGGCGCCAAGGGAGCGGTCACAATCGCCACCAACATGGCCGGCCGCGGAACCGACATCAAGCTGGGCGGAAACCCGGAAATGCGCGCCCGCAAGCGCGCCGGAACGCAGGCGACAAAAGAGCAGTTTGAAGAGGCGCTCGCCATAGAAAAAGAGCAGTGGAAAAAGGACTACGAGGAAGTCAAGAACCTCGGAGGCCTTTACGTAATCGGTTCCGAGCGCCACGAAAGCCGCCGCATCGACAACCAGCTGCGCGGCCGCTCCGGACGCCAGGGCGACCCGGGCCGCTCGAAGTTCTACATTTCAATGGACGACGACCTTATGCGCCTCTTTGGCGGCGAGCGCATGAAGAACATAATGACCCGAATCGGAATGGAGCCGGGCGAGCCTATCGACCACCCGATGCTCAACCGCGGAATCGAGCGCGCCCAGCATAAGGTTGAGGAGCGCAACTTTGAAATCCGAAAGCACCTTCTTGACTACGACGACGTTCTCAACGAGCAGCGCTCGGTGGTATACGAGCAGCGCGACGCGATTTTGGCCGACAATGACTTGAGCGGCCGCGTCTTCAACAACGCCAAGGATTTCTTGACCGACTTGTTCGGACAATACGGCCGCAAGGGAAACGAAAAGGAAATAGGCGAGCAGGTTAGGAGCGTCTTTGGCCTCCAGCTTCCGCCCGAGCGCCTGACTCTTGAGGCGATTGAAAGCGAATTGCAGAACGACATAACGCAAAAGGAAGCCCTTGTCGGAAAAGAAAACTTGAACATGTTCATCCGCTACCAATACGTCCAGGCCATCGACAAAAAGTGGCTTGACCAGTTGGAGGCGCTCGAAGCCTTGCGCGAGGCCGTGAGCCTCAGAAACTACGGCGGAAAGAACCCCTTGACCGAATACAAGATTGACGGCTTCAACATTTTCTACGACATGCTTGACTCGATCAGGCAGACGATAATTTCCCGCCTCTTTAAAGCTAGAATCCAGCTTAGCCCCGAAGCCTTGGCCGAGCGCCAGCGCCGCGAGGAGGCCGCCCGCATGAGCGCCTTGAACGCGCGCCACGACGAGACCGGCCAAAACTTTGGCGCCGCTCCCCAACCCGCCGCCCGTCCGAGCTCCTTTGACGGAGACGCCGCGAGAAGGCAGGCCGCCGGCGGAGCTATGCAAAAGAGCAGGCAGGGCGCTTCTGTCACCGTCCGACGGACTATCCCCAAAGTGGGCCGAAACGATCCGTGCCCGTGCGGAAGCGGAAAAAAATACAAGCAGTGCCATGGAAGGAACGAGTAGTTTGTCCGTCAAAACCGTTTTTTTTGCGGCGCTTGTCGCGCTTGTCCTTCCGCTTGCCTCTTGCAAAAAGGGCGCGGCGGTGGCGAGCGTAAAGCGCGAGGAACTTTTTTCTTTGGCTTACGGCGGCTTTGAGGAGCAGCTGAACCTTGCCGGCGGCCTTAACGCGACCGGCGCCGTGAACACCGACATCGCCATGCGCGACGGCTTCTTTTACATCTCAAACGGAGAGTCCCAAAAAATATTGGGATTGAATTCCTACGGCGACCTTTTGACCCTCTACCACAATCCGGAGACAAACCCGGCGCCGCTCTTTGACTCTTCGGACACCAGGCGGAGCGGAAACGCCAAGAACGTAAGCACGCGAAAAACCGTAGACTATCCTTTTAACGCGCCGTCGCTTTTGGCGCTTGACTCCCGCCAATACATTTACGTCGCGGAAACGCTTCCCAAGGAGCGGCGCGAAAGTTCCGACAACAAGATTTTGCTCCAGCTGGTCTTGCGATTTGACTCGTCTTCCTTTGTGGACTACATCGGCCAGCAGGGCGTTGGCGGAACTCCCTTTCCCTTTATACGAAACATTTACGTGACCCAAGACGACGGCCTTGTCGTCGTTTGCGTGGTCCACGACGGCTTTGAAGTTTTTTGTTACAACGCGGCGGGCCAGCCGCTTTTTGACACATTGATAAAATATTCCGACGCTCCTGAATGGGGCGAGGCCAAGCCCGGAATTTCCCGCTACGCGGAAATAGAGAACCTTGTTCCCGACTTGACCAGCCGCCGCCTTTTTGTAAAGGCCGACTATTACGAAACTTCCCTTGATTCCGCGAGCAAAGTCCAAAACGGAATCAACGACCCGGTGAGCGTCGTCTTTCCTTACGACTTGGCCACAGGAAAATTTGGCGCGGGAATTGAAATTCCCCCGTACGAAGAAACTGTGTCGGACGGCTTTGCCAAGCAAACCTACAATTTGCCCTACGACTTGATAGGCGTCACAAAGAACGGTTGGCTTTTCTTCACGATTTCCCTTGATACAGGCTGCATGGTTCAAGCCATCGATTTGGATTCAGGCCGCGTCGTGAGGCGCCTCTTGAATTACGACGCCAAGAACGTCGTTTACAGTTCCTTTTCGTTGAGCCCAACCGGCATAATCAGCGCCCTTCTTGCCGAACGCGAGTCCGCGAAGGTCGTTTGGTGGCGCGCCGACACGTTGGTGGACCAGTGATTTTTTGCGAGGAGGGGAAATGGCTTTTTACGACAACATTCCTGAAACGCGCTCTCCGGGCGGCGAAGAGAATTCCGAAAACCTCGTCTTCCGCTACAATCGCGAGGAACGGATAAAGCGCGCGCCAAAAATTGTCCAAGATTATTACGCCGGAAAGCTGGCTCCGACAAAAGGTTTGTTCAAGGTTTTGACCGTGGCGCTTTGCTTTGCCGTCGTGGTCATTGTAAAAACTTTTTCCAACCGGCCGTCGCTTGCCGTGGCCGCCGGCTTTGAGCTGGAACTTTCCGCTTTTTCTTATGACGAAAGCGTCTACGCGCAAATAAAAATTCATCCCCTAAAAAAAAGTTTGCAGGACAAAAATTTTGACCTTGAAAAATATGTCAAGGACCAAAAAAAGGCTTTGGCGACTTTTTGCTTTGTTGACGTTGACGGGCAGGAAATCGCGAAAATTCAAGGCTCTGGAGAAATTCAAAAAAACGCCTTTTTTATAAGGACAAACAGCCCCGATTATGATATAATTAAAGTGGTTGCGCAAGTGGATATTCTTGGCGAGAGCGCTTCTCTCGTTTCAAACGTTTCGCGGCGTTCCCAATAGGAGACTTTATGGCGCAGTTTTATTGTTTGTCGGTTTTGCTAAGCTTGCTTTGCGGCTTGATTTTGATTTACGGCCAAGACGAAGGTTTTGGCGACGAGCCGCTTGAGGGCGGTGAAAAAGCGTCCGTTCCCGGCATTGATAAAATTCAGGAGGGAATCGCGGGCGAGCCGCTTTTTGAGAACGAGCTTTTCCGCCTTGTGTGCGGAGCCCTATGCCTTGTGACAGGCCTTGTGATTTTCTTTGTTCCTTACAGCGGCGTCTCTGTCATAGGCGACTTGATTCCCGCGGTGATTTGCCTTTTTGCCGGCGCTTGCGTTTTGCTTTTGTGGATGGAAGATCGCAACGAGGAATTTGTTCCGCCGGAAATTTTGGACACAATTTTGACCAACAACAGGCTTTATATAGGAATAGCCGCGCTCGGCGCCGGAGTCCTTCACTTTATTTTGCCGGGAGTTCCTCTTTTATGAAATCTTCCGTTGCTTGCATAATTCTTGGAAAAAGCGCCGAGACCCAAAATAAAATATTGATCGCCCGCCGCGCGCAAAAGGGCGACATGGGCGGCCGCTGGGAATTTCCGGGCGGCAAGGTCGACGGCTCCGAAAACGACAAGGAGGCGATCGCGCGCGAAATGCTTGAGGAATTTGGAGAAAGCGTTTTGACCGGCGACTTTGTCGGAAGCGCGGAATTTGAGCATGGCGGCCAAAATAATTTTTTGCGGGCCTACGAAGTTTTTTTTAGCAACGACGGCTTGGAAAAGCCTTTTCCTTTGACGGAACACACGGAATTTAAATGGTCAAGCTTTGACGAGCTTCCTGTCGACAATTTTGTTGACTCGGATTTAAAGCTTTTTCCGGCGGTAAAAAAATTTATTGAAAAAAATTATGGCTCTAAATAAAAAATTGCTTTTGGCTTTTTTTTCAATTTCTCTTTTCTTTTTTTCCTGCGACCGGAACAAGGATTCTGAAATTCCGCTTGACAATTCCGATCCGCTGGCCTTGGCGCCGGACATTCGCTGGGCGCTTGTCAACGATCCTTACGCCGCCTTTAGAGCCGACACGTCCTGGGACGCGGAAGCCGTGGCCTATTGCAAGCAAGGCGATTTGTTCCCGATTTTGGCCAGCGCCACCACCAGCGGGGAGCGCGGCTCGGAGACATGGTACCTTATGGAGCGCGGCTGGCTTCCAGAAAGCGTGGTTTCGATTTATCCAAATAAGTTTAGGGCGGCAAAGGCCGCGGCGGCGTTGGGGGCAAAAAAATGAAGGCGGACGAAAAATCTTTGCTTTACAACATGCTCAAAAAAACTTCCGCCGCCATTCTTGGCTGCGCGGCCAAAGGCTTTGAGGCCGAGCCGCAATTTTTTGACGACCCGGAAGCCGCCCAAAATTCTTTCTCGCCAGAAAGCGCCGCGCCTCAAAGTCCGGCCGCGCCGGTGAGCCAAAACTTTTCGCAAGCCCAAGACGCCGCCGCTCCAGCCGGAGCGACAATCGATTCGGTGGCGCAAAAAATCGTCTCTTGCGGCCGCTGTCCTCTTTGCAAGACGCGCAAGAACGTCGTTCCCGGCGAGGGCGTTTCTAATCCATATGTTTTGGTAGTAGGCGAAGGGCCGGGCGCGGACGAAGACGAGCAGGGCCGTCCCTTTGTCGGGCGGGCGGGGCAGCTCTTGGACAAAATGCTCGCCGCGATAAATTTAAGCCGCCAAAAAAATTGCTTCATCGCCAACATCGTAAAATGCCGACCGCCCATGAACCGCGACCCGGAGCCGCAAGAGGCCGCCGCCTGCCGTTCTTTTTTGGACGCGCAAATTCATGTCCTAAAGCCCAAGATGATTTTGGCCCTTGGTCGCGTGGCCCTGCAAAATTTGTTGGACACTTCGATAGGCATAAACCGAATGCGCGGCCAAATCGTTGACTTTAAAGGAATTCCCTTTATGGCCACTTACCATCCCAGCGCCCTCTTGCGGGACGAAAGCCTAAAGCGGCCGGCTTGGGAAGACCTAAAGGCCTTTAGACAAAAATTGATCGAGATTTGTCCGGACTACGACAAATGAAATATTTGCAAGTGGCGCTCAACGTTCCCGCCAACCAAACTTTCACTTACGCCAACATTCCCGCCGGAAAACGGCTCAACAAGGAAGAGGCGGCTCAAAACGAATTGATTCCGACAAAGCGCGTCCGCAAAGTGGAGTCCTTTGAGGCGCGTGTCGGATGCCGCGCGGAAGTCATGTTTGGAAACAAGCGCATGACGGGAATCATAACCGACGCCTTTGACGAGCTTCCCAAAGACCTTTCTTTTGACGCGCGCAAAATTAGAAAAATTATTAGGGTTTTGGACCAAGAGCCTTTGACGCCGCCTGAGCTTTTGGAGCTGGGGCGCTGGATAAGCTCTTTTTACTTGTGCCCGATCGGCGAGGCGCTTTGCTCCATGCTTCCAATGAAGGCTGTGGGCGCGGGAGCCTCAAACGCTTTTTCTTTGGTCGAGGCGGATTCCTTTGAAGGAAAGAACGAGCTGTCGGAGGAACAGGCGCTGGCGGTCCAGAAAATCGCTTGCGCCGGCGAAGGCGCCTCTTTTTATCATTACCTCTACGGAGCGACAGGCAGCGGAAAGACTGAAGTTTTTTTGAGCGCGGCGGAAAAGATTTTGCAAAATGGGCGGGGAGTTTTGTATTTGGTTCCCGAAATTGGCCTCACGCCCCAAGTTGTCGCCGCCGTCACCCGCCGTTTTGGAAACACCGCCGCTATCTTGCATTCAGGTTTGACGCCCGCTCAAAAACTTGGCGAATGGAAGCGGATCGTTAAAAAAGAGGCGCGGATTGTGGTCGGAGCGAGGAGCGCCGTGTTCGCGCCCATTCCAGAACTTGGCCTTATAATAATTGACGAGGAGCACGACTCTTCCTACAAGTCGGACGAATCTCCCCGCTACCACGCGCGCCAAGTGGCCATGCGCCGCGCCTCAAGGCTTAAGATTCCGCTTGTGATGGGAAGCGCCACTCCCAGCGTGGAGGCGTGGAAGGCTATTGAAGACGGCCAGTTCGTCGTCCACCGGCTTACAAAAAGGCTTAGCGGCGGAAAAATGCCGACAATAGCCGCGATAGACTTGGCCAGGCAAAAAATGAACGGCGCCATTTCTCCGACGCTGGAAGACGAAATTCGGCAAACCCTAAAGGAAAAGCGGCAAACGATTTTGTTCTTGAACCGGCGCGGCTTCAACCATATTTTCCGCTGCTCCTCCTGCGGCTTTGAGCTTAAGTGCAAGAACTGTTCCGTTCCGATGACATTCCACAAGGCGCAAAACCGTTTGGTTTGCCATTACTGCTCTTATTCCGTGGAGCCCTTTGCCGTTTGTCCCCAATGCGGCTCGGTTGACATCGGCTATTCAGGCTTTGGAACGGAATTTATAGAAAGCGAAGTCCGCTCAAAATTTCCAAACGCCGGCGTTTTGCGGCTTGACACGGACGCTGTGAGCAAAAAGGGCGAGCTGGAAGAAAAAATCGCGGCCTTTAAAAAAGGCGAATACGACATTTTGCTTGGAACTCAAATGATTGCGAAGGGGCTGAACTTTCCTTCGCTAAAATTGGTGGGCGTCGTTTTGGCGGACACCTCGCTTCATCTACCTGACTTTAGGGCGGCCGAAAAAACTTTCAGCCTGATAACCCAAGTGGCCGGAAGGGCGGGCCGCTTTTTTCCGGACGGAAAAGTTTTTGTGCAAACATATTCGCCGGGCAATCCCGCAATTTTTTGCGCCTGCCGTTCCCGAGCCAAGGAATTTTACGAGCAGGAATTGGCGGCGAGAAAGCTTTTGAATTTTCCGCCTTACGCGCGCCTTTTGCGCCTTGTCTTTAGAAGCATGGTACAGGTCGACGCGGAAGCCTTTGCCGCCGACGCGGCGCGCATTTTGTCCGAAGAACTGGACCGGCTTAAGGAAAAGCGGACGGACGGCGCGGACAGCGTTGAAATTTTGGGGCCGGGGGAATGTCCGCTTTCTAAAATCAATTCCAATTGGCGCCATCAAATTTTACTGCGCGCAAAATCAATTTCGCTTTTGCAAAAAATAGCGGGAACTTTGATTTACGGCTATAGGGCCAAGGAAGGCGTTTACATAGAAGTGGACGTGGATCCTGTGAGCTTGTTGTAGCGCGGATTTTTTTTTGCCGCTATGCCGCTGCCGCTATATGTGCCGGCGAATTCCGTCAAACTTCACTTGCCACAAAAAAAGCCCGTCCGGCGGCGCGGTGGGGCCCGCCTTTGACCGGTCGCAAGCGTCAAGCGCGGCCTTGAATCCTTCCGCGCCTTTTTTGTTCCGCTCAAAGTCGACGAGCGTTCCTGTAAGCGAGCGGACCATTCTGTACAAAAACGCGTTGGCTTCGATTTCAAAGACCAAAAGCTTTTGCCCAAACAAGTCCTCTTGCTCAAAGAAAAACGCGTTGTCGATGTAGCGCTTTGTGGAAAGGCTCGCGTCGCCCGCCGCGGCGAAGGTCGCGCAGTCAAGCTCGCCGCGAAGGCAAGCGGCCATCTCGTTCAATTTCTCGATGTCGGGCGCGGAATTTATTTGCCAGATGTAACGGCTTTGCGCGGCCTGCGCGTTTTGCCTTGGAAGGATAAAGTAGCGGTAGACGCGGCTTGTGGCGTTGAATCGCGCCGAAAAGTCTTGCGCAACTTGGCGGGCCTCTTGTACGCGGATGTCGCGCGGCAAAAAGTTGTTGAGCGCTTTTGGAATGTTTTGGTCGGGAATGGAATCGACGGGGCACAAAAAATTGGCCGCCTGGCCTTTTGCGTGCACGCCGCTGTCCGTGCGGCCGGAACCTTGCAAGTTTATTTTTTGCCCAAAGACTTTTTGCAAAGCGGCCTCAAGGTCGCCTTGGACGCTGCGCTGGCCGTCCTGCCGTTGCCAGCCGCAAAAGTCAGTTCCGTCGTAAGAGATGGTAAGAAGAACGTTCTTTGCCATAAGGTTTATTCAATCGCGATGTCGGCGTCGCCCAAGGCTTTGTTGAGGTTGTCGTAAAGGTTTCGGGAATGTTCCAAAAGCGGGCCGGGCTTTTCCTTGGTGGATTTTCCAAGTCCGAATATGCGCGCGATGGCGATTTTTGACTCGTCGAGCTTTTTTAGCCGCGCCGCTTGGTCTTCCGTCTGGCCGTACTTGTATTCCAAGAGGCCGCAAAGATAGACGACGCCGTCCCAGCCGTAGTTTTTGTCGGTGTCGGGCCCCATGTTTGCCAGCGTGGAGCTTTTTTCAACGCGCTTGGACTCGTTTATGACCGCCTGCTGGTAAAAGAAAATGGCCTTTTGGTAAAAGATTTTGGCCATCATGTCAAAGTTGTGGTCGGGAACTTCTTCGTTGAGGTCGTTGCAAAGCCAGGCCAAGCGCAAGGTCAGAATGGCGCGCTTCATTGTGGGAAGGTAGGCGAAGTCAACTTCGTCGTAAGTCAAGATGGCCAAAAAGTACATGGCCGCGCCGTCAAGCAAGTTGCGGTTTCTCGTCAGGTTGTAGTAGGGGAACACCATGTTGGTGAATTTCTTGCGCGCCTCCATCGTTTCGTAAATTCGGTCAAGGGAGGCCTGGTCTTTTATTTCGTTGAAGTCGTTCCAAAAAAAGGCGGCGTGGCAGTTTGGGCAGGCGCCGATGGCGTAAATCAGCGGATTTATTTTTCCGTAGCGCGCGGTTGGTATGTATTGGCGGTGAAGCTCTTCCGTCAAGGCGCCGGCGTTAAGGCGGCCGCTGCCGGTGAGCATTTCTTCGCGTTGAAATTCTTTTTGGCATACAGGGCACTTGATTTTAGTCTTGGACCAGTAAGAGACGGCGAGCGGCTTCTTTGGCCCCGTGTCCTTTTTGAATTTTGTATACATATTCTTTTATTTTAGCGCGCTTTTCGTTAAATTTCAATAATAACTTGCGCCACGGCGTATTCTTTTTCGTGGCTTAGCGATACGAAAATTTTCGCGGTTTGCCATTGCGGGCATCGCTCCTTAAAGGCTTGGAGCGCGCTCTTTTCAAGGCCAAGCTCCGGCTTTCCGCTCGCGGCGTTTGTCACAAAAACGTCGCGCAAGTCAAAGACAAGGCCGCTGCCCAAGGCTTTTGAAAAGGCTTCCTTTGCCGCGAAGCGCGCCGCCAAACGTTGGAGAACGGCGGATTTTTGGGCCGCGGTCAATGAAGGCGCCGCCGCGGCGTTTTGCGGAATTTCCTTAGGGTTAAAGAAGCGCTCGACCATGCCCGGCGTGTCAAGCCATTTTTCAAAGCGCGCGCATTTGGCAATGTCGATTCCAACGCCAAAAATCATATTTATTCTTCGCCTTCGCCCGCTGTTTCGTCGACAACTTCGGCGGGCGGCCTGTTCTTTACGTTGACCGTTATGTTTTCAAGGCTTACGCTTACAAGGTGGAATTCTTGCGGAATCAAGACCGACACGGGAAGCGTGTATTCGCCGGCTTCCTTTATTTCGCTCAAATCCACGCTGAGCGTGTCGGGGTTTGGCGTCCAGTCGTTCATCAGGAGGCGGGGGCCTCGCAATGTGATGGAGCCTCTTTTTTGCGTGTCACATTCAAAGTTGGCGGGAAGGTTCCGCAGCAAAACTATGAGGCTCTTGTATTCCTTTATGCCGTCCTCGTAGTCGATGTTGACGGCGACTTCCGCGCTGTCAACGTCGTAAATTTTTACCAGACGGTTGGCGTTGGCAAGACGGACGCTTTGCTTGAACGATTGCGTGAGCTCGTCAACGGGAATTCCTTCCGTTCCGATTGAGTCTATGCTTTGAATTATCGAGCGCGGGCCGTAGACGGAAACATATTCCGGCGTGACGGAAACGCTTTCGACAGCGTAGCCGTCGGCGGGCTTTCCAATAAGCTGCGGAGAAATTTTTATTGTCCGCAAGGTGTTTTTTTCCAAGCGCGCCTTTATTTTTTCGGGGA
Organism: uncultured Spirochaetaceae bacterium; assembly: GCA_902792795.1. Taxonomy (GTDB): domain Bacteria; phylum Spirochaetota; class Spirochaetia; order Treponematales; family Treponemataceae; genus Treponema_D. The sequence goes on along the minus strand of CADBBB010000015.1, from coordinate 18,256 downwards.
ACACAGTCACCTGAAGCGGCTCCAGTTCCACGATGTTTGGCGGCAAGTCCACCACAACTGGAATTTCAAAAGTTCCTTCCTGCGTAATCCAGCTCATGTCCAGCTGCGCGAAAATGTTTTCGCCCGTCACCTTCGTTATGTTCTCGGCGGAAGTTCTTATCGTCACGCTCACGCTGGAAGGAATGTGGCTCGCGCAAACCATCTCGCCGTCTTGGACTACGTTCAGCGAAACAGGAAGGCTCTTTTTTTCAAGAGACGTGTATCTGTTGAACAAATAAAAGAGGCAGGCGACTATCACGCTTATGGCCTTTGCCGGCCAGTTGAGCTTAAGATTTTCCAATAAGGGCTTTATTTTCATCGGCTGTATCCTCTATCTTGTATTGGTCCGGGGTTATCTTTAAAAGGTCTACCAAAGTCTTTGTTATTTCCTGCATCGACAAGTCGTAGTGCAGCTTGGAATCGTAGGAAAGGCTCATCGCACCAGTCTCTTCCGAAACAACCAGCACGACCGCGTCCGTAGTTTCCGCAAGTCCCAGCGAGGCGCGGTGGCGGGTTCCAAAGGTTTTCTTGATGTCGTATTGTTCGCTGAGCGGAAGGAAGCAGCCGGCCGCGATTATCTTGTCGCCTTGGATGATGACGGCGCCGTCGTGCAGGGGCGTGTCAAATTTAAAGATTGTCACCAAAAGGCTTGAAGAAAGGTCGGCGTTAAGGCGCGTTCCGGTCTTCGCTATGTCGTCGAGCTTTGTGTGGCGCATGAAGACGGCCAGCATTCCGCGCCTTTGCTTTGAAAGCATTTCCGCCGCCATCAAGACTGAATCCACGTAGGAGTGCTTGGAGCGGCTTCCAAAGCTGAACCATTCCTTTTGTCCCAGCTTTAAGAAGATTTTTCGGATTTCCGGCTGGAATACTATCGCGAACACGACCACAAGGCCAGGCGCCAAGGCTTGGAGCAGGCGCAAAAGGGTTTCCAAACGAAAAACCGCCGCCGCCGCGTAGGCCAGCGCTATGATTACAGTTCCGCGCAAAATCTGTATTGAATTTGTGCTTATGACAATTTGGTAGGCCTTGTAAAGTATGAAGGCCAAAATTCCTATGTCCACAAAAGGCCGCAAGACGTTGTAGACGGCCAACAACTTTTCAACTGCCAGCATTTAAAATTTCCTTTATAACTTTTACAGAATCAACCGCCGCGACCGTGTCATGGACGCGAACCATTGAAACACCGTTCAAAATCGAATAAACGTCGGCGGCTATCGTTCCCCAAAGCCTGTCTTGGACTTTGCGGCCGCACACCTGGCCAAAAAAACTTTTTCTGGAAAGCGCCATCAAGACCATGTATTTTTTTTGGCAAAGCTCTCCGGCTTTCCTTATCAAGACCGCGTTTTGCGCCGTGTTTTTTCCAAAGCCTATGCCTGGATCCACTATTATTTTATCGGAAGAAATTCCGTTTTGCAAAGCGATTTCGGCGCGCTCTTCAAGATATTGGCTCACTTCTTTAAAGACGTCCTCGTAGCTGGCTTGGCTTTGCATTGTGGAAGGAATTCCTTTTTTGTGCATCAATATCACCGGAATTTTATTTTGGGCGGCGAATTTTATCAAGCGCGGATCGTCCTCCATCGCCGAAACGTCGTTCAAAATGTCGGCGCCCGCGTCAAAGGCGGCGCTCATCACGTCGTACTTGCGCGTGTCCACCGAAATCGGCATGTCGCTAAAGCGGCGGATTTTTTTTATGACCGGGATTACGCGCCTGATTTCTTCCTTTGCGTCGATGTATCGGCTTCCGGGCCTGGTGGACTCCCCGCCAATGTCGATTATGTCCGCGCCTTGGGCAATGTGGCGTTTTGCCAAGAAAAATCCGCCGCGGCTTTTGGCAAAGAAGGAGTCGCGGTCGGCGTTTACGATTGACATCACAAAGGCGGGCTTGTCTGTCGTTATTGTCCGGCCGGCAAGTTTTAGGCTGGGAGCGGCGCCGTTCATTTTTGGCCTCCCGCGCTTGTTCCGCTTTGAAGCTCGTTCAAAAGGCCCAGCGCCGCCCGCTGGATGTCGTTGGGCGACAAAAAGGAGTTTTCCAAAATTTGCTCGCGGCTTCCTTGTTCCGGAAACTTTTGCCCAAAGGCAAGGACTTGGACGGCGCGGAAATTTCTTCTAAGCGCCTCCGCTTCGATTTCTTCGCAAGCGCCGCCTTGCTTGATTCCGTCCTCCACAAGGACAAGAGCGTCATAGCTTTTGCAAATTCCAAAAAAACTCTCAAAGTCCATCGGCTTTAAAAAGCGCAAGCTGTAAATGTCGCAATAAACGCCGCGAAGCAAAAGCGAGCGGGCGGCCACAAGACATTCCGAAAACATCGATCCTGTGGCGGCGATAAGGACGCGCTTGTAAGCCGCGCCGTTTTGGTTTTGCAAATCCTTTTGTTTTTGCGCGCCGTTTTGTTCGTCGCAAAAGTCCGCGCAAAGAGACGGCGCGAATTCTTCCGCGGTTACTAAAACGCCGCGTCCTTCTTCAAGCGGAAGGGCAAAAGGCTCAAGCTCCGACGGACAAGACTTTTTGGGGTATCGTATGGCCACGGCGGAATTTTGGCCTGCGGCCCAGTCAAGGCAAAGGTTCAGTTCTTGCGCGCTGGCCGGCGCCAAAATTTTTAGGTTGGGAACGGCCTTTAAAAGCGCGATGTCAAAAATTCCTTGGTGGGTCTCTCCGTCGTTGGGAACGGCGCCGCTTCTGTCCAAGACAAAAATCGCGCGCAGGTTTGGAAGGCAAATGTCGTGTATTATTTGGTCAACCGCGCGCTGGATGAAGGTTGAGTAAACGCAAACGACCGGCAAAAGGCCGCCCTTTGAAAGTCCGGCGGCAAAAGTCACGGCGTGCTCTTCGGCGATTCCAACGTCAAAGAAGCGGTCGGGGTAGTGGCGGGCAAAGGCGGCCAAGCCTGTTCCCTTGCTCATGGCGGCGGTGATCGCCACGACTTTTTTGTCGCGCTCGGCAAGCCTGACAATCGCGCGCGAAAAATGTTCGGTGAAACTTTCCGCGTCAAATTTTTCCACCGAGCCGTCGGCGATGTTGAAGGGGCCGATTCCGTGAAAAAGTTCAGGATTGTCTTCGGCGGGGAAGTAGCCCTTTCCTTTTTTTGTGAGCGCGTGGACTACGACCGGCTTCTTTAATTTTTTGACGCGCTCAAAAACGCGCTCCAGCTCTTTCATGTCGTGGCCGTTCAAGGGACCCACGTATTCAAAGCCAAAGTCCACGAACATGTTGTCGCTCAGCAAAAGGCCCTTGAGGCCGCGCTTGAAGCGGAATATGAATTTTTGGAAAAAGCGGCTTCCCGGCATTTTTGAAACGATTTTGTCAATCGCGCGGCGCGCCGTTTGGTACTGGATCGACATCGTGAGGCTTGAAAGATAGCGGGAAAGGCTTCCTTCGTTTGGCGAGATTGACATTTGGTTGTCGTTAAGGACTACGATTAAATTTTTGGCGTCCCGACCCGCGTTTAAAAGGCCTTCGTAGGCCAAGCCGCCTGTGAGCGCGCCGTCACCAATCACCGCTATGACTTTTCCGTCGGCGCCTTGAAGCTCGCGCGCCTTTAGCAATCCAAGCGCTTGCGAGATGGAAGTTGAGGCGTGGCCGTTGTCAAAAAAATCGTGCTCGCTTTCGCATTCCTTTGTAAAGCCCGAAATGCCTCCGCCTTGGCGCAGGCTGGAAAATTTTTTGTAGCGGCCCGTGAGCAATTTGTGCGCGTAGCACTGGTGGCTCACGTCAAAGACAATCGCGTCTTTTGGGGAATTGAACGCGCGGTGAAGGGCGAGCGTAAGTTCCACCACGCCAAGGTTGGACGCAAGGTGGCCGCCGTTTTTTCCGACGGTGTCGATTATTTCGCGCCGAATTTCCGCCGCGAGCGAGGCCAGCTCTTTTTGAGAAAGTTTTTTTATGTCGTCGGGCGAATTTATTTGGGCGAGCATAGGCGTTTGCTATAAAAAAAAGACCGCCGTTTTAACGGCAGTCTTTTGCGGAATTACTTGCTCTTATGCCGATTTCTTCTAAGCATCTTCTTTCGCTTATGAGTCGCCATCTTCTGGCGCTTTCGCTTTTTACCACAAGGCATGCTTTGGCTCCTATAAAAGTTAGTATCGATACAAGCGTTATTATGCGCTTTTTTGTGAAATTAGTCAATAGCCTGAATGAAACAAAACAAAAAACAAAACACTCCCAGTCGCGAATGCGGTCGGGCGGCGCCGCTTGATAACTGCGCTACACGCGCATTGCGCCTTGAAACTTTTTACGTCTGCCGCTATTGCGGCAGACGCAATGCGAGTGTCGCCGCCAACCGCCCCGCTTCTTCGCGTGTTTTTTATTTGATTGGCATTAAAGCTTTTGCAAAACCAAAAAGCGCGCAATGCTTAACGCAGGGCGGCGACCGCTTCCGTAATGGCGGCGGCCTCTCCGCCGTCCATTTGAACCGTGGTCGCGCCGGGAATGCCGCGCGTGAATACGCATTGCTTTTTGGCGTACTTTTTTGAGTCGCGCTTGATTTTTTCCATTATTTCCGCCGTGGAAAGGGGCTCGCCGGACGCGGATTTTTCAAAAAACTCCCGGTAGCCTATGGCCTGCATTCCCGGAGCGTCCGCGCCGTATTTTTGCATGAGGCCGCGCGCCTCGGCTTCCAGCCCCGCCTCGAACATTTTGTCAACTCTTTCCTCTATTCGGCGGTATAGCTCCTCTCGGCCGCGCTCCAAAATTATGGTCGTGAAATCGTATTTTTCGCGCAATTTTGGGCTCTGCGCAAAGTCGGCGCGCGGCTTTCCGGTAAGGCGATAAATTTCAAGCGCGCGCAAAACCCGGTAGCTGTCGGCGGGATCTATTTTCTTCGCGGAGTCGGGGTCGGATTTTAAAAGTTCCTTCCACATCTCAGCCTTTCCGCGCTCCTCAAGTTCCGCCCTAAGCGCCGCCCGCATGGCCTCGTCGCCGGTGGGTGTGGATGGAAGTCCCAGCAAAAAAGAGCGGACGTAAAAGCCTGTTCCGCCGCAAACGACAGGAATGGCGCCTTCGTTGTAAAAGCGCTCGCAAAGGCCGTCGGCGCGCTCAACAAATTCCGCCACCGAAAACTGCTCGTCCGGATTTTTTATGTCGATTAAATAGTGCGGAAGAATTTTTTGTTCCGCAAGGGTGGGCTTTGCCGTTCCTATGTCCATTCCCCGATAGACTTGCATGGAATCGGCTGAGATTACCCGCGCCTTGTCGTTCCCGCCAAAAAGCTTGAACAAAAGTTCAGTCTTTCCTGTCGCGGTGGGCGCGAACAAAACAAGGACCGGGATTTTTCGCGGCATTTTATTCCGCAATTCTGTATGTGACTTCTTGCTTGAAAAGCTGTTTGGCCGCCAATGAGACGACCCTGTCGTGGTTCTCCTCAATCAAGGGGTCTTTTACCATTGACATCTGGTAGGCGCGGCGGTTGGCGGCCACCGTTATTTCGTAAATATTGTCCGTGAATTTTACAAGCTGTTCCAAAGGAAATATCATCATTGTCTCCCAAAATTTGATAAATAATTATATAGGAAGAGAGATATTATGTCAAGTCACCATTTTTATTGAAAGACAGCAAAAAACGCTCCCGGTCGGCGTGCGGTCGTCGGAACCGCTAGCTAGCGTCGCTCCTCGCTGTTTGCGCTTGAAACTATTTTACTCCGCCGCTTATGCGGCGGCGCAAACAGAGAGTTTCCGCCAACCGCCCGCCTCCCTCGCGCGTTTTGGCCTCCTTCCGTAGTTTTTGGTCGCATTTCAAATTTCTATTCAAGCGATGGAAATTTTTTTTCAAATTTTTCCCAAAAAACGTGAATTTTTTTTAAAAAAAAGTGTATCTTATATATGATGAATCGCAACACACGCAAGGACGCGCTGGTTCTTTCCGTAAAGGAGACGGCGCAGGACAACCGTTCCGTCTGCCTTTTGACAAAGGAGGGGCTTGAGTGGGCCACGCTTTTTGGAGGCCCCAAGAGCAAGCTGCGCGGCTCGGTGAGCCCTTGGAACAGGGGCTCGGCCTACATTTACAAAAACGAAGAAAAGGGCTCGGCAAAAATCACGGACTTTGACGTCCAAAAATACCATCCCACTTTCCGCGAAAATTTGTTCAAGTCGTTCGCCGCGTCTTTGGCCGGGGAAATCGTCTCCAAGTCCAAATGCGCGGGAAGCCCGGAGCAGTGCTACGTTTTGCTGAACGGCTTTTTGGACGGAATGGACTTGCTTGGCGAGGACGAGGCTCGGCTGGGCCTCTTGCGCTTTTTGTGGCGCTATTTGGAATTGCTCGGCGTCAGGCCGCAAGCAGATTTTTGTCCCCGCTGCCAAAAAGAATTTTTTGCGGCGGAACGCGGCGCTCTTATGGCCGGGCAAGGCGCTTCCGGAGCGGGCGGCTCGTCTGTGGGCGGCATGGAAGCGAGCGCTTTAAACTTTATTCAAAGCGCGCTAGAATCGGAGTCGGGTGGAAAAAGATTCGCGCTTTACTCGCAGTCCGAGGCGGCCTTTGTGTGCGCCGGTTGCGCTTCTCCGCAAGAAAAAGGGTTCAGGATTTCCGAGCCCGCGCTTTTTTACCTGCAAGTGTCGGGCGGAACATCATCCGCATGCATGGCCGCCGCGCGCAAGGCAAGGCTTTCCGCGCGCGACTTTGGCCAGCTCAAGGCCTTTTTGTATGAATTGACTGAAGGCGCTTTGGGAACAAGGCTTAAGACTTTGGAATCTGGAAAAGGCATTTTATAGGTGGCGATTTGAAAACGTGGAATAAAAAAGAAATTTCAAAAGAGACGGCGCTTTCCTTGCGCGACAAATACGGCCTTGACCTTTTGGAGGCCTCGGTGTTCGCGCGTCGCGGAATCACCGCAGGAAGCGACTTGCTTTACTGGCTGGAATACAACGAGCGCTTTTTGCACAATCCCTTTTGTTTTGCCCAAATGGAAGACGCGGTGGACCGCATTTTGTCCGCGGTGGAAGAGGGCGAAAAAATTTTGATATTCGGAGACCGCGACGTTGACGGAATCACGGCTACCGCCGTTTTGTACGAGCAGCTCAAGCGCATGGGCGCGGACGTTTCCTACAGGCTTCCCGGCGGAGACGACGCTTACGGCGTTTCAATCGCGGCGGTGGAGGAGTTCGCCAAAAATTACGGAACGCTTTTGATTACCGTCGACTGCGGAATTTCCAACAACGCCGAAATCGCGCGCGCCCAAGAGCTTGGCGTGAGCGTCATCGTAACCGACCACCACAATCCGCCGGAGCCGCTTCCGCCCGCTGACATAATTTTGAATCCAAAATGCCAGGACTCTGGCTATCCTTTCGCGGAAATTTCCGGCTGCGCGGTGGCCTTTAAACTGGTCCAGGCCTTGCGCTTTTCGCAGACGGAACTTTACAAGCAGGACCTTTGTCTTTTGAACGTTCGCGGCGGCGTCGTTGAATGCTTGAAATTGCGTAACATGACAAAGCGCAAGGCTTTTGAAAAAGATTTTTCCGGCGGAAACTTGAGCCTTTCTTCAAGCGGCCTTTTGGAATTTTTGCGCGGCGAGCAAATTTTTGTTTGGGACGCTCCCAATGTCTTGGCCGCGCTAAAAGATCTTTTTGGAAGCGGCGTGGAATTCAACCTTTTTGACGTCCGCCCAGAGGCCGCCAAAATCATTCCGTCCGTCGCGCGCCTTTCTTTGGAAAAGCTTTTGTCGCTTTCAAAGTTCGCAAAATATTCCGAGGAAGAGGGAACGGAGCTGGGCGCCTTTTACAACATCTTTGTCACTTACTTGGAAAAGAAAGTCGCCGCGGCCTTTCCGGCAAACTTGCAGGCGGACGAGCGCGACATCCAGCTTGCGGCCCTGTCCGTCTTTAGCGACATAATGCCTTTAAAAAACGAAAACCGAATTTTCGCGCGCCGCGCTTTGGACGCCATGAGCAAGGGCCGCGTCCGTCCGGGCCTTGTGGAAATTATGGCGCGGCAAGGCCTTTTGGGAAAGCGGGTGACGGGCCGCGACCTTGGCTGGAACGTAATTCCCGCGCTCAACGCCGCCGGCCGCATCGGAAGCCCCGAAGATTCGCTCAAGCTCTTTTTGGCCCAAACGGCGCAAGAGCGCGAGGATTGCGCGCAGAAAATTTTTGACCACAACGAGGAGCGCAAAAAGCTTGAGGCGGCCTCGTGGGAATACCTTGGCGGCCGCCCCGAAAAGTCCTTGGAAAAATTTGCTGGAAAATTCTGCCTTATCGTTGAAGAAAAAATTCACCGGGGCGTCGTTGGCCGCATAGCCGCAAAGCTTGTCCAGCGCGTCCATGTTCCTTCCATTGCGATGACCAAAATTGAAGGCGTTTACATCGGCTCAATGAGAACCGCCCGCGGCGTCAACTGCGCGGAATTTTTGGACAAGTTCGGAGACATTTACATAAACCACGGCGGCCACGCCGGAGCCGCGGGCTTTTCCCTCTCGGCGGAAAATTTTGAAAAATTCCAGCAAAAGATAGGCGGCCTTGTCCAAGGGTTGGAGCTGGGCGACGACGAAAACCAAATCGTTGACATTGACGCGGAGCTTTCGGCGCAATATGTAAACGACGGCCTTCTAAAATTGATAGACCGCTTTGAGCCTTACGGAAACGAAAACCCGGAGCTTGTGTTCTTGACCAGAGGCGCCAGGATTGCGGGCGGCCAAGTGTTGGGAAAGGGCGAGCGGCAGCACCTAAAGCTTTACGTTCAAATAGGAAATTTAAAGTGGCCGGCGCTTTGGTGGGACCAAGGCGCGCTTTGGAGAAATGAATTTAACGAAGGCGATTTCATTGACCTTGCCTACAACTTCCAAAGAAATTTTTTTAACGGACACGAAGAGATGCAGCTTGTTGTCGTGGCCGCGCGCCCGGCCGTGTAGCCTAGTAAATTTCGCGCGCTGGATATTTTTGCGCGAACTCCCTTTGCCGCTTTCGGACCGCCTCTATGATTTTGTTTCCGGCCTCAAGCTTGTTTATGTCGTCCATATGCCAGTCCAAGTTGGAAGGCGGGAAGGGCGGATCTGGATTAGGGGCGCGCTTTTGGTAATATTTTTTTGCCAGGGCTACGACGGCTTCTTGCGAGCCCTTGTCTTGGACGCGCTTTAGGTAAGGCTCTCCCAGGCCGCAGATTTCCGCCGCTCCGTCAAGCTCGTAGACTTCCGGCCTGTCGTTTGTCTTTTGCACGTTGCGTATCATGACGCTGCGGCCGTTGGCGCATGTGTAGATTTTTCCCGCAGACTGAATGTGCTTTACCACAGAGAATGTTTTTCCGCCGTCCGAGAAAAAGGCTTTTGCGTTTGTGTATTCCATGTCGGTCCGCCAGTAGCGGATTGTGTAGACGGCGTCGTCCGTTATGTAGCTGGAATAAATGTCGTCGGCGGTCACCGGCGGGCAAAGCTTGACGCCGTCCGCTCCCGCCATTCGCGCCCAAAATCCTTCGAGCGGGTCGTCGCTTTCTTGGCCTTGCGCTTTATCGACGTCTTCGCTTAACTTCACCGCAAAATTTAGATAAAGGTTCCCGCCGATTATGGCCACCGGAACCACGCTCGCTTCCTTGAGCCTGGGATGCCAGACAAAAATTTCCCAAACGGAAGCGTCCGCCGCCGGATGTCTTGTCGTCACCAAGGGGCGGTATTCCATAAATACGCGCTCGGCGTCAGGGCATGTGGAATCGTTCACCGTCCGCTCGGCGCTCCATTTTTGGGGCTCCGCGCTCCGGTCCAAGTACCAGCCGTAAAAAGTTTTTAGCAAAATCGTGGCGGGCGTTTTTTGCCGCGCCTGGCTTTGCGCCTCTTGGCCGTCCGGCTCTGTTCCGCCGCAGTCAAAAATGACGTAACGGTCGTCCCGTTCCCAAACGCCCTCAAAGGCTTTGGGTGCGCCCTGCGAAAAAGCGCCGTCCGAAACCTGCGCCCCCGCCATTCCCGCCGCCGCAAAAAATATATATGCCGCTAAAAGTGTTTTTATGAATGATTTCACGCATATATTATCGGAATGAAACCATTTAAGGTAAAGAATAAAAAAAGCGTAGCGGAAAGGCAAGCGGGGCATTTAAGGTGAAGAATAAAAACGCGCGAGGAAGGCGGGCGACAGGCGGAAACTCTCATTTTGCCCCTGCCGCGCCAGCGGCAGACGTAAATGGTTACAAGGGGCAAAATGTGAGTAGCGACGATATCTAGCGGTTCCGTCTGCCGCCCGCCGACCGGGAGCGTTTTTCTTTCTTCCCATATTGACATTATTTCCTCAAACTGTTATTATAACTTTTACACTTTCTATAAATATTTTTTGGGGGAAATACCTTGGCTAGAAATCAGACTTCAGCGGAAAAACGCCACGCTCAGAGCGAAAAGCGCCGCATGCGCAACAAGGCGATCAAATCGGAGTGCCGCACATACGCGAAACAGTTTGTCGCGTTGGTTCTTAAAAAGGACAAGGAGGCCGCGGCCGCCAAGCTCAAGCAGCTTCAGAGCGCTTTGGACTCAGCCCGTCTCAAGGGCGTCGTCAGCCTTAACGCCGCCTCTCGCAAGAAGAGCCGCATGACTCGTCTTTACAACGTGACGTTCGTTCAGCAGGCTGCCGCAAACTAAAAGTTTTTGAATTTTGGCGGAACCTATGCTTTCAAAAAAAGTTACAAAATATGACTTGGTTGAGGCGGTTTACCAAAATTCAAAATACGAAAAAGGGCAAATAAAAGAAATCGTCGAAGCCTTTATGGACGAGTTGAAAAAATCCATGTCCAAAGGCTGCGCGATTGAGCTTAGGGGATTCGGCACTTTTGAGGCCCGCCTTAGAAAAGGCCGCACCGTCGTGCGCAATCCCAAGACCGGCCAGACATCGTCAATGCGGGCGCATTACGTGGCCGCCTTTCGTTCCGGGCAGGAACTAAAAAAGGCCCTTTCCGAACTGCCTGTTCAAGAGAATTAGCATGGAACAAACGGCTAAAAACTACACCATTTTAGGCTCGGAAACTTCTTTTGACGGCGTCTTGGAATTTACCGACAACCTTAAAATCAACGGAAAATTCAACGGAACTATAAATTCCAACGGAAACCTTGACATTGACAAGGCCGCCGTTTGCGCGGTGGACAAAATGTCGGCGGCTTCCATTGTAATTTCGGGCACTGTGACCGGAAACATTTCCGCGAGCGAGCGCGTTGAGATGTGCAACGGAAGCAAGGTCAAGGGGAACGTCGAGACCGCCCGCTTGAGAATCGCCGACAACGTTGAGTTCGAGGGCCAAGTGACGATGCTTGAAAGCGAGCCGGATGTGGATTTGTTCAGCGTGGCGAGCGAGGAATACAAGCAGTCCTTGTTGTTGAAGTCGGATTCCGACGCGGATTGACGCGCCGGCGGACGCGATTTTTTTGTTTGACAAAAGAAATAAAATATTGTAAAATGTAGAAAAGATTTTGTGGGAAGTCTTTTCTTTTTGTAAACTTTGAAAATCACCAAACTATTTTTGTTTTTTTTATAAAATCTTTATTTTTATTGGAGACCATTTTTTATGGACGAAGAGAACCAGAACGCAAGCCCTGAGGGCGCCGAAGAAAAGCCGAAGCGCCGCCGCGTTGTCAGAAAGGCGGCCGCTCCCAAAGCGGAAGAAAGCCAAGAAACTCCGGCCGCCGCGCCCGCTTCTGAAACTGCCGCCGAGCAGCCGGCGCAAGCCTCCGACGCTCCCGCGCAAGAAGGCGAGGAACATGGCGCGCGCGGACATTACGGACAGGGCTACAAGGGCCGCGACAACAGAACCGGCGGCCGATTCAACGCCGCCGCCCGCCGCCCAAATTATCGGCCCAACCGCGAGAACATGGCGCCGGACAACACTCCCACGCCGGAAAACTGCCCTGACTACGACCAAAAGCCCCGCCTGCAAATCAACGAGCTCACAAAAAAATCAATGATAGAATTGCGCGAGATGGCCGCCGAATACGGCTTTAGCGCGGACGACCTGGCTCCGATGAAAAAGCAGGACTTGATTTTCGTCATCCTTAAGGCCCACGTCGAGCGCGGCGGAATCATTTTCGCAAGCGGCGCCTTGGAGATTTTGCCCGACGGCTACGGCTTTTTGCGCAGCCCGCAAAATTCCTACCTTCCCGGCCCGGACGACATTTACATTTCGCCCAGCCAAATCCGCTTGTTCAACCTTAAGACGGGCGACACCGTTTACGGCCAGACCAGAAGCCCCAAAGAGGGCGAGCGCTTTTTCGCGCTTTTGCGCATCGAGAGCGTCAACTTTGACGAGCCGCGCGTGGCGCAAACCCGCGTTCCCTTTGAAAACCTCACGCCGCTTTATCCAAACGAAAAGTTCAAGCTTGAGACTGTTTCAACGGAACTTTCAACCCGCATAGTCGACTTGTTCAGCCCGATAGGAAAGGGCCAGCGCCTTTTGATCGTGGCGCCGCCCAAGGCCGGAAAAACCACGCTCATGCAAAAGGTTGCCAACGCGATCACCGCCAACAATCCAGAAGTTTACCTCATCGTGCTTTTGATTGACGAACGCCCCGAGGAAGTGACCGAGATGGAGCGATCGATCAAGGCCGAAGTCATTTCTTCAACCTTTGACGAGCAGGCTCAGCGCCATGTCAACGTGGCCGAGATGGTTTTGGAAAAGGCCAAGCGTTTGGTGGAACACAAGCGCGACGTTGTTATTTTCTTGGATTCAATCACCCGCTTGGCGCGCGCCTACAACCAGACCGTGCCCACAAGCGGAAAGGTCTTGTCGGGCGGCGTTGACTCCAACGCGCTCCACAAGCCCAAGAGATTCTTTGGCGCGGCGCGCAACATCGAGGAAGGCGGCTCGCTTACAATCATTTCGACGGCTTTGATTGAGACCGGAAGCCGCATGGACGAAGTTATCTTTGAAGAGTTCAAGGGAACTGGAAACAGCGAAATCGACTTGGACAGAAAGCTCGCCGAGCGCCGCTTGTTCCCCGCAATCAACATCAAGAAGTCAGGCACCCGCAAGGAAGAGCTTTTGCTTACAGAGGAAGAGCTTCAAAAGCTTTGGGTTTTGCGCAAGGTCATCAACCCGATGGAAGACGCCGAAATCACCGAGCTTATCCTTGACCGCATGAGAAAGAGCAAGGACAACGCGGCCTTCCTAGCCTCGATGAACACCGGCTCGGCTGGAATGTAAGCGCGGTAAAAATATCCGCTGCTTGACATGATTTGCGGTTTTTGATAGTATTGTCGCACTTAAATTTAATTTGGCAAGTTTTGTGGCGGCGGCTTGAGCGGGAACTTCCGGCTCCGCGCCGCAGGGCAAGACTTTTCAAATATATTTTGGAGGAAACGATGAAGAAAGACATTCATCCTGAGTACGCGCTCACAAAAATCACTTGCGTTTGCGGAAACGTGATCGAGACCCGCTCAACAGTGAAGGACATTCACGTTGAAATTTGCTCGGCCTGCCACCCCTTCTACACTGGAAAGCAGAAGCTCGTTGACACAGCCGGACGCATCGACCGCTTTAACAAGCGCTACGGAATCAAGGCCGCCAACTAATCGGCGCTTATTCCGCGTTTTGAAGGAGCCACATTCTGTGGCTCTTTTTTGTTTTAAAGTCCAAGTCTATTGTTCGCTCGGTGATTTCTTGGGCGAGCGCGCCGGGAAGGAGAGCGGCGTCGAATTTGAATTGGCGGGAATTGGTCGAAAAATAAAGCTCGCCGTCTTTGTCCAAAAGACGCAAGCACGCCGCGCAAAGTTTTGCCCAATCCCGATTTGTGTCCAAGTTGTTTTTGGCCGACTTTGACGCGCTGAACGTGGGCGGGTCCAAAATTATCAAGTCGTATTTGTTTTTGCAAGTTTCCAAAAAGGCTGTCACGTCGGCCTTGGTCCATTCAAGCGCGGCCTTTTCCAAGCCGTTTTGCGCGGCGTTTTTGCGCGACCAGTCAAGGTAAGTGTTTGAAAGGTCCACGCTTTGGACAAAGGCCGCTCCTCCCAAGGCCGCCGCGATTGAAAAGCTTGAAGTGTAGCAAAAAAGGTTCAGGACGCGCTTTTGTTTTGCGTTGGCCTTTATCAAGGCGCGGGCGGCCCGCATGTCCAAAAATAGGCCGGTGTCAAGGTAGGTGGCAAGGTCCACGCAAAACAACGCGCCGTTTTCGTAAACGCGGCCGCAAAAGTTTTGGGCTTGCGGCTGGGATTGTTTGCAAGCCAAAGATTGGCCGCCGCCGGCTTTTTGGGCTTGCGAGTTCTTTTTGTTCGCGCCGTCCGTTTGCGCGTATTGGGAGCCGCCCTTGTCGTGGAGGCGGGTCTTTGTGGTTATGCGGCCCTTGTCGATTTGCAAACATTCGGCGAGCGCGTTCGTCATCGCTAAAAGCCATTCGCGCTCTTCTTCTTCGGGCTTTTCGTAGGGCCGCTCGTACAAAAACACTTTAAGGTATGTCCGCTCCAAGCGGCGGGCTGCGGCTCCCGGCTCGTTGGCGCTTTCGGCGGCGGCCTGTTCCTGCAAAAAGGCTTGGGCCTCGGCGGGCGTCTGAATGTCGTCGGGAAGAAATTCGTAAAGGTCGATAGAAAGCGGAATTTCGGGAATGTCGCGGTCGTAGAGTCTGTAGGCCGTGACAAGATTTTTGCGCGCCCATTTTCGCAGGGCCTTGCTGTTTTTGGCGATTCGGTTTTTGAGAAGCTCCGCCTGAGCCTGTGTTTTTTCCGCCGTGTCCATAGGCTGAATTTACAGTAAAGTCCGCCTTTTTTCAACCCGCGCGCTGTATTGCATATTTTTCATAATGTTACTATAATATTACGATTCATCATGAAAAAAGTTTTTGGGAATATGCTTGTTTTTTTTGCTGCATTGACGGGAGCGATTTTATTCGCGTCCTGCGACTTTGGTTTTGACGAAAGTTCTTTTCAAAACAAGGCGGCGGCTTATTTTAAGGAGATGACCAGCACCGCCTCGATAGAAAAATATAAAATCAATCCTGACAACGTTCCGACCGATAAGTACGGAAACTTTTGCTTTTCTTACGAAGACACTTGCTCCGTTGAATTCACCTTGCGAAACCCGCAGCACTACCTGTTTGAAAGCGGCCGCAACATGACGTTTGAGCTGGCGCAAAGCGGCCTTCCCGGAAGCGACTTGGTTTCAATCGCGCAAGACCCGGACGACCCGCTGACAATTCGCATGACATTCCCCGCCGAATTTTTGGCGCAAAACGCGGCCGGCGCGGACATTTCTCCATTAATTACGCTGATGCATCCCGTGTCGCTGGCTCAATTCCCGATATACAACAAGCTTAAGCTTTCCAGCAACTCGCCGCCGCCAATGGTCGGCGGAGCCCTTACGATGCAGACAAGGGAAACTCCTTCGCGCTGGGTCTTGTGCTTCAACCTTCCGTCAAAGGCGATGGTCAAGGCCTACCACAGTGACATAGTGAGCGTGACTGTAAATGAAAAAACATTCGCCGCGACCGTGGCCGACGACGGAACAATTTCGTTCGCGGCCGGCTCCGAGCTTTCGACAACCGCTCCGTCCAACATCGTGGCCAACCAAAACACTGGCCTAAGCTTTGCGGCGGGCGAAAACTCGGCCTACTTTTTAACCGGCGACGAGGCCGACGAAAAGGAAAAAATTTACACGGTGGTCGTGACGGACAACGCCGGCCTTTCCTCAACTTTGGCGGTGAGCACGCGCGGCTTTAAGCTGGGCGCGCCGGACGCGTTTGACAAGACGGACGCGCAGTTTGCCAACAAGTTCAAGATTTACGATTCCGCCGACCCTAGCGGAACTAAGAACAGCGTCTATCAGGACGAGGACGACAGCGTCTATGTGACGATAAAGGCCGAACCCAAGACCGCAAGCTTTGACTACGCCGACCCGACAAGCGGAGCGACAAAGCATGTGGACGCCTACGACTACGACGCGAGCGACGCCTGCCTCATGTGGGAAGTTTACCGCGACGAAGACTTTTTGGATTTTGTGAGCGCCGGAAAGATCAACGGACTCAAGGGCTCCATTTCAATTCCTGCCGGAACAAGCTACATACGCGCCTATGTCAGAAAGCCCTTGTATTCGGACAGCGAAGTGATTACGTGGATGTGCCGCGCCGTGTTCACTAAATTTTATGTTTCGGAAGAGGGCGACGACAACGCGGAAGGCTCCAAGAATCTGCCCTATAGGACAATCCAGCGCGCCGTGGACGCTTTTATAGACGCGGTCGCCAACGGCGACTGTCCTTACGACGGCTCTTGCGACATTCGCGTCATGACTGACTTGACCACGCCGGCCAGCTACGACTACGGCCTTAACAACGACTGCTTGATTGACGTTTCATCCTCGCGCTTGTATAACAAAACGATAAAGATTTCAGGCGACCGCGCGGTCAAGGAAGTGAGCGCCGCGCAGTCCGGAACCGCCATCCGCAAGCTGGTCAACGCCACCTACGGAAAGACGATAATAGAAAAGCTTAACCTTACGGGCGGCGCTGTTAAAGCTACGAGCGGCTACACGTCCAGCTCCTTGATTTACGTCAAGAACGGCGCGGCGCTGAACATAAACAACTCAAAGATTTACGGCAACGCCTTGACTTCCGCAACGACCGCCAACTATGAGGCCTCGGTTGTTTTGAACTCGGGTTCTCTTGCGATGTCCGGAACGACAATTTGCGACAACACGGCGACTTTGACAGGCGGCGGCTCTTATGAGCCAGGTTTCTACGCCTTGTGGAGCGTCATCACAGGAGCGGCCTCCGGCCCCACCGAATTGACGGACTGCGAAATTACAGGACACGGCGAAAACTGGACCGTCGTTTACGCTGACGGCCTTCCGATAAAAATGACCGGCGGTTCGATAAGAGGAAACAACGGCTGTAAATTCGCCGTGAAAGCTTCCGGCGGCGGCAACACGACGCTCGCGGGCGTGTCGGTCACAGACAACGCGTGCGATTCCGCCGCGGTTTGCAATGTCGGCGCCATGACCTTGGACGGCTGCGCGATTACAGGAAACACTGTTTCGTCTCCAACCGCGCTTGCCGGCGGCGTTATCAACCTAGACTCCTTTACAAGCCTTACCCTAAAGGGCAAGAACACAATTTACGACAACCATCCGGCAAGCGCTCCCGCCAAGCAGTCCAACCTTTACATTCCTTACGGAAAGACAATGGACGTCGGCGGAAACCTGACCGGCTCAAAGATCGGCGTTTACATGCCCTTTGACGGCGCCGGCGCGGTTCTTCCCACGGCGGACGCTCCCGTCGCCTTTACCACAAACTACGCCAAGACTTCTTACGCCAATCCTGCCAAGCCCGGAAACGTCTTTATCGCCGAAAACGGCTACAGCGTCGCCGCTATGCCAAGCGGAACAAGCGCGGGCGAGGCGGCCTTTGCAGTAAGCTCAGGCGGAATGTACGGCGCTGACGACTACACGATAACGCTTGATATGGACGCGGTTTCCGTGGAGCCTGGCGAGGAAAAGACAGTTTTGGTCGCTGTGGCCGCTACGCGCAAAGAGTCTGGCGCAAGTCCAACCGACTTGTGGTACAACAGCGCGGACAAAAAATTCTATCTTGAAAGCGACCATTCCGCAAAAGCTGCGGGCGACTGTAAGGTTGAATGGAAAGCCGACTTGTTGGATGGAACGTTCGTCGCCTATTCGGATTTGCAAATCGGAACGTTCGATGATGGCATAACCGTGACTGTTCCCGCCATCTCGTACGAAAGCGACTTTACCCTTAGGGTTGAGGCGGCCTTTATGGGAACAATCACCAAAAAATCTGTTGATTGCAAAGTGAAAGTTTACGAATACCCATTCCACTCAACGCCGACATTGGCGCCCGCGGCAGAGGACGACTCTTTGGCCGGCGCGACATACATTTACTTTGGCGACTGGCCGCAAACCGTTTTGCCGTTAACCAGCTCCGTGACCGTTGACGAAAGCCAAACGATGAAGCAGGGCGCCTTTACCTATTACAAGGGAAGCGACAAAAACTGGTACGCCAAGTCGGCGGAAAACGCCAACGCTGCAAACTTTAAATACAGCGACGGATCGACGGTGGGCCAAGGCGGCTCGTCATACAGGTACTTTAAGGTGGAGCCGATAAAGTGGCGCGTCGTCAACACAAACTACAACGGCCTTGGCAACTTTCATCTTCTTGCGGAAAGAATCTTGACCGCCAACATAAGGTGGTATGACAACAGCGCCAACCGAACCATAGACGGCTTTATTGTTAATCGGTCCAACTACGAGCACAGCCGCATCCGCGCTTTCTTGAACGGCTTAAGCTACAACAAGAGCGGAAGCGACAGCGACGAGTTCGACAGCTTCTCGGCCAGA
>CADBBB010000014.1:27221-39840 GCA_902792795.1 uncultured Spirochaetaceae bacterium | reverse complement strand
CCGTCGCACTCCTCGCCTGCTTCGCGCTTCTTCGAGCACTTCTCGCAGTCGCACTCCTTGGTCACAGGCTCGCCGGTCTCCTCGTCCTCCACGAACACGTCCTTCGCGACGACGGTCTTGGCCAACGCCTCGTCAAGAACCTCGAACTCGCTCGCCTCGAATTCATCGCCCTCCTTCTCGGGCTTGAATTCGGCCTTGGCCTTGTCAATTTCGCCCTCTTTTAAAAGTTGGTAGCCGCGCTTTGAAAGTTCGGCAATCTCGTTGTTCTTGCCGTCGGCCTTGATTTCTGGATAGTCGTCAAAAGAATCTCGCTCCATCTCTTCCATTTTTTAACTCCACTTTTTATTCTTTATTTTTCCCCGCCTTCGTCTTCCTTTAAAAGGTTTCCGATTGTGGCGGCGATTTTTTCATAAATCGGCCCAACCTTGCTCGTGTTGTGAGCCAAGGTGTACATTTTAAGCGCCTTGAGCGTCTGCTTTTTTTTGGCGTATTCGTCCCCCACCCTGATAAGTCCGTCGGAATATCCGGTGGTCAAATAAATTCGCCGGGCGCTCTCAATGTCGCCCTTGTTGAAAAAAACGTTTCCGCGCCTGTTCAAGATTGCCTTTTGTTCGGACGAAAGCCCCTGAATGGGTTTGTCTGTAACTTTTATAAATCCGTCGGGAATTTGCTTTTCTTCCACAACGTCTTTAAAATTCAAGGCCATACGCTTTTCCAGTCTTTTTTCTATAACACTATTATTTTAGCGCAGATTTGTGATTTGTCAAGTTTTTTTGGCCGCAAAAGTTACTGATTTTTTTGTAAGGAAAAAACGCAAAAAAAACGCGCGCTTTGCCCTCAAATCCAAAAAGCAGCGTCCAACGGACGCGGCGGAACCGCTCGAACAAAACATTGAGGTCTTACAACCGAAAACACGAGCGGAACCCTTGAACAAATCGCGCGTTTCCTCTATAATATTTGGCATTAAATCCTTAAGGAGCTTTTTTATGGTTAACTACAAAGATTTGGGCCTTGTGAACACGCGCGACATGTTCGCCAAGGCAATGAAGGGCGGATACGCCATTCCTGCGTTCAACTTCAACAACATGGAGCAGATGCAGGCTATCATCATGGCTTGCGTTGAGACCAAGTCTCCCGTCATCTTGCAGGTTTCAAAGGGAGCGCGCGCCTACGCCAACGCCAACATTCTTCGCAACATGGCCCGCGGCGCCGTCGAGTACGCCCACGAATTGGGATGCGACATTCCGATCGTTCTCCACCTTGACCATGGCCCGAATTTTGAAGTTGCCAAAGACTGCATCGACAACGGATTTTCTTCAGTCATGATCGACGGTTCGGCCCTTCCCTACGACGAGAACGTAGCGGTTACAAAAAAGGTTGTCGAATACGCCCACAAATACGACGTCACCGTAGAAGCCGAGCTTGGCGTTTTGGGCGGCGTTGAGGACGAAGTTTCAGCCGAAGAGTCAAAGTACACAAAGCCTGAGGAAGTGATCGACTTCACTTCTAAGACTGGCTGCGACTCCTTGGCCATCTCAATCGGAACAAGCCACGGCCGCTGCAAGTTCACTCCGGCCCAGTGCACAAGAACAGCCGACGGAGTTTTGATTCCTCCGCCGTTGGCCTTTGACGTTTTGGCCGCCATCGAGCAAAAGCTCCCCGGCTTCCCGATCGTTTTGCACGGATCTTCTTCAGTTCCCGTTGAATACGTAAAGATCATCGAGCAGTACGGCGGAAAGATTCCGGATTCAGTCGGAATCCCCGAAGACCAGCTGCGCAAGGCCGCAAAATCAGCTGTTTGCAAGATCAACATCGACTCTGACGGACGCTTGGCCATGACAGCCGCCATCCGCCGCCACCTCGCCGAGCACCCGGGCGACTTTGACCCCCGCCAGTACCTCACTCCGGCCCGCGAAGAGCTCAAAAAGATGTACATGCACAAGTGCGTGAACGTCCTCGGCTCAGCCGGCCACGCTTTGGACTAGTCTTTAGTTCCTGACAAAAAGGCGCCCGCGATTTTTCGCGGGCGTTTTTTTTATGCATAGAGTGAAGAAAAACGCGAGGAAGCTGGGCGGCCGGCGGCAACACTCGCATTGCGCCTGCCGCGATAGCGGCAGAGTAAATAGTTACAAGGCGCAATGCGTGTGGAGCGACGATATCTAGCGGTGACGACGGACGCCGCCGCGACCGGGAGTTTTTTTTTCGCGCAGGGGGCTTGACAAATAAAGAAAAATTCATATTATATTTTCCCCAATTTTCAAAAAAATTTCGCTCTTTTTATTGACTAAAGTTCGCCAATCGGTATAATAAAATTTACGCTATGTCGGAAAAAATTTTGCAGGCATACAGTTTGCTCAGGAGCGGAAATCCGGCGGAGGCCAAGGCCTTGCTCAACGGAGCGCTCGTCTACGAACTGGAAAACCAAGAAATTCTCTTTACGATCGCCTGCTGCAATTTTTGGATTGACGCGCTGGACAGGGCCAACAAGCTTGACGACGCCTTTGAGCGGGGGCAAATCTACTGCAACGAATGGAAAAATTTCCTGCAGTTCTTGAGCCGGGAAGAAAAGACTTTTGACAGAACGCTTTTCGCCGTCCGCTCCGGAATTTTTTCGCTCGCCCTCGCCTGCTTCAACCAGCTGGCCGGCGAAAAGGACCCTGTCCTAAAGGCGGAGATTTTGCGCAAGACCGGCCTTTGCTACAAAAAGCTCGGCTCTTACGAAACCGCCCGCAGCTGTCTTGCCGAGGCCAACGACGTCCGTTCCGACTCGGCGGCGACGATAGCCGAGCTGGCCGACTGCTACGCGCTTTGCGGCGAGGAAAAGCAGGCCAAGGTTTTGTTCCGCGAGGCCTTTTACATAGACCCGCAAAAGATTGAGCCGGAGTTCCTTGACTCCGAATTGATACAATGCTTGATACGCAACGTCAAGCAAAAAGGATTTTCGGGCGCGGCCCTTATGGAATGGATTCCGGTTTACGGCCACCTCCACGGAGTTTTCACCGTAAAAAGAATGCTCCGGCCGCAAGAAATCGTGAGGCTCAAGCAGGAGATTTACGCCAAGGAAATGGAGATAAAGGATCCGTCTTGCCAGCGCGCCTTGCTGACTCCGCGCCTGATAAACCTTTACTTTTGGTTAATCGACTATTACTCGGCGGCAAAGGAAGATGTCAGCAAAATGAACGACATAGTAACAAGAATAAAAATTCTTGACACGGAAATATACGAACTTTACATTAAGTGAACAGGAGAAGCGAATGTCTGAAGAATTGGTAAAAAAGGTGCAGGAACGCCTCAAGGAAGAGTCGTGGACAAGGGCCGCGATAAGCAACGTGACGCAGAACAACATCGAGGAACTTGAAAAAATTGTTTCCCAGGCTGTTCAGGAAAACGCCGTGAGCGAAATCCGCGACGTTTGCGACGAGCATTTGTCCCATTCAAAGGACAGCATCTCCGCGCTCTACATATCCGGAATGCTGGCCCTGCGCCAAGGCGCGCTCGACAATTCGGCCTTGGTCAGCCTGGTCGACATTTTCAACAAGAACAAGAAAGAGCCGATTGTCGTTTACATTTGCAAGAGCGTTTTGGCCAGCGACGAAAACAACAAGTTCGCCTTGCGCGCCTTGGCCGAGCGCTACCGCGAGGAAAAGAACGACGAAATGTGGACTCTTTACGAAAAAATCGTGAAGATCGACTTTGAGGAAGCGGACATGGCCAAGGCTTTGGCCGAGCGCTGCGAAGAAAAGGGCGACGCCGACAACGCGGTGAACTTTTACAAGAAGGCGCTCCACCGCTACGTTTCCCAGAAGAACGTCGCTTCAGTAAAAGAAGTTTGGGCCAAGCTTGTCGGCCTCATTCCGCAGGAAATAGACTTTTTCCTTTCCGTCCAGCGCAAGGTGGCCAAGTCAATCAGCGAGGACACTTCCGCGCTCTTGATGCACGAGCTTTACAATTGGTACAAGGACAACAAAAAGTGGGAGACCGCGATTTACATCCTCAAGCTCATCTTGCAAATCGACCCCAAAGACTCTTGGGCCCGCAAGGGAATCGTGGAATGCTACAGGGGCTTGTACGCCGGCCGCGCCAACCTTGACGAATACCTCGTGTCCAGTTCGCTCACAACGGAAACCCGCAGCGTCATGGAAGCCATCAACGACTTTGAAAAGCACATCGCCTTTGACGTCAAGAGCTTCGTGTTCCACCGCGCCTGGGGCGTGGGCAAAATCGTCAAGACAAAGGACGACAACCTCACGATCAACTTTGGCAAGAAGAACGGCGTCCACGAAATGTCGCTCAAGATGGCCGTGAGCGCCTTGCTTCCGCTCAAAAAGGACCACATTTGGGTTCTCAAGGCGACAAAAAAGCGCGAGGAGCTTGTCAAGATGGTCAAGGAAGACAAGGCCGGAACGCTCAAGACAATCATCAGAAGCTTCGACAATTCCTGCGACCTCAAGCGCGTCAAGGCCGAGCTTGTTCCTTCTATTTTGGAAGCCAAGGAATGGACCAGCTGGAACAACGCCGCCAAAAAGATTTTGGAAAACGACAAGACCTTTGGCGTCAACCCCAACGACATCAGCCAGTACATCGTGCGCGACCATGAAATCACAAGCGAGGAAAAATATTCCAACGAGTTCAAGGCCCAAAAGAATTTCTTCGCTCGCATCGACATCATAATGAAGTTCGCCGAAGACGACGCCACAGAAAAAGACAGCGACTTGTTCAGCGACATGTACCAGTATTTCACCAACTACATAAAGACAATCACCAGCGCCACGACGGAAATCGTGGCCGCCTGGCTCACCGTCCAAAAAATCGGCCGCCTCATCCCTGCCCGCGCCTTCCAGTGCAAGTACACGTTCGCGCAGATTTACGGCGACTTGGACGACCCGCGCAAGACCTACGACGAGCTCAAGGACACAAAGAACACTTCGCTCAAGGCGGACTTCTTGGCGGCCATCAAGCTTTTGCCGGAATGGCAGGACGAGTACCTAAAGCTCTTCCCCACCGTTCTCAAAAAGGAAATGCTCGCCGAAGTGGCGGCCAACGGCGGAGCCGACAAGCTCAAGAAATTCACGGCCTTCTGCTTTGAGGACTACAAGGATTTCCGAGCCGCGCTCTTGTTCCTCTTTGAAAATTGCCAGGACGACGCATGGTACAAGGAAAGCGGCGTCACTTACGAAAAGCAGCTCATCGCGCTCTTGAACATCATCGAGCTTTGCTTCCGCGAAATTAACAGCCATGTCAACACGACGGAAAACAAGAAGATTCAAAAGCAGGCGGAAACGCTCTTGTTCAAGGGCGACACGCTGGCCAACTTCATGTTCTCCCGCGACGAAGAGACGGTCACAAAGATGTACACCTTGGTCGACGACATCGCCGACCTTCCGCCGCAAATCAAGACCACGCTGCGCAACAAGATTTTGGAAAAGTATCCCGACTACAAATTCCGCGCCACGGAAGAAAAGTCGTCAACTCCCAAGGGAATGCTCGTCACCGCCGCCAAGCTGGAAGAAAAGCAGGCGCTTGCTGAAAAGATTCAAAAGGAAGAGATTCCCGCCAACGCCAAGGAAATCAGCGAGGCCCGCGCGCAGGGCGACTTGAAGGAAAACGCCGAATACAAGGCGGCCAAGGAGCACCAGCACTACCTCAACGTCACGCTCGCCAAATTGCAGGAAGAGCTCAACCGCGCCGTCGTGTTCGACCCGACAACAGCGTCAACCGCCGTCGTTTCCTTTGGAACCAAGGTCACCCTTCTCAACAAGGACACAAACCAAAACGAGACTTACACGATCATGGGCCCGTGGGAATCAGACCCGGACAAGGGAATCATCTCGTACATGTCTCCGCGAGGAAACGCCCTTTTGGACAAGAAGCCCGAAGAGGAATTCTCTTTCAAAATCAACGAAACCCAATACAACTACAAGGTTGTTAAAATCGAAATAGCGAAGTAAGACTATGGAAGACGTAAAGAAAGAAAAACTTGCGGTTCAAAAAAAAGGCTTGGAATCAAACCGAGTCCTATGCGGCGCCCTTTGCGTCTTCCTTGTCTACGTGACGTTCAAAGACTTTAAGACAAATCCAGGCAGCCCCTTGTTTTACGCCGTGATGGGCGTGTTGTTCTTGGCGGCTCTGGGTTTGGCGATTCGAGACACCATTTTGATAGAAAAGCTCAGAAAGGAACTCTTTGAAAGCGGAGACTGACTTTGGCGGAATTGCAATGCCAGGAAGCGGCGCTAAAAAAACTTTCTGACGGCCTTTACGTTTTTGCAGGCCCCACAAATGTGGGCGTGGCCGCGCAAAAAGCCCAAGACGGATTCACGGAAATTTATTTTATTGACGCGGGAGAAGACGCGACGGCCGCCCAAAAGCTTCGCGCCGAATGCGAGCGCGTTTTTGGAAAGATAAAAATCGCCGCCGTCATCTGCACCCACGCCCACGCCGACCACATAGGCGGAGCCGCCTGGCTAAAAGAAAAGTATTCCTGCCAAGTTTGGACAAGCCCTGCGGAAATGTCGTTGGCGCAAGCGCCGCAAATTCAAGCCCAGCTTTTTTACGGCGCCTTTCCCCTGCCGGAAATTGACACGCCCTACTTTCACGCGCCGAGCGTTCAAGTTGACAAAACGATACAGGCCGGACAAAAAATAAAATGCGGCCAAATTGAATTTGAGTTTGTCGCGCTGCCGGGACACAGTCTTGAAATGCTTGGCGTTTTGGCGGCCGGAGCGGACGGAAAGAAAGTTTTTTTTGCCGGCGACGGAATCTTTGGCCGCTCGATGCTAAAGCGCTATTGGACGCCTTTTGTGGTTGACGTCCGCTCCTTCAAGGAGTCGATTGGCCGCATTGAAAAAATCAAGGCCGACTATTTTGTTCCCAGCCACGGCGCGCTTTACGACGAGGCGGAAACGCTGGCGGAACTGAATTTAATCTCAACGCTGTCAAACGAAAATTTGATTGTGGAAATTTTGGCAACGCCCAAAACCCACGAAGAGCTTTTGCAGGCCTTTTGCGACAAAAGCGAAATAAAAATGCGCCTGAGCCAGTTCATGCTCATAGGAAGCTCCCTGCGCTCTTACTTGACCTACCTAAGCTCAAAAGGCCTCGTCCGCTGGTTCTTTAAAGACAACAAAATGTATTGGCAAACCACGCAGCGTCCATAAGGACGCGGCGGAACGGTCTTTTAGCCTTCCCAACATTCCACAATCTGAACGCCGGCGGAGCAGCCCAAACGGTTGGCTCCGGCAGCGACAAGGGCGCGGGCTGTTTGCGCGTCCCGAATTCCGCCGCTGGCCTTGACGCCCATTTGAAGTCCTACCGTTTTTCGCATAATCTCCACATGCCGGACTTGCGCGCCGTTGGGAAGCGGCTTTCCGTCCGCGTCTTTGGGCGTTCCAAAACCGGTCGAGGTCTTTACAAAGTCCGCGCCCGCGTTCTTGGCGGAGACGCAGGCGGCCTCGATTTCTTGGTCGGTCAAATAACAAGTCTCCACTATGACTTTTACAAGGGCGCTCTTTCCTTTTTCGGCGGCGGCCGCCTTTGCGGCTTGGACAACGGCCGCGATGTCCTCCTGGACGGCGCCAAAATCGCCTTGCTTGGCGGCGCCTATGTTTATCACCATGTCAACTTCGTCCGCGCCGTCCAAAACCGCCTGGCGGGCGCAAAAGGCCTTTCCTGCGGAGGTCTCCGCTCCCAGCGGAAAGCCGATTACGGTACAAACGGCCGTTCCGCTGGCTTTAAGCTCGGAGGCCGCCCACTTTACCCAAACGGGGTTCACGCAAACGGACGCGAAGCCGTACCGCTTGGCCTCGCCGCACAATTTTTGTATTTGCGCCCTTGTAGCCGTCGCGGCCAAAAGCGTATGGTCAATCATCTTGGCGATTTCTTCTTTAGTCATGCCCCCATTTTAGCGAGAAACAGTCGCGTTGGCAATATAAAAAAGGCGGGGAAAGGGGGACGCAGGCAAGAAAAGTTTGGAGGGACCCGCCAGCGAACGGCTTGGCCGATAGGCGTCAAGACGCAAGCGAGCCGTGCGGAGCGCGTTAGCGCGACTGCAATACCTTGAGAGGCCTCGTTTCCAACGGAAACGAGAATGGCGGGAGGCGCCAAAACTTTTTTGCCGTCGCTGGGACCCGCTTTCTCCGCCGCTTTTATTGCAAATGCGGCTTGCTTTTTTCATAGTCTTGCGCTATCATCTTCCATAGAGAACTTATATTAAGGAGTATTCTATGGCTTACAAAATTTCTGACGCTTGCGTAAACTGCGGCGCCTGCGAATCTGAGTGTCCCGTTTCCGCCATCAGCGAAAAGGACTCAAAGCGCGTCATCGACGCCGGAACTTGCATCAGCTGCGGCTCTTGCGCCGGCGCCTGCCCCTCTGAAGCCATCTCGGAAGAGTAAATGGCTCTCAAGATAAAATCCAAGTTCTTCTCAATCTTAAAGCTCGCGGGTTTTATCGTCGCGTGCGTGGCGGCGAGTTTTGCCGTCATCGCGCCGCTTTGGCTATTTGCCAACAAGGCGCCGGGCCTTTACACCCGCGCCGTCTTGTTGGCGGCCGCGCTTTTTGTGGCATACAAAAGCGTCAGGGCGGCAAAAAAAGCCGGGGCGAAAAAAAGCCTTTTTTTCGCGCTAAAGGCTTTAGTTGTGGCGGGAGGCTGCGCGGCCGCAATTTTGGCGCTGGCCAACCTTAGCCGCCTTTTTTTCTTTTTGAGCGTTTTTGGCGCGGCGCTTCTCTTTGGCCTCGTCCGCTTTTTGGAACTTCATGCCGGCAAAGGCCGTCCGTAAGGCCGCGTTGTTGGCGGCGCTGACATTTTTTTTGGCGCCGGCCTTTCCGCAAAAAAAGGCGCTTCAAATTCAAACAAAAAAAATTCCGCAAATCAATTCCACCAAAACAGGCGACAAAGACTTTATGCTAAAGCAGTTTGACGACGAGCTTTTGCAAAACCGCCAGCTTTATTCCAAGGGCGAGCCGGTTGCGCCCGCCTTTTACGCATACACCGCCGGAGAGGACGACAAGCTGCTTGACTTGGCCGCCCGCTTTTGCCTGCGCTACGACAGTTTTTGCCCGCTAAACGGAATATACGGCGCGGACGCGGACATCAAGGGCCGGCGCCTGGCCCTTCCGACGCTGGACGGACTTTTTGTTCCGCTTGAGGCAAACGAAAATTCCGACGCGCTTGAAATTTTATTGCAAAAAAATCGCGCCGACCTATTGGAAGACAAGAGCCTTTTGCGCTATAATGTCGACGGAAAAATTTACGTTTTTTTTCCGGGCCAAAAATTCTCGACGACGGAGCGCGCGTTTTTCTTGGACACCACTCTGCGCCTGCCGGTTAAAAATTATAGAATTTCCAGCCGCTACGGCCAAAGGGACAACCCTTTTGGAGGCGGAAAAGTTCAATTCCACAGGGGCGTCGACATGGCCGTTCCCGAAGGCTCCTCCGTCTTTGCCTGCAAGGGCGGAACAGTTTTGGGAACGGGACAAAACCGAATCTACGGAAAGTGGATTCAAATTGACCACGGCCGGGGAATGACAAGCTTTTACGCGCACCTTTCTTTGGTTCAAGACGGAATCAAAAAGGGAACGCTTGTCCGCGCGGGAGACTTGATAGCCAAGAGCGGAAGCACCGGCCAGGTGACCGGCCCGCACTTGCATTTTGAAATTAGGGTGAACGGAAACGCTGTGGATCCGGAAGCCTACGGAAATTTTTGACGATTTGAAAAAAGGAAATAGATGCGAGCTTTTTTGAAAAAACTATTTTTTGTCCTCTGCTTGTCGGCGCCGGCCTTGAGCGCGGGCCTTGGCGCGGAAGTCTTTCGCGTCCATAAAACCGTATGCCTTGAAATAAACGAACGGGCCGCTTCCGAAACAAAAAAATGCGGAATAAACGACTGCCTTGCCGTCAAGTTTCCCGCCGATTCCATTTTCATCCAAGGCGTCGAGATAACGGTTAAAATTCCGCAAGCCGTCGCCAGCTGCCGGAACACAATACTCTACTCCCTCTACTCAAACGCGTCTCCCGTTCCTACAGAAAAAGGCATAGACTATTCCGGAACCGAAATTTATTCCGGCCTCTATCCAGGACAGCTTTCTTGGACAATCGTCGTTCCGCTTGTAAAAGGGAACACAATCAAGACCAGCCCATACGCGGACAAAACTTTGATTGCCGAAAAGTCGCGCGGCTTTATTTTGATAAGGAACCAGCTGGCGATGAAGGGCGTTCCGCAAAGCGTTTTGGACGCGGAGTTTGAAGTTGGCGCCAAGCCTGTTTTGGCCGACTACGGCGCGCTCAAGGTCAAGGCCGGAGCGGACGCTGGCGAATACAGCGTTTTTGTCGACGAAAAGCCGGTCGCGCCCAACGAAAGCGGCTTGATTTTGCTCAAGCCCGGAAAGCGGAGCGTTTCCGTAGTGTCGGACAAATTTAGGAACGAGGCGCGGGCGGTGATGATCGAGAGAGCGCAAATCGCCGAGCTCAACTTGGACTTGCAGAGCGTGGCGCCCGCCGTTCGCGTGAGCGCGCCCGAAGGAACAAAAATATTTGTGGACGGAATCGAGACCGCGCCGGAAAGCCCGCTGAACTTGGAAAGCGGAGAGCATTTGTTCAAGTTCAACCTTGGCGGCTACGAGGTGACAAAAAAAGTCACGATTCAAAACGGAAAGAGCTACAACATCAGCGTCAACGTGGACGCGACTATAAAAGAGGAATAGTAGCGCCAATAAGAGCGCGTTCTTATATAGGAGATGCAGAAATGAAAAAAATCATCAGCGGAAAAGTCCGCGAAGTCTACGACTTGGAAGACGGAAGGCTTGTCATCGTGACCACAGACAGAATCAGCGCCTTTGACGTAATTTTGCCGGCCGACATTCCCGGAAAGGGAAAAGTCCTTAACGCCGTAAGCGAGCGCTGGTTCGACCTTACAAAGGACATTTGCAAAAACCACTTGATTTCAAGCGACGTAAAGGACATGCCCGCCGAATTCCAAAAGCCGGAATTTGAAGGCCGAACTATGCTGGTAAAAAAGCTTAAAATGGTTCCATACGAGGTGATTGTCCGCGGCTACATGTTCGGCTCGATGTACGAAGCCTACAAAAAGGGCGAGCCTTTCTTGGGCCACTCTTTTGACAAGCAGTACCAGGAGGCCGAAAAATTGGCCGAGCCCATTTGCACTCCTTCCACAAAGGCCAAGGAAGGCCACGACATAAACGTCACCCTTGACTACATGAAAAAGGACTTGGGCGAGGAATTGGGAACAAAAATCGAAAAGGCCGCCCTCGCCATCTACAAAAAGTGCTACGACTACGCCTACGAGCGCGGAATCATCATCGCCGACACAAAATTTGAGTTTGGCCTTGACGAAAACGGCGAGCTGGTCTTGGCCGACGAGGTTTTGACGCCCGATTCCAGCCGCTTTTGGAACAAGGACGCCTACAAGGTTGGAACAAGCCCCGCAAGCTACGACAAGCAGTTTGTCCGCGACTGGCTCAAGGCAAACAATTTGGCCGGGGATCCCAGCATCAAGGAAATTCCCGCCGACATCGTCAAAAAGACGGCGGACTTGTACGCGGAATGCGAGCGACGGCTCACAAGGTAGGCTGCCGCTAAAAAAAGTGAAAAATTTTCTAAAAATATTAAAGAAATCGGCGGGCAGTGACGATAATATAAATGTCGGGGGCGTTTTCCCCTCCCACCCACGCCTCCGATAATGCCTGATGGGCATTGCCCGGCCGACTGGCCGGGCTTTTTTTTTTGCTTTTTTTCAAATTCCATGATATAATTAAGAAATATAATCATGCAATTTGTAAACATCACTTTAGACATTTATAACATCGCCATAGATTTCATAATCTTGCTCGCCATTTATTCCAGCGGAATAAACGACACAGGCAATGGCAGCTTGCATGAAACGAGAAAATGGTACCATGTCATCGCCGTCGCAAACCTTGCGATGTCCGGCGTGGACATTTTCATCCGACTGTTTGAAGGCCCTGCCCGGCCGATAAATTTTACAGTCCTGCCCATAGCGGCGTTCTTTTACTACGCCTTGGCCTTCTTGCTTTTGTGCGCTTCGGCAAAATGCATACAGTCACTTTTGGACCGGGTGAAGCCTCAAAAGAAAGCCAAAAAGCTCTTTTCCGGAATTTTGACATTTTCCATCGCCGCGTATTGCGCGCTCTTGCTTTCCACCCCCTTCACAAAATTCTTGTATGAAATTGACAAAAACAACATTTACTTGCGCGGCCAGCAGATTTATCTGGCCTTGGCCGTTCAGCTGTTGATGTACGCCAACCTCGGACTTTATTTGCTCGCCAACAGAAAGACCGTCCATCCGCTTAAAATACTCATCGTGACTTTTTTCATATTCTTTCCCCAGATCGCGCAAATAATGCAGATTGTCTTGCCCGGCCTTTCCCTTGTGAACACAGGCTTTTCGCTGTCTTTCATAATCATGTTCATTTACTCAAACAGCTTTGCCGAGGGCGAACTCAAAAGCGCGGAACATGAGCTTCAGAACAAGTCGGCGGAAGCGGAAAAAAGCAGGCTTCAAATTGAGGAAATGAAAAGGTCCGCTTTCACGGACCTTCAATCATTTTTCTAATTTGTATATGCTGACTTTCTCTTTCTGCTTAT
>CADBBB010000014.1:26157-27184 GCA_902792795.1 uncultured Spirochaetaceae bacterium | reverse complement strand
AAGACGTCTTGACGCTGGATTACCTAAAGCATTTGGAACGGGCCGTTCCCCTTTACGACATAGGAAAGATCGCGGTTCCGGCGGCGATTCTAAAAAAGACGGAACGCCTCACCCCGGAAGAGCTTGAACTGTTTCAGAGCCACGCGACGGAAGGAGCGAGGATTGTAAAAGAAATTCTTGGCGGCTTGGAAAGTCCGGAATTCGTTCAAATCGCGGCGCAAACGGCGGCGCGCCATCATGAAAAATGGAACGGAACTGGATATCCGTCCAAACTTTCGGAAGAGGCGATTCCCCTGTGCGCGAGAATCATGGCTTTGGCGGACGCCTTCGACTCCTTGGCGGCGCGAAGGGACGACAAGCCCCGCATGGATTATGACGAAGTCTTTAAAATCATAGAAGACGGAATCGGAGCTGACTTTGACCCCACAATAGCGCGCGAATTTCTTAAAATAAAGCACAAGGCCATCGAAATAAACGAAGGCCGCAAAAACGACTTCCGCTTGTAATTTTTCTATATACGCGCTACAATTATTCCCGCAACTTTTCATTTGGAGAACAAAAAAAGAATGAAAACATTCACTTTTAAGGGCGGAACATGTCCGCCTGAGCATAAGGAGTTGGCGGAAGGAAAGAAAATCACTCCCGCCTTTCCCGCTTCCAAAACGCTCACAATTCCAATAACGATGGGCGGAGCGCCAAACCAGCCGGTCGTGGCAGTTGGCGACAAGGTTGTCCGAGGACAAGTCATCGCAAAGAGCGACGCCTTTGTAAGCGCGCCCGTACATTCCCCCGTAAGCGGAACGGTAAAGAAAATCGTTTCAAACCTTTCCACCGCAAACTCGGAAGTTCCCTGCATTGTCATACAGGCGGACGAAGATCCCAACGCGGGCGAAACATTCATGCCGCCGCTCGACCCCTTTGCCTGCTCAAAGGAAGAAGCCTTGGCGCGCGTGCGCGACGCCGGCATTTGCGGAATGGGCGGAGCGTCGTTCCCCACACACGTAAAACTGAAGCCGAAAGATCCGGC
>CADBBB010000014.1:0-26119 GCA_902792795.1 uncultured Spirochaetaceae bacterium | reverse complement strand
CACCGTTGACGAGCAGACCATGGACGAAGCCGCCGACAAGGTAATCGACGGCCTTTTGATCGTCCAAAAAATCGTAGGCGGAAAAGCAAAAATCGTTTTGGAAAGCAACAAAAAGCGCCTGATTCCCAAGCTGGAAGAAGCCGCCAAAGGAAAAGTCGAGGTCGTCGTTGTAAAAACAAAGTATCCGCAAGGCGCGGAAAAGAACATAATCACCGCCGTCACAGGCCGCGAGGTCAAGGCGGGCGGACTTCCGGCGAGCGCGGGCTGCGTAGTCTGCAACGTCGGAACGGTTTGCGCGATCAGCGACGCCTTCCGCCTAGGAAAGCCCTTGATCGAACGCGCCTTTACCGTAAGCGGACTTGGCGTAAAGGAGCCAAAAAACCTCTTGGTCCCGCTCGGAACGCTTGTAAGCGACTTGATTCCCGCCGTCATAGAAGTTGAGGAAGACAAGGTCGTGAAAATTTTGTCGGGCGGACCGATGATGGGCTTTTCCATGCAGAGCGCGGCCTTCCCCGTCCAAAAGGGAACGAGCGGCGTTCTCTTCCTCACCAAAAAAGAAATCGACGCGGAAGAATCAACTCCATGCTTGACTTGCGGCGCCTGCGTCCACGTTTGCCCGATGAGATTGACTCCCGCCTTGATTGTCCGCTCGCTAAACGCGGACGACTTGGACGCGGCCAAAAAATACGGCTTGATGGACTGCATAGAGTGCGGCTCTTGCGCTTATGTTTGCCCCGCGACCGTCCGCTTGGTCCAAGCCATTAGAATCGGAAAAAATCTTGAGCGCGCCAGAATCGCGGCGGAAAAGGCAAAGGCCGCCCAAAGCGCGAACAACGGAGGCGCAAAATGATTCAGCTTTCTTCTTCTCCGCACATTTCAAGCGGACTAAAAACGCGCCACGTGATGTGGCTGGTGGTTTTGTCAATGCTGCCCGAAGCGGTTTATGGCGTGATTCTTTTTGGAATCCCGGCGCTTCTTACAATATTGGCCAGCGTCGCCGCGGCCGTGGCAAGCGAATGGCTGTTCAACAAAATAGCCAAAAAAAGACAAAGCGCGGGCGACGGCTCGGCGGTGATAACAGGCCTCCTTTTGGCGCTGGTCTTGCCGCCCACCCTTCCCCTTTGGCAGACAATCTTGGGATCGGCCTTCGCGATCATCGTGGCCAAGCAATTGTTCGGCGGCCTAGGCTCCAACGTCTGGAACCCCGCCTTGACCGGCCGCGCCTTTTTGGTGGCCAGCTTCCCGGCGGCGATGGGCGCCAACTGGATAAGCCCGCTCCCGGACGCCACAAGCTCGGCGACGATTCTTTCCACGCTAAAGCAGGCCGACGCCTTGACAAGCGCCACACCCGTCGGAGCCTCCGCGCCCGACTACTTGGCCTTGTTCTTTGGACGGCAGGCCGGCTGCATCGGCGAGTCTTCAATCATGCTCATTTTGATTTCCGCGATTTTCTTAATCGCCACAAAGCTCGTCGACTGGAGAACGCCGGTCTTTATGGTCGGAACGTTCGCGCTCTTGATGTTCATTTCGGGCGGAGACGTTTTGGCCCACGTCCTTTCGGGCGGACTTGTCTTTGGCGCGGTCTTCATGGCCACCGACTATGTGACGACGCCGATAACGGCGCCAGGACGCATGATTTTTGGCGCGGGCTGCGGCTTGCTCACCTTCCTCATAAGAAAGTTCGGGGGCTACCCGGAAGGCGTAATGTTCTCAATTTTGATAATGAACTCAACCACGCCTTTCTTGAACAAACTCGCGCCGCGAAAATACGGCTATAAAAAAGAAGGAGGCGCCAAATGAAAGAAGCTTTTAAATTAGGCGTAATCCTTGCCCTTTACGCGGCTGCGGCTTGCTTCGCGCTGGCCTTGGTCAACAACGTGACCGCGCCCACAATCGAGCGCCTTTCCTTGCAAAAAGAAAGCGAAGCGCTCAAGATGATTTTTCCGGGCGCGGACGGCTTTGAAAAAATCGAGGGCGTCCAAAAGCAAAGCGGAAGCGCCACAGTCGAATCCTTTTACAAGGCCACAAAGGGCGGCGCGGTCGCAGGCTACGCCGTAAAGGCGACGGGCCCCACTTACGACATGACGACATTGATCGCGGGCTTTGAGCCGGACATGAAAGTCGCGGGCGTACACATTCTTAAGACAAGCGACTCTCCGGGCTTTGGCCAAAAGGCCGCCGACCCCAGTTACAAAAATTCCAAGGGAACGACCTTCTACGGCCAGTTTGCCGGAGTTGACGCCTCCAAGCCTTTGGCGCTGGGCGCGGACTTTGAGGCGATCAGCGGCGCGACAATCACTTCCAACACGATGGGAGAATTGATTTCAAACGCGGCGGCCGTCGTTCAAAATTATCTTGCGGGAGGAAACAAATGAGCCCATTTAAAATTTTCACAAACGGCATCGTAAAGGAAAACCCGCTCTTGGTTCTTTCCATCGGCCTTTGCTCGTCGCTCGCCGTAACGACAAGCGTGTTCAACGGCCTGGGCATGGGGCTTAGCATGACGTTCGTTCTTTTGATGAGCGAAATAATCATAAGCCTTTTTAGAAAGTTGATTCCGTCGGCGATACGCCTTCCGGTTTTCATCATCGTAATCGCGGCCTTCACTACAATCGTCCAGCTTTTGCTGCAAGCCTACTTGCCGGCCCTGAGCGACTCGCTTGGCGTGTTCATTCCGCTGATTGTAGTAAACTGCATCATCATGGGCCGCGTGGAGGCCTTCTCGTCAAAGAACAACGTCGGCATGGCGATTTTGGACGCTCTTGGAATGGGAATCGGCTACACTTGGGTTTTGGCCGCGATTTCCCTTGTGAGGGAACTTTTGGGAAGCGGAAAGATTTTTGGCCATGTGATTTTCGCGGAAGAAAACGCGATCGGCTTTTTTAGCGGAGCGCCGGGCGGCTTCTTTGTATTTGGCGTGATGATCGCGGTGACGCTCGGACTTTCCGAAATGAAAAAGAGAGGCGACAAATGAACGAACTTGTAAAAATATTTTTGAAGGCCATGCTCGTTGACAACGTGATTTTGGTCCAGTACTTGGCGCTCTGCCCCTTTATGGGAATGACCAGCGACACGGGAAAATCCGCCGGAATGGGAATCGCGACTTCGTTCGTAATTTTGCTCGCCACCGCCGCGACTTATCCGATTTACTATTGCGTCTTGGTTCCGCTAAAGCTGCAATTTTTGCAAACATTGATTTTCATCTTGGTCATCGCCTCGCTTGTCCAGCTTGTGGAATTCTACCTCAAGAAATCCTCGCCGGCGCTCTACAGCGCGATGGGCGTTTACCTTGCCTTGATCACCACAAACTGCGCGGTCTTGGCCATAACGCTCAACTGCATAAGCAAAAACTACAGCTACGGCCAGTCCATCGTATACGCCTTGGGCAGCGCGGGCGGCTTTTTGCTTTCTATGGTCATCATGGCTGGAATCCGCGAGCGCATGAGAACGTCGAACCTTCCCAAATTCCTTAAGGGAAATTCCGGCCTCTTTTTGGCCACGTCGCTTTTGGCGCTTTCGTTCATGGGCTTTAAGGGCCTCATCTAACAGCGGGAGAACTTTATGAACACAATTTTAACTACAATCGGTGTTTCGTTCGCGCTGGCCTTTTTGCTGGGCCTGCTCTTGGGACTCTTTAAAAAAATATTCGCGGTTCCTGTGAACCAAAAGGAAGTTGACGTGCGCGAACAATTGCCGGGAGCCAACTGCGGCGGCTGCGGCTTTGCAGGCTGCGACGGTTACGCAAAAGCCGTGGCCGCTGGAACAGTTGCCCCCAACCTTTGCACGGCGGGCGGCGCGGAAGTTGCGGCCAAGCTTTCTAAAGTTTTGGGCGTGACCGTGACGGCCGAAAAAAAGGCCGCCGTCCTCATGTGCCGCGGAACAAAAGACTGCGCCAAGCCTAGAGGCGAATACAAGGGAATCCAAACTTGCGCCGCCGCAGTCCAAGCGATTAACGGAACCAAGCTCTGCTCCTTTGGATGCGCGGGTTTTGGCGACTGCGCCGCCGCCTGCGAGTTTGGCGGAATCGTCATCGGCCAAGACGGCCTTCCCAAGATTGACTTGGCCAACTGCACCGGCTGCGGCTCGTGCGTAAAGGCTTGCCCCAAGCATTTGATCGCGCTCTACAACGTTGAGACAAAAGGCCCGATCGCTCTCTGCCAAAACAGAAGCGACAACAAGCCGTCAATCATGAAAAACTGCAAGAACGGCTGCATCAAGTGCGGAAAGTGCGAAAAGCTTTGCGAGCCTGGCGCGATAACGCTGGTAAAAGGCATTCCTGTCGTAGACTACGCCAAATGCGGCGGCTGCGGAAAATGCGTCGAAGGCTGCCCCACCCACGTGCTTTCAATGAGCGTATTCTCTTAAATAGAAAAGCGGGCCATAAAGGCGGGAGCCGTGCCGAGCGCGTAAGCGCGAGCGCAAAACCTTAAAAGGCCTCATTCCAAAGGAATGAGACGCAGAAAAAAAAACTTGGAAGGACCCGTCAGCGAACGGCTTGGCCACAGGCAACAAGCCGTGAAGCGGAGACGGGAGGCTCCAAGTTTTTTTTTCGTCGCTGGGACCCGCCTATAGGGCCCGCGCTTTTTAGTTTGACTTACCGGCCTTTTGGTCGGCTTCCATTTTTTCCTTCCAGGTCATAGCCTTTTTCTTAAGCTCTTCGGCCTCATCGCTTTCGCCAAGGGCGACGCTCACGCGGCGAAGGGCAAGCAAAAAGTTTATGCCGGCCTTCATGTCGTCAAGACGGCGGCTTGAAAGCTCGTACTTGTCGCGATAGGCGTTGGCCGACTTGTCCAAAAGCCTTTTTATCAAGCGCAAATATAGAATTGAATTTTCGTTGTCAGCGTCGCCCGGATCAAAGTAGGCCTTGATGTAATTTTTAAAGTCATACAGATTTTTGGCCACCACCGCAAAGCGGCCTTCAAGTTCCACAAAAGACCACTTCCACTTTGAGTTGTCGCCAAAAGCGTCGATTATCATTTGAATGGCCAAGCCCAATTTTCGCACCAAATAATAGCGCTTTTCCAGCGGCGTGTTTGATATGGCCTCCAAATTGTCGGAAATCTCAGTTTGCGCCACATTGATTATGTTTGTGACAATCTCTTCAAGATAAATGATCGCCTTGTAGAGCATTTTTCGGCCGTCGTTGAGCGCGTCGTTGTTCTTAACCTCTAGAATTTTTACGGAAGCGGAATTAATCGCGTTGTACAAAGTGGCGATGTAAATCATCTGCTCGGCGAGAATCATTTTTTTGTACTCCACGCCGACAGGGTCTCCCTTTATTACAGTGAGCATTTCCTTTTCTTTTTCAAGTTCCGCCTTAATCAAGTCCTCGTACTGCTTGGCTTCTTTTTTAAAAAGCTCGCGGTCTTCGTTCGTAATTTTGGCCATTTTACGCTCCCATAACTTTTGAATACTTTCCCAACATCGCCCTGGCGTGATCCAAGGATTCGGCGCTCTGCTGGTCGCCGGACAGCATTCTGGCGATTTCCGCCACGCGCTCTTCTCCAACGACAGGAGCCGCGCGGGTTTTCATAACGCCGCCCTCGACAGACTTTTGTATCCTTATTTGATTATCGGCAAAAACCGCGATGCTCGCTAGATGGGTAATGCATAAAATTTGACGATTTT
Source organism: uncultured Spirochaetaceae bacterium (assembly GCA_902792795.1). GTDB lineage: Bacteria > Spirochaetota > Spirochaetia > Treponematales > Treponemataceae > Treponema_D. Next base: position 20,491 of record CADBBB010000014.1, on the reverse strand, counting down.
TGGCCAAATTCTTCATGTGCTCGCCCACCGCGACGGCGACTTCTCCGCCGATTCCCGTGTCTATTTCGTCAAAAATCAAGGTGGGAACCTTGTCGCTTTGGGCAAAAATCGTCTTTAAGGCCAGCATCACGCGGCTCAATTCGCCGCCGCTGGCGATTTTTGAAAGGCTCGCCATCGGAGAGCCGGGATTGGCGCTGATCAAAAATTCTATGTCGTCCATTCCGTAGGGGCCGCACTTTTGCTCAACGGCGTCTCCGGCCTTTTGGCTTATGCCCACGCTGAACTTTGTTCCGGCCATGCCGAGCTTTTGCAAGACGGCCTCCACTTGCGCCGACATCTTGGCGGCCCCGGCCTGCCGTTTGGCCGAAATGGCCTTTGCGGCCTCGTAAACCTGCCGTTCCAAGGCTGCGATTTCTTTTTCCAACGCCTCTTTGTTTATGGAAGAAGAGTCCAAGGTTTCAAGCTCGGACTTGGCCTGCGCCAAATAGTCAAAGAGCGCCTGCAAGGAGGAATTCACTCCGGCCGCGTATTTTTTCTTGAGCTTGTAAATCGTGTCAAGGCGGCCCTGGACTTCTTCCAGCCGGGCGGGATCAAAGACCAAGGAATTTTGGTAGGAGCGGAAACTTTGGCTCAAGTCGGAAACTTCATAATAAATGTTTTGGACGCGGCCGTCCAATTCCGAAAGCGAACTGTCAAAGCCGGCGGCTTTTTCGCTGGAAGAGCGCAGGCGCTTTAAAAGGCTTTCAACCCCGCCCTCTTCGCCGGACAAAATTTCGTTTATCGTCTGGACTTCCGAATACAATTTTTCAAAGCCCAAAAGCTTGGACTCCTCGGAAGCCAATTCCTCGTCCTCGCCGGCCTTTAGTTTGGCCGCCTCAATTTCTTCTATCGAAAATTTAAGCCAGTCAATCCGCCGCTCCCGCTCGGCGCCGCTCTGTGAAATCGATTCCAAGGCGGCGCGCTTTTCCACGAGCGCGGCGTATAGTTTTGTAAAGGCGGCCACTTCTTCGACAATGCCGCAATAGGAGTCCAAAAATTTTCTGTGCTCAGGCGTTCGCATCAAGGATTGGTGCTCGTGCTGGCCGTGTATGTCTATCAAGAATTCGGCGAACTTGGCCAAGTCCGCGCGGGGCACGGGCGTTCCTTGGATCCAAGCGCCGCTCTTTCCTCCGGCGCGAATCACTCGGCGCAAAATTATTTGGCCGTCCTCGTCTTCAATTCCCCGCTGGCTAAGCCATTCGCGGGCGCTAAGCGGCTCTTCCTCCGCGTCAAGCGAAAGGTCGCGGTCTTGCGGCGTCTTTGCCGGAATTGTGAACACGCCGCTAACGCTGGCTTCCTGACAGCCCGCGCGAATCGACTCCGCGCCCGCCTTTCCGCCAAGCAAAAAGGAAAGCGCCCCGATGAGGATGGATTTTCCCGCGCCCGTCTCGCCCGAAAGGACAGTGAAGCCTTGGGAAAATTCCACAGAAGACGAATCTATTAAAGCGAAGTCCTTAATCTTTAAAGATTCAAGCATTAGAGCCCCCGTTTGGTCCGCCGGACCAATTCAACTTGTTTCGGAGCGCGTTATAAAATTTTTCCACGGAAGTTCCTGCCAAAATCGCGTCATGCTCCGACTTTTTTATATGAATGATGTCATTGTCCTTTAGGTCAACCGGCTTTTGTCCGTCAACGGTAAGAATCGCGTCGCGGTTCCTGGACGGAATAATCTGCGCGCTCAAAACGGCCTTTGTGGAAAAGACTATAGGCCGCGCGCTAAGCGAAAACGAATTTAACGGCGTAAGAACGAGCGCGTCCAAGTCCGGTCCGACAATCGGGCCTCCGGCGCTGGCCGAATATGCCGTGCTTCCGGTGGGACTTGAAACAATCGCGCCGTCGGCCTTAAAATGCCCGAGCGGAGCTCCGTTGACGCTTATGTCCATCGAAATCGTCTGGGCCGCGCTCTTTGCGCTCACCACAATGTCGTTCAAAGCCTCGTAGCGGGCGGCCGGCTTTCCTTCCCTAAAAACTTCCGCGCAAAGCATCGTGCGGCGGACTGTCTTCATTTTTCCGGCCAAAAAAAGTTCCAAGGATTCTTGCCACTCGTCAGGCTGAACTCCGGCTATAAAGCCAAACTCGCCCAGGTTTACGGGAAAAACAGGAACCGAGAATTTTGCCGCCCCCCGCGCAGCGAACAAAACAGTTCCGTCGCCGCCAAGGGTCACCGCAAAATCGCAAGCCTTCCAGTCGCAGTCCTGCCCCGCGCCGTTAAAGTCCAAAAACTCATAGTCTACGCCGCGTTCCTTTAGAAAATTCGCGACTTCGATTCCAAGCATCTCGGACGGCGCTTTATCTGTGTTGACGACAATAAGGCATTTTTTCATTACGGAAGCGTCACCAGCACCTTTGAAATTTTTTCTATTTGCGTCCGGCCCAAGCGCGGATACAGCGGAAAGACCGCCGTTCTAAGGGAGAGCGCCTTTGCGTTCTTGCATTCCGCGCCAAATTCTTCCGCCTTTGCGGCTATGATGGAATCTTCAAAGGCCAAGCGGATTTCTATGTCTTTTTTTTGCGCGTAAGCCTTGGCGTCCTTAAAGCCTCCGTTCAATGAAAGCGGAAAAGCCCAAACCGTCGAGTTAAGCTCAACGTCGCGGACAAAGCCCTTGTTTTTTCCGGCCATGATGGAACGGTTGTAAAGCGCGAAAAGCTCCTTGCGCCTTGCCTCGTTTCTGGAAAATTCCTTTATCTGAACAGTGGCCAGCGCCGCGTTTATGTCGGGAAGCATCTCTATCGAAGAAATGCCTTCGGCCAAAGACTTTAGGACGGGCCAGTCGCGGCGGCCTGCGGCCATCAAGAGAGCGCCGCCGCCGGCGGTGATTGTGTCGCGCTCCTCCAAAGAGCAAATTGTGTAAATGCCAAATGTTCCGGCCTTTTTTCCGGCAACTTCGGCCTTGGAGGCGCCGTCGCCTTCTTGCGAGCCTTCGTTTGCGGCGGGCTTTTGGGCGGCGGCGTTTTGCGCGCTCTGCCCTTCCGCCCCGGAAGCGGAAAGTTCCGTCAAGGGAACAAAGCCACCGGCGCTCTGGCTTATGTCTTCGATTACAGGAATTCCAAGGGCCAATATGCCTTCAAAGTCGGGAAGGATTCCCAAGCTTTCGCGCAAGACAAGGGCGCGGCCGCCTTTTTGGATTCCCTCGGAGACCGCTTCCGCCGACACTTGCGCGCTTTCCGGCTGGACGTCCAAAAGGATGGGCTTGTAGCCCAATTCCTCGACTGTCAAAAACTGCCAAAACGGCGCGAGCGCGCTGAGCATGACGCCGCTTCCGGCCTCCAAGGACAAGGCTTTGAGGGCGTACTTTAGGGCGGCGGCGGGAGTTCGCAAGGCGACCGCTCCCGCGCATGAAAAAAATTCTTTTGCCGTTTGGATGAGGCGCGCGTTCAACTCGCCGGGGCCGATTTTTTCGTCCACCATGCAAGTGAGAACCGCGTCCATTTCCTTACGGCGAATGGTTGAGCTGAATGTCTGAATCATTGCTTCACTTCAATAATTTTTTGCAATTCTTTTGCGTTGAACAAGCGGCGGATGTCGAGCATGACCAAATAAGGCGAATCGGGATCCTTTTGGATTACGCCTTGAATGTATTCGCTTCCGATTCCGCTGAACATCTGCGGCGGAGCCTTGATGTCTTTTCCGGCTACGGGAACTACGCGCGCCACGCGGTCGATGATGATTCCGATGCGGTTTCCGTCAATGTTCAAAATGACAAATCCGCCCTCATCCTCGCCATCTTCCATAACGGCTTTCTTTAGGCGGAATCTTTTGTGCAAGCTTATTATAGGAATAATTTCCTTTCTAAGGTTGAAAATTCCCTCTACATAGTAAGGGGCGTTTGGCAAAGGACGCACAGGCTGCGTTTTTACGATTTCCTTAACGTCCATAATGTTCACGCCGTATAATTCTTCGCCAAGTTGGAATGTAACAAGCTGATACTGTTCTTCGCCGGCCATAAATCCTCCGTTTTGCGTTCTTTCTATTATAAACCATATTGGTAAAAAATGCAAGATAAAAAAACGCGGGCGGGAAAATGCTTCCGGTCGCCGCTCGACCGACGAAACCGCTAGATATCGTCGCTACACACATTTTGCGCCTTGAAACTATTTACTCTGCCGCTGGTGCGGCAGGCGCAAAATGAGTGTTTTCGCCGGCCGCTCGTCTCCCTCTCGCATTTTCCCGCCCGCTTTTTGTAAAACCAGAAAGGGCGTCCCGCCCCGCCCTGGCCGCCGTTTTGTCCGCTTTTTTGTAAAATCAATACCGGCAGCGTCCAGGGGACGCGGTTAAACCGCTCGAACATACCGTTGCGGTCTTTCAAGCAACGGCACGAGCGGCCTAGTCTACTCTAAACAACGCCAGGCCGTAGACTTTTTCCACGCCGGCGGCTTTTAGGAGCCAGGCGCATTTTTCCATCGTGGCGCCGGTGGTGACAATGTCGTCCAGCAAAACCGCCTCCTTGGGAACGTTTTTGGCGTCCGGCCGCAAATCGTAGACGGCGCCGGCCGCGCCCAAGCGCTCGTCGCGGCCAAGCTTTTTTTGCTGGCCGGAACTTTTTCGTACCAAAATGTCCGCGCGGACTTGAATTCCGCATTTTTTGCGCAAAATGGCCGCCAATTCGTCAACTTGGTCCCAGCCGGTCTCCTTTATCTTTCCGGGGCGTGGCGGAACCGGAACCAGCGGCAGGCTTTGCAAGCCCAATTCCCGCAAGGCCTTGAAAAGAAGGCGGGCGAACAGAGGAGAAAGCCTCCTCTGTCCTTCCGACTTCCAAGCGAACGCCAATTCCTTTTTCCACTGGCGATAGCTGTGGAGGGGAAAAAGCGCGTCCAAACTGCTTTCTCCCTCGCGCTCGCGGCATTCCATGCAAAGCTCCATTTCGGAAACAAGGAGTTTTCCGCACTTCTTGCAGCGGCCGGGAGAGTCAAGCGGGACATAGTTTTGAAGCTCAAGAGCGCATTTTGGGCACAAGGAGGATATGGAAAACACAAAACCGCACCTGACGCAGCGTTCCGTTCCAAAGACCGCCGCGAGCAGGAAATTTTTTATTCCAAAAACGCCTTTTCTCTCAAAACAATTCACGCATATAAGGTATAGGCGATATGGCGCTTTTGGACCTGTTTTGGGAAAAAAAATGCAATTATAACAAAAATTTAATAAATCAACGTCACTTTTTAAGAAGCTTGGTGATAGCGTCGATGCCGGAAACGTTGGGAATTTCCGCCGCGGACTTGTTTTCGTTCTTAATCGCGTTGAACACTTCCTGCCTAAAAACTTTTACGTTCTTGGGAGCTTCCACGCCGATTTTGACTTGGTCGCCGCGAATTTCGATTATAGTGAGGGTGATGTCTTCGCCAATCTTGATTTTTTCGTCGGTTTTTCTTGAAAGGATCAGCATTAAGCCTCTCCCCGCGCGTCTTTTTCCTTGAGCGCTTTCATTATGTCATGCTTGGTGGTCCACTTGTTGCTGTTAAGAATCACCTGCATGCACTTGTTGTTGGAACGGTTGATCACAAGCGGGCCTTGCAAGTTTGCGGTGACAGGCGTTCCGCCCGCTGGAATCGTGACGATGGCCATGACGCAAACTTCCGCCGGATTGGTTATTCCGATTTTGGCAAGCGCCTTGTCGTCAACGTCAAGCTCGTAGTCGTCCGCAACCAAGAAGGGGTCCACAATCAAAAAGGCCAGGCTCGACTCGTCGGTGGACTGCATCCACATGAAGGGCGGGTACTCGCTTTCGTATATCGCGTAATTTTTGTATTCCTCAAAGCCGAACAAGCCTTCCGGAATTTCCAAAAGGTCCTTTTGCTCAACTTGAACGACGCTTCCAGTTTTTGTCTTGACATCCATGTTGTAAAAATCCTCCAAAAAGTACCGCTGAACGCGCGAGTTTGGTTGCGAGCGCGTTTGTTGCGGTTTATGCGGCAATCATTCCATTTTGGGCTTGCCGCCGATTTTTTTGCCGCTATCTCATGTAGTTGAGCAATGTGCTTGAGTACATTTTTCCCGCGACGCTGAGCGAGGCTTGGTGAACGTAGTCCATCATCTTCATGTCGGTGACGGCCTTGGTAAAGTCAAGGTCGCCCTCGGTGGCTATCATTTGCGTAACGTTGAGCGCGGTCTGCGAGTTGCGGGTAACGTTGAGGGAGGCCCTTTCGTAGTTGGAACCGTTCTCGGCGATGCGGGTGACGAGGTTTCCAAGGCCCGCGTCGAGGCTTCCCAAAACGCGGCTTCCAATGGCCTCTTGGTCGCCCTTTAGCATGGCGTTCCTAAGAGCGATCACGCTGTCGAACATGCTTCCGCCTGAGACGCGGGTTCCGGTGGCGTAGTTGTAAGGCGGTTTTTGCTCGCTTCCGCTGATTACGCCAAGGTCGGTCAAAACGCTTCCCGCTTCGTCCCTAAGCCAAAGCTGGCGCGCGTCCGTCGTTTCCAAGTGGAGGCCGCGAGTGATGGGATCCAGGCTGGCCTTTACAGCAGCGTCGGAATTGTTTATCTTCGCGATAATCGCGTAGATGTTGTCGCCCGCCGAAACGTTTATGTCCTTTCCGTCCACGGAAATTATCGAATCTTCTTGAGCCACCCAGTTTGTGATGTCGCGGCCGCTGGTCAATGTCTGCTTGTCCGCCCAGAAAGTTCTGTTTCCGGAATTGTTGACCTCTATGTATTGGCCTTCGTCAACTTCGATGTTGTTGGCGGCGACGTTTCCGTTGTAGACCACCTGCCCTATCATAGGAACGCCGGCGCCTTCCACGTTTTCCATCTCCACTTCAAAGGCGGTGACCTTTGTGTTGGTTCCGGCAAAAAGCGCGTTTCCGTCTTGGTCCACGGCGTTGGCGTTTTGGATCATTTGCCGCAAGAGCTGGTCAACCTCGCCGGCCATGTTCTGAAGGTCGTCCTTGGTGTAGGTTCCGTGCGCGCCTTGTACGGCAAGCTCGCGGACGCGCTGCATGATTTGCAAGGAGTCGTTCATGTAGCCTTCGCGGATGGCGAAGCGTTCGGTCAATGTTTGCGCGTTTTCCTCAAACTGCTTGACACGGCCCGCGAATGACTGATAGCGCACAAGGTGGCCGGCGGCGATCGGGTCGTCGCGCAATTCCTGTATGCGGCGCTGGCTTCCCAACTGGTTGTTGGCCTTGTTAAGCTTGTATTCCTGTATTCTCAACCGTGACTGGACGTCCGCGTCATTCATTCCCGAACTGATTCTTCTCATTTTCTAGCCTCCTTCTTTACCGCTGTTCGCGCGAGCTTGGTCGCGAGCGCGAATGTTGCGGCTTATGCGGCAATCATTCATTCTTGGGCTTGTAACCGTTTATCTTGCCGCTACTCCTTGGTTTACTATAACTGCCGACCGCTATTAAACGCCCAAACGGTTAATCACCGTGTCAATCATTTGGTCAATCACCGTGACGAATTTCGCGGCGGCGTTGTAGCCGTGCTGGAACTTCATGATGTCCGCAAGCTCCTCGTCGATGTTGACGCCGCTTATCGAGTCGCGCAAGCCGCGAAGGTCGTCCATAATCGCATGCTGGCTCAAAAGATTGGTCTCCGCCTGCTCTCCCATAAGGCCAACGTTGGTAACGCTGTCGGCAAAGTAGTCGTCAAGCGTCCGCTCGCGGCCAATCATAACCTTTGTATTGCGGATCGAAGCGATTTCGGCGGCGGCGTTTCCGTCTCCGCTCATGGCCAAGCCGTCGCGTCCGGCGTAGGCCGAAGCCACGCTCATCACGTCATTCTTTATTTCCGCGTTGATTTCTATATATGTTGACGGATTTGTGTAAGGCGCCACGGCGAACTGGGCGCGGCTTCCGTTTCCGTCGGCTCCCTTGAGCGCGTTGACCGCGTCGGCCGCGTTCCAGTCGTAGGCTCCTTCCGCTCCGCTCGCTCCAAGGATTCCAGCGTAGCCGGCCAAAAAGTGGCCCGAGTCTTCAACATGGCGGATTACAAAATCCGGGTTTTCAATCGCCAGGCTTGTCGTGGCCTTGAGGACCAAGTTGTTGTTGCGGTCAAGGTAGGCCTTGACTTCGCCGTTGGAATCGTTTATGCGGTTGACAACGTCTTCCACGCGGTCGGTCGGATGGTAGGCCACTTGGATGTTTCCGCTATGGCCGGCCAGCGTCATGACGCCTTCGATTCCAATCTGCTCCTGCGCGTCCAACGCGTTCGTTCCCGTAAAGCGGAAGGCGTAAGTCTTGTCCTCGACGCCGTCTCCGTCGGAATCGTAATTTCCGTTAGTGTTTTCAACAAAGGGGCGGCTCACAAAGAAGTCAAGGCCGGTGGTCTTGTTGGCGCCCACGGCGTTTCTGTGAACGTCGTTTACCAAATCGGAAAAGTTCATCGTCATCGTGTTCAATGACTGGATTTCGTTCCTGACGTCAACGTCGCGAAGTTCTATCAACGCGCCCAAAGAGCCGCCCTTCACTTCCGCTTCGTTTCGGGTGTCGGCCCACACGACGCGCGAGTATCCGTAATTGTCCGTGACTGACTCCACGTCAAGCTGGCGGGCGATTCCGCCCTGGACCAAAATGTGGCCGTCTATGTGAACCATAAATTCGTCGGAGTCGCGCTGGTCGCTCGTTATGTTGGCGATTTTTGAAAGCTTTTCGACGAGCGCGTCGCGCCTGTCAAGCAAGTCGTTGGGGTTGTCGCCCATCGCCTTTGACCGGACGATTTCTGTTGAAAGCGAGGCGATTTGGTTTGCGATGTCGTTAAGCTGCTCAACGTTGGACTCTATGTCGCTGTTCAAAAGGTTTCCGATTCCGGTCAAGGCCTTGTCGCGGTTTTGAATTGAGTTCACCAGCGACTGGCCGCGGGAGACGACGGCCTCGCGGTGCGCCTGGCTTTCGGGATTCAAAGAAAGTTCCTGCCAAGACTCCCAAAACTTGTCCATAGTCGTGCGGACAGAAACGTCGTCCGGCTCGTTGTAAACTTGCTCAAGCATCGTGTAGTACTTGCTGCGGGTATCCCAGTAGCTTTCCTCGTTGCTTTGGGCGACGATGCGCTGGTCAAGCATTTCGTCGCGGACGCGGGTGATCGACTCCGCTTCCATGCCCTGGCCAATTTGGCCGGGAACTTCGGCGCGGCTAAGGTCGGGCCTGTAAATGGGGTCAAAAGATTTTAGCTGGACGCGCTGGCGCGAGTAGCCTTCCGTATTGGCGTTGGTTATGTTGTGGCCGGCGGTTGTGATTGAAGTTTGGTGCGCGTTAAGGCTGCGCTTTCCGATTTCTATTCCTGCGAATGTTGACATATTCTTTGCCCCCTAATTTCCTTGCCGCTAAAACAACCTGTTGAGCACGACGCTTTCCGGCTCGCGCTTGATGATTTTTCCGTTGCGGGAATACAAGACGTTTCTGCGCTGCGGAATGGCGTTGTCCAAAATTCCTTGGACGAAGCTGCGGCTCGTTTCGATGTATCTGTTCAAAATTTGGTTTTCAATCTTTGACTTCAAAAGCTTTGAGTGAAGCGTGAGCATAAGGGCCTTTTCTTCGGCGCTGATTTCGCTTCCGGTGGCGCAGGCTTTTTCGCGCTCGTCTTCCAAGGCGGAAAATTCCAACGACAGCTGGCGGATTTTTTCAAGGTCTTCCTCAAGGCCAATCCAGTTGCGGGTCTTTACCGCGATGTGGACGCTTGACTGGCAGTCAAGCAGCCTGTCGAGAGTGTCGTTCTCCTTTTCCAAAATTTCCGAAACCGTAACTTTTTTCGCCATAAAAGACCTCCTGCGGGGAATCTTTTCCCGCCTCATCTTTTTGATTGTCGGAATTTGAAAAATAAAGTTTAGCTCTAAAACAATAAAAAAATTTGCAAAAAAACCGCGGCGACCTATTGACAAAAGCGCGCGAAATTTGATAATATAATTTCACGTCGATAACTTGGTGCCTGTAGTTCAGTGGTAGAGCGCCAGATTGTGGATCTGGTTGTCGTGGGTTCAATCCCCACCAGGCACCCAAATCCACAGGAAACGTTGTCGCCGGGTAAGCGTCCGTAGCTCATCTGGATAGAGTCCCGGACTTCGAATCCGGTGGTAGCAGGTTCGAATCCTGTCGGACGCAAGTTATTAATATGGGCCATTAGCTCAGCTGGTAGAGCAACAGACTCTTAATCTGTGGGTCGCTGGTTCGAAGCCGGCATGGCTCATCCCAAATCGCCTTCCAAACGGAGGGCGATTTTTTTTGCAAAAAACGCCACAAAAATCCTCTCCAACTCTTGATGCCCATGCGCCGAAGGCGCAAACGTCAATAATTCCCACTTACGCAACAAGCGCAAAAAAAGACCGCTAAGCGCTTGACAAAACTTTTCATTTCCTATAATATTGTTTGAAATCGCCTTCGGCGCGTTCTGTCCGCGAGAGTGGTGAAATGGCAGACACGCTAGACTTAGGATCTAGTGCCCTTGGCGTGAGGGTTCAAGTCCCTCCTCTCGCATACGCGGAAATAGCTCAGTGGTAGAGCGCCACCTTGCCAAGGTGGATGTCGCGGGTCCAACTCCCGTTTTCCGCTCTAGCTTTTAGGAAGCCTTGCCGCGTTCCTAAAAGAAAAAAAACTTGCGGAAATAGCTCAGTGGTAGAGCGCCACCTTGCCAAGGTGGATGTCGCGGGTCCAACTCCCGTTTTCCGCTCTAAACTAGGCGGTCTGGAAAACTCCCGGCCGCTTTTTTTTCATAAAAATCTTTTTAGTGAGGAACAAAATGCAAGTAAAGAAGGAATTCACCCCGCAGGAAAAATCGTCTGTAAAGCTTACAGTCACAATCGCAAAGGACGACGTAGTCCAGTCATACAAGAGCGCCTTGGCCAAAATCGCCAAGGACATCCAGTTGCCCGGCTTCCGCAAGGGCCACGTTCCGGCAAATGTCTTGGAGCGCAAGTACGGCGAGGCTCTCAAGGCCGACGCTCTTGGCGAAATCATCGACTCATCTTTGAACGAAATATTCCAGGACGAGGCGGAAAAGGACAACAGGCCTCTCCCCTACGCGCAGCCGGTTTTGGAAGGCGCTCCTGTCCTGGACTTGGAAAAAGACCTCACTTACACGGTAAAGTACGACGTTTTCCCCAAGGTCTCCGTAAAGAACTTTGGCGGAATCAACGTAAAGGAGCCGCAGGTGACTGTCGGCGACAAGGAGCTTGAAAGCGAGCTCAAGGCCATCCAAGAGCGCAACGCCACAATCGAAGACCGCGCCGACGGAGAGGCCGCCCAAAAAGGCGACATCGTTACCGTTGACTACGTTGAATTGGACAAGGACGGAGCGGAAGTTGCCGGAACAAAGCGCGACGGCTACGTGTTCACAATCGGAGACGCGGACGCTTACGACATTTCCGACGACGTCGCGGGAATGAAAAAGGGCGACACAAAGGAAGCCGGCAAAAAGGACAAGAAATGCCGCGTGACGGTCAAGGCCGTAAAAATTAAGAAGCTCCCCGCCCTTGACGACGACTTGGCGCAAGACGTGAGCGAAAAGTTCAAGACCTTGGACGACCTCAAGAAAGACTTGGAAATCAACATGAAGAGCGCCGCCGACCGCCGCGTCCGCGAAATGAAGAACAACGACTTGCTCAGCCAGTTGGTCGAAAAGAATCCCTTTGACCTTCCCCAGAGCATGATCGACACCGAAGTTTCCGCCCGCTGGGACATGATGGCCAAGCAGTTCCAAACGACTCCAGAGCAGCTTGAAAAGCTCATCGCCGCCTCAGGCCAATCTAAGGAAGAGATGCTCAAGCAGTGGACCGGCGACAGCGAAAAAATGCTCAAGAGCCGCATCATCGTTGACGAGCTTATCCGCGAGCGCAACATTTCCGTCACCCCCGAAGAAATCGAGGCCAAGTACAAGGAAATCGCCGAGCAGAGCAACGCTTCCGTGGAAGAAGTCAAGAAGCATTACGACGATCCGCGCTCAAAGGAATACCTCATCGACGACGTAAAAGAGCAAAAGCTTTACGACGAGCTTTACAAGGAAGTCAAGGTTTCCAAGGGCGACAAAATCGACTTTGCCGACTTGTTCAAACAAAACTAGACGATTTGAGGAATTTTTACTATATTATAATTTATGAACGAACAGATGAACACGCTTGTTCCCTATGTCATAGAAAGGACAGGAAATGGGGAACGTTCTTATGACATTTTCTCGCGTCTCTTAAAGGACAGAATCGTCTTTGTTGACGGGGAAATCAACGACGCCACGGCGGATTTGGTTGTGGCGCAGCTGCTCTTTTTGGAGTCCGAAAATCCCGACAAAGACATCAACATGTACATCAACTCGCCGGGCGGCTCCGTGACCGCAGGCTTGGCCATTTACGACACGATGAAATACGTGCGCTGCCCCATCCAGACAATTTGCTTGGGACAAGCGGCCAGCATGGCGGCCATCTTGCTCGCGGGCGGAAGCAAGGGAAAGCGAATCGCGCTCCCCTCCAGCCGCGTGATGATCCTCCAGCCGCGCGGAGGCGTCGGCGGCCAGGAAAGCGACATCGCCGTCCAAGCCAAGGAAATCATAAGGTTGAAGGAACTTTCCATCAAATACTTGGCCGACGCCACTGGCCAAAGCGAAAAGACAATCGCAAAGGACATGGAGCGCGATTTTTACATGTCGGCCAAGGACGCGCTTGAGTACGGCGTGATAGACCAGGTGATGGAGGCAAGGAAATGAGCTTGTTCCGCAATTCAAACAACAACTTTTGCGCCTTTTGCGGAAAGCCCGCCGACACTGACAGAAAGCTTGCCGCAAGCCGCATCGGAGAAATTTTCATTTGCCGCGAATGCGCCGAACTTTGCTCAAAAATCTTGAGCGAAGAGGAAAACGGCGTTGACCAAATTGAAATGAGCCAGGTTCCCACGCCAAAGGAATTCAAGGACTACCTTGACCAATATGTCGTGGGCCAGGACTACGCCAAAAAGGCTTTGAGCGTGGCGGTCTACAACCACTACAAGCGAATGTCCTTGATGGGCCAGCCCGAAGCGCAAAACGACGTAAAAATCGAAAAGTCAAACATACTCTTGATTGGCCCCACCGGAAGCGGAAAGACCTTGCTGGCGCGCACGTTGGCGCAAAAGCTCAAGGTTCCTTTTGCCATAGCGGACGCCACGACCTTGACAGAGGCCGGCTACGTTGGCGAAGACGTTGAGAATGTCCTTCTAAAATTGATCAACGCCGCCGACGGAAACATAGCCGCCGCCGAGCGCGGAATTATTTTCATCGACGAAATTGACAAAATAGCGCGCAAGAGCGAAAACACTTCGATTACCCGAGACGTTTCGGGCGAGGGCGTCCAACAGGCGCTGCTAAAAATAATCGAAGGAACAAAGGCTTCCGTTCCGCCGCAGGGCGGCCGAAAGCATCCCAACCAGGAAATGCTTGAGATTGACACGACCAACATTTTGTTCATCTTGGGCGGCGCCTTTGTGGGCCTTGACAAAATCATCGAGCAGAGGACGGCGGAACATTCGCTGGGCTTTGGCTCGAACGTGGCGACAATGACGGACGAAGAGCGCATGCAGCTTTTGAACCAAGTGACGCCGGACGACCTTGTCCGCTTTGGCTTGATTCCCGAATTGATCGGCCGCATGCCGATAACGGTGGCTCTCAAGGCCTTGACCCGCGACGACTTGGTGGCGATTCTCACCCAGCCCAAGAACGCGATTACAAAGCAGTTCCAAGCCTCATTTGCCGTTGACGACGTGAACCTTGCGTTTACAGAAGACGCGATCGGAGCCATCGCCGACACGGCCATAAAGCAAAAGACAGGCGCCCGCGGCTTGCGCGCGATTGTCGAAAAAATGCTTTTGGACTTGATGTACGAGCTTCCCAGCGTTCCCGGCAAAAAGGCGCTTGAAATCACAAAGGATTTTGTGGAAAAGAGAGAGATTCCAAATCCCGAAAGCCTCGTGGTAAAGCAAACAGCCTAGGTCAAGCTGACCAGAGCGGCGACGGTGGAGCGGGCGCAGTCCTGCCAGTTGAATTTCTTGCTCCAAGAAAGGCCCTCCAAAATCATCTTTTGGCGGGCTTTTTTGTCGCCCAAAACTTTTTCAATGGCGCCGGCCATTTCTTCCAAATTGTCGCTGTCAAACAAAACGGCCTTTCCGGCGCAAATCTCAGGCAAGGCGCCCGCGTTGGCCGCCGCCACCGGAACTCCGCTCGCCATCGCTTCCAAAATCGGAATGCCCGCCCCTTCCTGGACGGACGGAAACACGCAGGCGTCGGCTCCGGCGCACAAAAGCGGAAATCCTTCCTGCGGAAAAAATCCCGTCAAGAAAATGTCCGAGGCGACGCTCGACTCAAATGCGGCCTTGTGGACTTGCTCGCTCCAAGCGCTTTCGGCGCCGGCGAGGACAAGGCGGTGCGGCGCGTCCGTACGCTTTTTAAAAAGCTCAAAGGCCTTTATCAATTCTATGTGTTTTTTTCCCTCGCCGCTGACGCTTGACGGGTAAATTATGTAAGGCCGCTTTATGGCGAACGGCTTTAGGTTCAAGAGCTCTCCGTCGTCCAGAGGCCGCTGGTAAAAACGGTTGTGGTCTATGCCGTGGCGTATGACTTGAATTTTCTTTCCGTCAAAGCCCAGGCGCAAAAGGTCGTTCTTTATGAAATTTGTGGGAACAATTATTTTTTGAACGCGCTCAAAGCCCCGCAAGGTAAGGCGATGGGCGAATTTTGCCTTTGCAAGAATCACGCTGAGACAGTCGTGCAGGACCGCGGCTCCCGGAATTGGAAAGCGGCCAGGCAAAAGGCGAGCGGCGGCCGGATACAAAACCGCGTCTATTCCGTTCTTTTTGTAAAAGGCGGCCGAAGAAAAATTGTGCCAAAAGCGCATCGCGTTGATGGAGTCGCCGCAGCGGACTTCCAAAAAAGGCAGCTCGCTTGAATAAGTGTAGCGGTCGGCCGCCGCCCCAAACAAAACGCCTCGCTCCTCGCCGTCCGCCGGAAGGTTGGCCGCCAAGTTGCTCAAGTATGAGCCAAAGCCGCTTTTTCCGCCGTCGCAGGCAAATGTGTCCACAGCAAATTTCATTCCTACATTATAGCAAGGCAACGGCATAAGTCAATACAAAACGCTCCCTGTCGCGGCTGCGACCGCCGGAACCGCTAGATTATCTCGTTTCCATTGGAAACGAGGCCTCTAAAGGTATTGCAATCGCGCATGCGCGCTCCGCACGGCTCGTCGCCTTTACAGTTTAAATAGGCAAAATGATTGCCCGCGCGCGGAAGCGCGCAAGTAAATAATTTCCTTACGCAAAACGGAGGGCGTGCCCGACGTAGTGTTTTCGCAGGCCGCCCTCCTCCTTCGCGCAGGCGCCGCTTGCCCTGCTGCCCGCGCGTTTTTTAATTGCGTTTTTATTTTTTTTGCGATACAATGGCGGCATGAGCGCATTTAAGGATTTGGGAATTGAGGACGGCCTTTGCCAAAAGCTGGCCGCGTTGGGAATAACGGAGCCGACCGCAGTTCAGGCAAAAGCGATTCCGGAGATTTTGGCCGGAAAGAACGTGATTTTTCAGTCGGCCACTGGAAGCGGAAAGACGTTCGCCTTTTTGCTGCCCCTTTTGCAAAAAATCGAGGCCGAGCCAAACCCGACAAAGGCCGTAAAAATAATCGTCGTCTCCCCCACCTTTGAGCTGGCTTCCCAACTAAAACAGGCGGCGGCCAGCGTGACAGACCTTAAATGCGCGCTTTTCATTGGCGGCGCTCCGCTCAAAAGGCAAATCGACTCGCTAAAGGAAAGGCCGGCGATTGTCGTTGGAACTCCAAGCCGCCTCTTGGAACTTTGCCGCCTAAAGAAACTTAAAATAGAAAGCGCCGCCGCCTTGGTTCTTGACGAGGCAGACCGCTTGGCATCCAAGGAAATAGCGCAAGAAACGGCGGACTTGGCCGCGCTTTTTGGAACGGCCACTCAAATCATCGCTTGTTCCGCCACAATCACAAAAAAGACGCAAAAGTTTTTGGAAGACGTCCGCCCGTCGCAAGCCCAAAATGCCGGCGCGGGCGGCTTTGAAAAAATACTTTTGCCGCTGGAAGATGTCCTGCGCGAAAAAATCGAACACTGGGCCTTTTACGCCGAGCGGCGCGACAAGATTGACCTTTTGCGCTCGATACTGCGCGCTCTGGAGCCAAAAAAGGCGCTTGTCTTTGCCAGCCGCGCCGACCAAGTGGAAAACATTTTCCAAAAGCTAAAGTTCAAGAAAATCGACTGCGCCGCGCTCACGGCAAAAATAAAAAACCAAGAGCGGCAGTCGATGCTTGCGCGCTTTAAAAGCGGAAAATGCCCGGTGCTGATCACGAGCGACCTTTCAAGCCGCGGCCTTGACATTCCAGACATCGGCTACATAATCCAATGCGACCTTCCCGACGACGAAGACTTTTTTGTCCACCGTTCCGGCCGCACCGCGCGCGCGGGAAAGAGCGGCGTCAACATCGTCATCGGCGACGAATGGGAATTGCGCAAGCTCGCCGCTCTGGAAAAAAAGCTGAAGATTGTGGTCCATCCAAAAGTTTTGTTCAAGGGAAAGGTTTGCGAACCGGCGCAAACGGCAGCGTCCAACGGACGCGGTGAAACCGCTCGAAACAACGATTAGGGTCTTGCCATCAAGAAAGCGAGCGGCTTAGTCCAAAGTGCGCGCGACGCGGACGCCGCAGTTGGCCCAAGAATCGGTAGGGGGATTTTGAACACCATGGCTGCCTATTTTGCAATCGTCAGCGCTAGCGTTAAAACCTCCGCCGCGAACCATGCGCTTTCCACTTGAACTTGACGTTGGTCCGTCTATGCTTGTGGAGCTGGTTATAGTGCCAGACCAATCCCAAATGTACTCCCAAACATTTCCAGTCATATTGTAAATGCCAAGCGCGTTCGCGTCTTTTGTTTTTACCTCGTAAGTTTTGCCGGAAGAATTTAAAGTGTACCAACCGACGGCTTCTATGTCATCGCTTCCGGAATACAACTTTTGAGCGCCGGTAAGATTTCCTTCGCGCGCAAGATACTCCCATTCAACGTCGCGGAGCATTCGCCAGCCGTTGGCAGAAAAGTCGCATGTGATGGCGTTCCAAGCTGCGTTAATTTCTTGGGGGCCGTAATATCCTTCTGTGTCGTTTCCGCCTGTTCCAGACCACAACTTTGGATTAGTTTCCGTTCCCAATTTATAGCATGGCTCAAGGCCCTCCGCAATGCTTCGCAAATTGCAATAAACTATGCAATCATACCAGTCTATGAAATACGCGGGATAATTGTCGCCCGTTCCACGCGAGTCAGGCCTTAACCCGCTGGGATTCGCAAACTTGCAATAAGTCGAGTATTGTTTTTGAGTCACTTCGTGAACGCAAACATGCAATGTCGGTATTGTAAGCTTTCGCCCTGATATGAAGACGCTGGAGCCGGAAACAGCCGTTCCTGTAAATTTCGTTCCCTGGACAACAATATAGTTTTCGTCATAAGTCTTGTCTTTTTTTATCACGCCGGCGTTGGAGCCAGTTTTGCCAAGAGCCAGCAAATATTTTTTGACTTGCTTCACCTTGAACTTTGCCACGCAGCTTTCAAAGTCTGTTCCCGTGACATCGGTTGAAGTAATTGCGTTTACGCCGTCATCTCCCGAAAGCCTTTCTTCCGATGTGTTGGGGCCGACAGCAATAAGGCCAACGACATCGCCGGCGGTAAGCTTGCTTGTAAGCGAAATGGCGTTGCTTATGGCATTGTTAAGGCAAATGTCGTTGCCGCCGTCCGATGCGGGCGGAATTGACGCGGAACCGCCAAAACTAATTTTCTTGCCGCCGCCGCCATACAAGGCCCCGCCAAGATTCGCCGCTGTGTTGGCATAAGCGTCAGTGGCGCCGCCAATCGTTCCGCTAATCATTCTAAAGTCGCCCGCGTTATAAACCCCGCCGCCTCTGTCTTCCGAACTGTTGGCGCTTACTCTTCCTGTCCAAGCCTTTGGCGTTCCGCTGGAATCTGACCAAGCGCTGTAGCCAAAGTAGCAAGAGCCCGCGTTGAACACTCCGCCGCCAAAGGCGTATGTTCCAACAGCCTTGTTTCCTTCGGCGGAAGAAGAGCCGCCAATTACGGCAGTTCCGTAAACAAAAACCTTTCCCGAACTGTCGTTGTAAACGCCGCCGCCGCGCAACGAGGAGTTGGCGCTAATTGTTCCGCCAGCCAAATAAAGGCTTCCGTTTGTGTATACGCCGCCGCCCTTTCCGTTTGTCCCGCTTCCAGAACATTCGTTATGCTCGATGGAGCCGCCGGAAATTGTGGCAGTCTTTCCGCTCGGCATATAAAGGCCCGCGCCGTTGCTTGTGGCGGCGTTATAGGCTATCGTTCCGCCAGTCATTTTTAACTCGACGCTTCCCGCATGGTAAACGCCGCCTCCATAAGTCGCCGTGTTGCCCTCTCCGCTTTTTCCGATTACGGCGCCGGAGCCAATCGTAAAGTCCGCGGCGGAAGAGTTGTAAACCGCGCCGCCGCTGTTGGCGGAATTCCCGCAAAATGTTCCGGCCAAAGTTATCGGCTTTGAGCAAGAGTTTATGACATACAAGCCGCCGCCGCAAGCGCTTGTGCCGATTGCGGAATTGCCTGTCACGCTTGTGTCCGCGTCAACAGAAAGGCTCGCGTCGACGACATAAATTCCCGCGCCGCCGC
Source organism: uncultured Spirochaetaceae bacterium (assembly GCA_902792795.1). Taxonomy (GTDB): domain Bacteria; phylum Spirochaetota; class Spirochaetia; order Treponematales; family Treponemataceae; genus Treponema_D. The sequence continues at coordinate 1,876 of CADBBB010000014.1, read as the reverse complement.
TTATAGAGGAATTTCCGTCAACGGCACAATTTTTTAATGAAACAGATCCAGCCTTTGCGAAAATTCCTCCGCCGCAAGAAAGAGCGCCGGACGCTTCGCAAGCCGAAATTTCAGCGCCGGTCAAATCGACCGTTCCGTCGCTCCAAATTCCGCCGCCGCCGCCGGCGACTCCGCTTTTTGTTCCCGCAGAATTTACGCAAGCCGTCACCTTTAGGCCGTGAAGAGACTCAAAAGTCGCGCCGTCGTCAACCGTTACTCCGCCCGAGATTCCGTTCTCGTCGGACGCGCCGTTTGTCACTTGGCAATCGTTCATCGTGGCTTTTCCGGCGGCGACTTCAAAGCAAGTCAACTTGTCAAAAGCCAGATATTGAAATTCCGCGTCGGAATTTGAAATGATGTAGTCATGGGGGCCGCTTCCGCCGTCTCCGCTTATAGTCCAATAGCTTGTTGAATTGGTTCCCCTTACGGCAAGCTTTGTAGCCTCAGCGATTTCAACTCTTTCGCCGTCCGTTTCGGCGGTTCCGGCGCGAACATTGCCCTGAACGTTTATCGTGTAAGTTTTAGTCGCGTCCTTTTGGGCAAGCGCGTTTGCGATTTCCACCGCGCGCCAAAGCGTGGCCACCGGCTTGAATTTTGTTCCGCTGTTATCGTCGCTGGCGGCGATTCCCGTGAGGCCCGTTCCGCCAAGCCAAATGCCGCTTTCGCTTACGCTTTGCAAGGCGGAGACCATGTCTTTTGAAATCGATTTGAAGCCGCTTCCGCTCGTTATGTATTCAGCGCTTCCGTAGGGAACGGACGTCGTAAGGTTTGAGTAGACGTTGGCCGTTTCGTTTATGGCGTAAAGGACGTCGCCGCTTGCGCTTGTTCCGCTGTAGAATACAATCTTAATGGCGTAAGAGCCGGGAGCGACGTCGCTTTTGCTGAACGAAACTTTTCCGCCGTAAACGCCAACCGTTTGCGCCGCGTCCGCTCCAAACGTTACCTTGGCGCTTTGAATTCCGCTGTCCGCGGCAATCGGAAAGTCAAAGCTGACGGCGCCCGTGCCTCCGCTGGGGTCTTGCGCGTAAGAAAGCGCGATGTCTTTTTCCGCGTCGCTTGCTTTTACGGCCACCGCTTGCGAAGAAAGAAGGATTTTTCCGTCGCCGTCTTTGCCTGTGACGGCGACGCTCCATGTGTCTGTGGCGGAACTAAAGGGCAGCGTTATCGAGTATGTAAGGTCGTCGCCGTCTTCGGTAACGGTTCCCGCAATGTCGGACATGCCCGCGTGGGAGGCCGTTACAAAATAGTCGAGCGCGCTTGTGTCAACGGAATCCGAGGCCGGAAAAATCGTCTTTGAAACGCCGTCCTCGCCGTTCGTTCCGTCCGCGTCTTGTTGGACGCCGCCGCCTGTCATGTTCGAGCTTGACGCGGACATCTTTTGGCCAAAACCGCGCGGATAAATTCCAGAAAGCTCCACGCTTCCGCCAATTGTCTTGTAAAAAAGGCCGCCGCTTTGGCCTGTTCCGCCCCGCGTCACGTCCTGCCCAGGAAGCTCGGACGCGCCTGAGGCAACTCCGCCCCCAAAATTGGAGCAAGAAAAGAGCGCCAGCAAAATCGCGCAAGAGAAAACCGCGGCTTTTAGCGAAAAAGGCATTTTCACGCGTTTATTTTAGCATATATATAGTAAAAAGTCCACATTTTTCGCGCGGCCATCCGTATTATGGAACACAACCCAAAAAAAACGCGGGCTTTATAGGCGGGTCCCAGCGACGAAAAAAATCCTTGGCGCCTCCCGTCTTTGCGTCGCTGCGCTCCGCTTTGGATAGGAAAATATCCACTTGCGCTCTTACGAGCGCTGCCAATCGCTCGCTGGCTTGCTGACGGGCCCCTCCAAGTC
>CADBBB010000013.1 GCA_902792795.1 uncultured Spirochaetaceae bacterium | reverse complement strand
CGTGCTTTCTGTTTGTCAATTTGTTTTGGTCGATGGGATGAAGCATTCCTTGGTTGATCATGATTGAAACGTAGTCTTGGGAGGGAACCACGATGTCGTAGCCCTTGGCTCCGGCGCGCAGCTTGGAATACATTTCCTCGTTGGAGGCGTAGCTGTCCACTTTGACAACGCAGTTGAATTCTTCCTCAAAGTCGCGCAAAACTTCGTCCGGCGTGTAGTAGGTCCAGTTGTAAAGGTAAAGAATTTTTTCATCCTTTTTTGAGCAGGAAAGGACCAAGACAAGCGCGGCCGCGACGAGCGCGGAAGCCATAAAGTTAAAAAAACGGTTTTTCATAAATATTCCTTATATAAGATTAGCGGGAAGAAGCGAAGTTCTTTACGCTTTTCCTTAGCACTATTGTAACGAAACAAATGGCGATTATCAATACAAAAGAGAGCGCGTTTATCACCGGGCTCACGCCAAAACGAATCATCGAGTATACGTATAGCGGAAGGGTCGTGCTTCCCGGTCCTGAGACCAAGAAGGTGATGACGTAGTCTTCCAGCGACATCGTGACGCTCATCATGAAGCCGGAGATGATTCCAGGCATGATCGCGGGGAGTATGACCTTGAACAAGGTCTGGACCTCGTTTGCGCCCAAGTCGTGGCTGGCCTCGATGATGGAATAGTCGAACTCGTCTATGCGCGCGCTGACCATCAGGTAGACGAAGGGCATGCAGAAGGTCGTGTGCGCGATGAAAATCGTCATAAGACCGAGCGCCATCTTGATTCCGCTAAAGAAAATCAAGAGCGAGACGCCCATGATTACTTCCGGCAAAACCATAGGCAAAAAGCTTGTGGTCTGTATGTAGCCTCTGCCCTTGAACTTGTACCAAGTTATTCCGATTGCGGCCAAGGTTCCCAAAACGGTGGCCACCAAAGAAGAGACGACCGCCACAAAGACGCTGTTCCACAAAGACGCCCACAAGTCGCTTGAGCCGAAAATCAACTTTTCGTACCACACCAGCGAAAACTTTGTCCACGTGGTGTCCTTGGCCTCGTTGAATGAATAGAAGACGATGACAAAAAGCGGCAGGAACAAAAAGACCAAGGTCAAGGCCAGCGTCATGTTTGAAAAGCCAAAGGAGACGGCGCGCTTTTTCCACGAGCGCTTGGCGTGGCGCGTAGGCTCGGCCGGCCGCGCGGGGCGGGCCAGCAACTTGCTTATGAATGGAAGCCTTTTCATTTTGCGCCTCCCAAACTGTTGGCGATTATCGGGCCGTTCATGTTGGCCGCCAAGTCTTCCTTGTTGGAGGACTTTTTGAGCGCGGCCTCTTTTTTGCTTGCCGCGAGCATCCACATAATCGAGGCCATTGAGACGAACGTTATGACAAGGCTAAAGGCCGAGGCCAAGGGCCAGTTGCGCGCCTTTTGCACTTGGTCCACGATTATGTTGCCCAGCATGTAGCTGTCTTTTCCGCCCACCATTTGCGGAACTGTGTACTGTCCGAATATCGGAATGAAGGTGAAAATCAAGGCGCTCAAAATTCCGCTCTTTATTCCCGGAATCAAAACCTTGGTCATCGACTGCGCCTTTGTGGCTCCCAAGTCCCGCGCCGCTTCCAACAAGCTAAAGTCAAAGCGGTCGACGCTTGTAAAGACCGGCAAAATGGCGTATGGCAAATACATGTAGACGCTGACCAAGACAATCGCGCCCTTTGTGAACATAAATTTTCGCGGCGCGAAATGGAGCGCGCGCAAAATTCCGTTCAGCATTCCGTTGTCGCCCAAAATCGTTATCCACGCGAAAATGCGTATGAGCGAATTTGTGAGGAAGGGAATGATTACCAAAATCAAGAAGAGCGTCTGGTGTTTGCTTCTCGCGATGGCGTATCCGCATGGAAGCGCCACTGCTATGCACAAAAAGCTTGAAAGGCCGGAGATGAAAAGGGTGCGCAAAAATATTTTTCCGTAGGCCGGGTCCAGCATTTGCTGGTAGGCTTTGAGCGTGAACTGCGCCACAACGCCGCCGTAAACGTCGCGCTTCATGAATGAGTAGCAGACGATTATGACAATAGGCGCGATGAAAAAAATCGTGAACCACAAGCCCATGGGCCATGCGTAAAAGGGGCCGGGATTGGCTTTCTTAAAAGCCCTTGTTTCGGTGGAATTGTCTTTCATCGCGCTTCCTACTTTTCAATGTCTTCGACTAGGTAGGCGTCTTCGGCCGACCAAGAGACGTAGACTTGGTCCTTCCATTGGATGGCGGGACCGTTTTCCATGTAGTTGGTGTGCTGCTTGAAAATTTTCACGAGCGCGCCGTTTTCCAAGCGGACGTAGAATTTTGACTGGAAGCCGGAATAAATCGGCTCCTCGACGACGCCCTTGTAAACGTTGATGTCGGTGCGGCCGCCGGTGTCCGGCTCCTGCTTGGTGATTCGGACTTTTTCGGGGCGGATAGTGAAGGCCACCTTTTGTCCCGGCTCGGTGTGCTCGTAGTCGGTGACCATCATGTATTTGTCCAGGGTCTGCTGTTCCGCCGTGTCGGTGGAAAGAGACGCTTGCTTTCCAAGGGCGGGAACCTTGCAAGTGACCATCCAGTCGTCGTTGCCGTTGGGGTCCTTGTGCTCAACGCATTCCACGACTTCCGCCTCAAAGAGGTTTGTGTCGCCGATGAACTGCGCGACAAACTGCGTCGCCGGGCTTTCGTAAATTTCAAAGGGCGTTCCGACCTGCAATACGTGGCCGGAATTCATTACCGCTATTCTGTCGCTGACCGAAAGCGCTTCGCTCTGGTCGTGAGTCACGTAAATGAAAGTGATTCCGATTTTGTCGTGGATCGCGTCCAAGTCAAGCAAGAGGTTGGCGCGAAGCTTGGCGTCAAGCGCGCTAAGCGGCTCGTCGAGCAAAAGCACTTTCGGCTCGTTTATCAAGGCGCGGGCTATGGCGACGCGCTGCTTTTGGCCGCCCGAAAGCTGGTTTGGCTTTTTTTGCATGTGGGCTTCAAGCTGAACCAAGCGCAGGTATTGCTTTACTTTTTGGTCGATTTCTTCTTTTGGCGCCTTTTTAAGCCGCAAGGGGAAGGCCACGTTTTCGTAGACCGTAAGGTGCGGGAAGAGCGCGTAGTTTTGAAACACGGTGTTCGACTGCCGCTTGTTGGCGGCCAAAGGAATGACGTTCTTGTCGTCGAACAAAACAACGCCTTCGTCGGGAAATTCAAAACCCGCTATGATGCGCAAGAGCGTTGTCTTTCCGCATCCCGAAGGTCCAAGCAGCGAGAAAAACTCGCCGGGCTTAATCGTAAAGTTGATGTCGTCAAGCGCGACAAAATCGCCGAAACGCTTGCTGACATGGTCGATTGTAACTTGACTGCCTTTCAAAGCCACGAGCCTCTGTAATCTTTAATGTTCGCCGCCATAGTCAGGCGGCTTAACGCCGTAAAAACGCATAAGGCATAGAATGATGTTATTGAGCCTTTTTGTCAATAGGAATTTGGAAAAAAAATGAACGCGCGCGCGGGCGGCAGGCTAAAGGACGGGTCCCAGCGACGGCAAAAAAATTTGGCGCCTCCCACCCTTCGCTCTCGGCTTGATGCCAATGCGTCGAATACGCAAATGTCAATAATTACATGCGGCCAAGCCGTTCGCTGGCGGGCCCCTCCAAATTTTTTTGCCTGCGTCCCGTCCTTTAGCCTGCCGCCCCATGGCGTTTTTTTCTTTCCAAAAAAAGGGCGGGTCCCTTCTGGCCAATAGGCTCGATTTTGTTTATGGCGACTAGCATTTTTGTGGAAAATGCGCGAGGGAGCGGGGCGGCCGGCGAAAACACTCTGTTTTGCGCCTGCCGCAACCGCGACTGGGATTGTTCGCGCTCGCGAGAGCGCAGTAAAATCGTTTCCTATAACAAAACGACGGCTTGTCCGTCGTAGCATTATTCTACATTATTCTATTCAGTACCATAAACAAAATCGTGCCGCCAAAGATGCTGAGCATTGAGTTTTTCTTCCATAAATGAAGGCCGACGGTGGCGGCTATGGCGATGAATTGCGGGGCGCCCCAAGGACGCGCGGCGTAGTCTATGTCCTTTAGGCAGTAGACAATCAGCGTGGCGATTATAAGGGGCGGAAGGCATTTTTCCACAAAGCGAAGGGCGGCGGGCGGCTCCCGCTTGGCAAAAATCAAGAAGGGGGCGCCCCTGTAAAAGAACAATATAAGGCTAGTCAAAATTATGGTCAAAGCTACTGTCGTTGGTGAACTCATTTTTGCGCCCCCGTTTTGGGCTTGCCTACGTTTTTTGCCAAGACCAGCGCCGTTATTCCGACCGAAAGCGAAAGCAAAAGCATATTGCCGCCGGGAAGTATTCCCAGCCGTTCCAAGACCGCCGCCAAAACGGACGCCGCGATTCCAATAGCGGGCGGAAGAAAATCCTTGCTGGCCAAGATTTGTTCCGTCAAAATTACGCAAAAGAGCGCGGTAAGCGCAAAGTCAACGCCCTCAAACGAAAAGTTAATCAGGCTTCCGGCGACGGCTCCGATTGTCGCGCCCAGCGTCCAGTAAAATTCGTCCAAGGCGGCGATGGCGGCGTAAAAGCGGCCGGGCTTTTGGCCAGCCGGCGCGTCCACCGAGCAAAGGACGGCGTAAGTTTCGTCGGTGAGCGCGTAGACCAAATAGGCCTTCCATTTTCCCACGTCCTTGAATTTTGTCAAAAGCGAAAGGCCGTAAAAAATGTGGCGGATTCCCACCAAGACTTGAATGAGCATTATTTGCGCCAAGCCCGCTCCGGCCGCGAACATTCCGATCGCGATGTATTGGCCGGTTCCAGTGTACATAGTTACGCTCATCAATGGAGCCAGCCACCAAGGGTAGCCCGCGCGCGCGACCATAAGTCCAAAGGGAATTCCTATGGAAACATAGCCAAAGAAAATGGGGGAGGTGATTTTTACGATTTTAGCGAAGTCCGACTTGTCCATTTTATGCGTCCGCTATTTTTTGTTGACCGCTTGGACAAAGCGCTCGAAGGCCGCCTTTCCTTGTCCGTCGCGCTTGTAGACGCCGGCGTGCTCCAAAACTTTGGAGAAAACTATTCCGATTTCTTTGCGCAAAATTTTTGGCGCCGTGTCCTTGGTGAACTTGTATTTGCGCTTCAATTGTTCCGCCCAATCCGCGTGCTTGGCCAAAAGCTCGTCGCCCGAGATGTCCGTTCCTGCAACAAGCGCGTCAGAAAGCGCGGCCATTTCTGTTTTTAGGCGCGACGGCAAAACCGCCAAGCCCATGACTTCTATAAGGCCGATGTTTTCTTTTTTAATGTGGTGGAGCTCGGCGTGCGGATGGTAGACTCCAAGCGGGTGCTCGGCTGTCGTGATGTTGTTGCGCAAAACCAAGTCAAGCTCGTAAAGCTCTCCGCGCCGGCGGGCGATGGGCGTGATTGTGTTGTGGGGAACTCCGTCCGTCTTTGCGAAAACAAAGGCGGCCTTGTCCGTGTAGCTTCTCCACGCCTTTAGAATCTTTTCCGCCAAGTCAGCGAGCGCCTTTTTGTTTTCCGAATCCAAGCGGATCACGCTCAAAGGCCATTTGACGATTCCAGCCTTGACGCTGGGATAGCCCTTGAATTGGACCGGCGTTTCTATCGGAGCGCGGGCCATCGGGAATTCATAGTTTCCGCCCTGAAAGTGGTCATGCGTCAAAATCGAGCCGCCCACAATCGGGAGGTCGGCGTTGCTTCCCAAGGTGTAGTGGGGGAACTGCGTCACAAAGTCCAAAAGACGCTCGAACGTGGCGCGGCAAATTTTCATCGGAACGTGCTTTTGGTTCAAGACGATGCAGTGCTCGTTGTAGTAAACGTATGGGGAATATTGGAAGCCCCATTTTTCGCCGTTAAGGGTCAGCGGAATGATTCTGTGGTTTTGCCGCGCCGGGTGGTTGAGGCGGCCCGCGTAGCCTTCGTTTTGCGGGCAGAGGAGGCACTTGGGATAGCCCGACTGCTTGGCGAGCTTGGCGGCGGCGATGGCCTTGGGGTCCTTTTCCGGCTTGGAAAGGTTTATCGTGATGTCAAGCGCGCCGTAGGGAGTGGCCGCCTTCCACTTTAAGTCCTTGCAAACGCGGTAGCGGCGGATGTAGTCTGTGTCCTGCGAAAATTTATAGAACCAGTCGGTGGCTTTTTTTGGCGAAAAGTCGTCGCGTAGGGTTTGGAATATTTCTATCACGTCCGACGGAGGCGGAACAAGCTGCCCCATGATTTTTGTGTCGAACAAATCGCGCGCGGCTATTCCTGTGTCTTCAAAAACATTGTTGGCCGCCGCCCAGTCCAAGAGCTCTTTTAAAATGCCTTCCAAGTCGCTTGTCTTTACGGACGGAAGCTTGGCCGTGTCAAAGCCTTCCTCAAAGCCGTCCAAGCGCAAGAGCTCCAGCAAGCGGTTTTGCGTGTAAGTGATGTCCTCTTTTGCGATAAGACCCGTCTTGAGCGCGTAAGAGACGAGGCGGTTTATGTTTTGAAATATCGTCATATTGGAATATTACTGCGCGCGCAAAATAAATTCAATACAAACAAAAAGCAACCGAATTGCAAGGAAAAACAAAACGCTCCCAGTCAAAAAGCCTTGCCTTTAAAATAGGTTGCTTTTGTTAATGGCGTGAAAAATGCTGAAACGCGCGAAGCGGAAGGTCGTTTGACGAAAACACTCTGTTTGAGCCTGCCGCGCAAGCGGCAGCGTTGGATAGTTTCAAGCGAAAACAGCGTGTAGCGACGCTAGCTAGCGGTTTCGTCAAATCGAACTGACGCTGGAAGCGTTTCAGCTTTTTTCTTACTTTGACATTTTTTCAAGGTCGCTTAAAAGGATTTTGTTTTGGGGAAGGGCGGCGAGGCCTTCCTTAATTTTTGCGACTGCCTCTTCCTTTTTGCCCGCGTTGTACAAGTCGGCGGCTGCGTTGTGAAAGTCGGCCGCCCAGTTTTGGGTGAACGCGTTCTTGAAGTTCAAAAGCCTTTTGCTTTGCGGAAATTCCTCAAGGCCCACTTTCGCGCGCTCAATCGCCGCCGGCCAGTCATGCTTTTGGGCCGCCTTTTGGCTGTTCAACAAATAGACATATTCCTTTAGTTCCGCATAGTCGCGGGGCAAAAGATTCTCTTTGTTGGCGTCCAGTTCCGCAAGCGCTTCCTTGTATGGCAGGCTGTTGGCCTTTTTTAAAAGCAAATTGTGGAACGCGGTCTGAATTTTCTTTGACCAGTTGTCGCACGGGCCAAAGCGTTCCTCCGCGCCTTTTAGAAAGTCAATCGCTTCCTGTTCCCTTCCGCCGGAAATCAAGTCGCTCGCCGCGTTTCCTACGCAAAGCTCCAAGTCGGAGCGGGCAAGGACGGATTTTCCTTGGACTTGGTAGGCGTCTATGGCAAGGCCCACGCTTTGCGCGTTGAGCCTTTTCTTTTGAAGTTGGACGATGCGGTTGTTGTAGACCATTCCAATCGCGCGGCGGTCGTCAACTTGATGGCGACCCGCGTAGTCCTTTGCCGGAACCGTTATCCACTGCGTCTTTCCGCCGCCCAAATCTTGCCCGCGCGTTTTGCCGGGGTTCACTCCGTAGGGATTGGTGGTCTCCACGTCAATCGCGCCGTTTTCCGCAAAAATCATGCAAAAGGCGTGGCGCGGAGTTTCCACCGCGCAAACCGGAATGTCGGCGCGCTTGCAAAAATACATGAAAAGGATTGAGGAAGACACACAGTTGTAAACGCCTGTGTCCATCGTCAGGTCAACGCGCGTTTGGTCAAAGTTGTACTTGCGCAAAATTTTTTCGTACATAAATGAAAGAATTTTCTCCGCGCCTTCTTCCATGCCAATGCCGTCAAGCCTTTGGGAAAGTTCCGCCCACAAGGCGTCGAGAGCTTTTAGATGCCGCTCCGTCCGCCCTTCGTCCGCGCCGCTCGCCACAAGGGCCGCGCGCGCGAATTTTTGCGCGTCGATTTGGGGAAGCTCGAAGATTGGCGCGTCAAGGCGGCCGTCGCTTTCAAAACGCGGCTCAAAGTTTGGAGCCTGCGCCCGCGGTTTTTGCGCGCCAAAAAAAAGGAGCGCGATCGTCAAAAAAACGGCCGGACGTTTCGCATTCATGCCTTTCATTCTAGCGCGCTTTTGCCGCCTCCGCAACCTGCGCGGCTCGGAGTAAGATCGGCGCGGCGAAATTATTTCTTTGACAAAACGCGCTTTATGCCATATAATTTTTTAGTTATGAATAGCGGCGCGAAGAGGATAGGCGTTTTGTTGAATGACGTCAATTCCGATTATGTTAAGGAAATTGTAGACGGAATTTTCTCTGTTTGCCAAAAATACGATTCGCCGCTTTTTGATTTTTGCGTGGGCGAGCTAGACTATTCCTACCGGCCCTTTGACTACCAGCAAAAGGCGTTGGCGCGGCTTTGTTCAAAATCCAACATAGACGGCTTGATTGTTTGTTCCGCAGTTTTGGGGAACCACATTTCAAAAGAGCGGCTTGAAGAATATGTAAAGGGTTTTTCGTCGCTTCCCCTTGTAAGCATTGGAACAAAAATTTCCGGCGTTCCAAGCGTTGTGTGTTCCGCCCGCGCCGGAATGGAAAGCGTTTTGGACGATTTGGTCAGCCGCCACAATTGCAGAAAAATATGTCTTTTGGGAATCATTCCTGGCTCGGAGGAGGCCGCCGAAAGAACCCGGATATTTTCGGACTTTATGAAAAGCAAGGGGCTTGTCTTTGACGACCGCTGCAAGATTGGCGGAAATTTCACTTACGAAGGCGCGATGAAATGCCTTGAGGATTATTGGGAAGAAAAAGGCTCGTTTGACTTTGACGCGATTTACGCCTTGAATGACGATATGGCTTTTGCCGCGATGGATTTTTTGGCAAAGCGAAAGATTGCCGTTCCCGAAAAAGTTCGCGTGGCGGGCTTTGACGACGTTCCAAGGGCCGCCTTTTGCGAACCGTCTCTTACGACCGTGAACCAGCGGCTTTTTGAGCAGGGGGTCGCTTCCGCCGAGGCTCTGTTCGCGCTTTTGCAAAAGAAAAAAGTTCAAGGAGTGATTGAAGTTTTTTCCGAGCCGCGCTTTAGAAAATCGTGCGGTTGCGGCGCGCCTCCGCTGCCAAATGTGGCGGCGACAGAGTGGCTTGACAAAAAGACGCAATTCCATATGGTGAATAATTTTTTGGCGTCCGGTCAGCTGCGCTTGAATTTGCCAAAATTCAGAAAGGTCTTTAGGGAATTGGTCGCGCGCTTTGACATAAGCGCCGCCGCCCTTTGCGTTTATGACGCGCCTATTTGCGTGGAAGAAAATGGCTCGGAAATAGACTTGCCCGAAAGCGCCTGCGTCTTTGCGGCTTTTGACAGCAAAAGAAATTTTGTCCAGAACATAAACGAAACGCCGCCCTTTTTCAACCCGCGCGAAAAAATGCTTCCCGACGGCTTCATTGATTTTTCAAACGGCCAGTACATAGCCTTTGTCCTTTCCAATTGCGAGAGCCAGTACGGCTATTTTTTGTTCAGAAAAGGCTTTTGCGAAAATTTGGTTTATTCAATGATGTGCGTGGAATTTTCCCGCGTTTTTAGCGGCGCGTGGGAGACCTCCAAGTCCGAGAAAGCCGTCAAAATTCAGCAGGAAAGGACGGCCCGCCTGAACAAAATGAGCAAGACCGACGAGCTTACCGGCCTTTTGAACAGGCGCGGCTTTATGGAGCTGGGCCAGCAAACGATAGACATTGCGGTCGTCCTAAACCAAGGCGGCATGGTCATCTTTGGCGACATGGACGGGCTCAAGCGCATAAACGACACTTACGGCCACGACGCGGGCGACCGCGCGATAAAGGCCGAGGCGCAAATCTTAAAGGAAAATTTCCGGGCGTCTGACATAGTGGGCCGCCTTGGAGGAGACGAGTTTGTCATCATTGCCGCCGGTTTGAACGAGCGGCGCCTTGCAGAAATTCGGGAAAACATAGACGCGGCGTGCCGGGCTTGGAACATCGTTCATAACGAGGGCTTTGAGCTTTCCATCAGCTTTGGCTGCAAGCCCTTTGCCAAGGATATGAAGTCTTTGAACGAAATCTTAAAGGAAGCCGACGAGCTTTTGTACGAGGAAAAGCGCGGAAAGAAAAACGCGCGCCGCTAGTTGAGCCGGTCCAAAATCTTTTTAAACGCGCTGTCCTCTTTGCGCAGTTCTCTGGAGCCGCGCGTTATTTTGCACAAGGACATGTTGAATTTTTTTGCAATTTCGCGCTGGGGCGTTCCCTTGTAAAGCTCCTTCACGCTGAGCCAGCGCTTTGAAAAGTCTTCGCGCTCGGCGGGCGTGCAAAGGCAGGCCAAAAATTCCGCGGCCTCCTTTTCGTCGGAGCACTTTGAGAGAATTCCGCATATTTCGTTAAAGCTGTCCGCGACCGCCTTGTCCGCCGCCGCCGCCCCGTTTGTTTCTATCATTAGAAACATAATAGCGCGCCGCCCGCCTTTTGTCAAATGGTCGCCGCGCGTTTGCCCGGGCAGGCGAATTGTAGGAAAAACAAAAACGCGGCTCCCAGTCGCGTTCGGCATTGCGGAACCGCTCGATATCGTCGCTACTCGCTGCCTGCGTCTTGAAACTATTTACTCTGCCGCTGGCGCGGCAGACGCAGACAGAGAGTTTCCGCAATGCCGCTCGCTCCTTCGCGCCGCGTTTTTTATTGCTTCAAGACCGCCTGCCCGAGCAACCGCTTTACAAACGATAAAAAAACGCGCGACTGGGAGCGTTTTTTTTGTTATTGACTTCCATTGCGGTTTCTTGGGCAGGACTTGTCGAAAGTATTTGATTAAATTTAAAAAGCGCGCTATTATTAAAGTATGGTGGAAGGACAATTTGAGAGCGTTGACATAAGCGCGTTTTTCGGAACCCAGGACATTCCCGAAAAAGAAGACGGAATCATTGTCTTCACAAAAAAGCAGCAGGACATGTTCGACGCGGTTTTGCCGCATTTGCGCGACGCCAATCCCGACCGATTTGAAACTTTCTTGACCCGCATAGACGATTTGAACGACTTGGCAAAGAGCATAGCGCGCTTTCCGTCGCTTTTGGAACGGCACCGCTTGGCGGGAGGGGAGCGCACGCCCACTTCATTGATAGATTCCCTTGTGGAGCACCAGGACGAAGGCGACGCGCTCTTGCAGCTTCCGTCAAAGGCTTCTTTGGGCCGAGGCTTCTTGATCGCCAAAATTCACACGTTCTCCTCGCTTTCCAAAATCGCCAAGAACATAGGCGAGGATGAAAAGAAAGTGTCCGACCTTAGGAACGAGGCCGTCACGATGATGTTCTCCTTGCTGGCCGAAGACGTTTACCTCAACTGCATTCGCGACAAGAGCGTGGACTTGGACTTGCGCCGCGAAATGGCCATGTCCCTGCTTTTGCTTTGGGAACACCGCAACGACGAGGCCATCGAGCAAATCGCGCCGGTTTTGCAAAGCATTTGGACGGCCCGCCGAAAGCTCGCGCCCGCCTTTGGCACGATGATGGGAACCAGCGAGCTGATTTTGATTTCCATGCAAATGGACGAAATGTGGACCAATTTCATAAAGGACAGGCTTAGCGAGCCGATGGTGAGCCAAGCGATGGAAGAATTTCTTTTTGGAATTTCATACGAGCAGATAAACGCCTTGCGCGAAATATTGAAGGGCAAGGGAATCAAGGCCATCGGCCGCGACGAGGTTTCAAAATTTTTGGGCGTCCACGTAAAGACCGACGCCGGCTTGGACTACCGCGACTTTTATTCGATGTACACCCTGCGCCGGGACAACGCCCGCGCCCGCTCAAGGCTCAAGGTGGCCGGCCCGCAAAAAACGTTGGAAGACTACTTCATCCAATTTGTGATGCATTTCAACAAGGAGAAGCAAAAAAATGACAGTTTCGCAAAATGAAAGCGCCGCCTCCGCCGGCGAAAAGAGCGCCAAAGAAAAAGCCCCGTATCATTTTGGCGAAAAGCTCAAGATGGTCCGCGAGCGCAAGGGCTACACGCTGAAGGTTGTGGCGCAGCGCGCGGGCGTCAGCGAAAGCCTTGTTTCTCAGATCGAGCGCAACCGCGTGAGCCCCGCCATCGACACCCTTTTGTCGCTCGCGGAAGTTTTGGACATCAACTTGGAATTTTTGTTCGAGGAATATCGCAAGAAGCATCCGGTGGAAATAATTCATTCCGACGAGCGCCGCAGCGTTGACGAGGACGGCGTGCGCTACGAAGAAATCGCCCGCCCCAACAGCGACGACGGAAGCCATACGATGGAATCCTACTTGGTCACCATTCCGCCGCATACGCAAACACACAAGGGCTCTTACGGCCACATCGGCCGCGAGACCGGCTACGTGCTGAGCGGAAGCGGCGAGCTTCACTACGAAAAGAACGTCTACAAAATAAAGGCGGGCGACGGAATATCCTTCAGCGCGGGCGCTCCGCACGTTTTGTCCAATGACGGCGACGAACCGCTCACCGCGATTTGGACAGTCACTCCCAGCCAGCGCTTTAACAAAAAGGAATAGCCATGAAAGAAAGAAGCGGCCGCCTCAAGGCGATTAGAAAACTGATAAAAACGAACAAGATAGAAAGCCAGGAACGCCTCCTTAACCTTTTGATAGAGGAAGGCTTTGAGGTGACTCAAGCCACGCTCTCCCGCGACCTCAAGCTTTTGAAGGTGGGAAAAATTGCGGACGGCCGCGACGGCTATGTCTACACGCTTCCCACCGAGGAGGAGAGGCAGGAAAGCGACCGCCTCTTCGCGCAGGACTTTTTGCGCGGATACATCAGCATAGAGTGGTCGGGAAACATCGTGGTCATAAAAACTTTTCCTGGGCACGCAAGCCCTGTCTGCAACGCGCTTGACTGCATGAATTTTGACGAAATCCTAGGAACGGTGGCGGGCGAAAACTGCTTGTTCGCCTGCCTGCGCCAAGGCGTCACCGGCGAAAAATTCTTCGCCAAGCTAAAGGAAAAAATTCCGGAAATCGAGGACTAATCGCCGGGAAGAATTTCAAGGGCGGCCGCGACGACGTCCGGGTCGAACTGCTTTCCGGCTTGGGCCGTCAACTCCTGCTTGGCTTGGGCGGGCGTCATCTTTTCTTTGTAGCTTCGTTCGTGGACCATCGCGTCGTAGGCGTCGGCTACGGCAATGATTCTCGCGGCGAGCGGAATGTCTTTTCCGGCCAAGCCGTCCGGGTAGCCCTTTCCGTCAAAGCGCTCGTGGTGGCTGCGGACGGCGCTGGCCATTTCGGGCATTTCCGTAATCTTTGACAAAATGCGCTCGCCGATTTCGCAGTGCTTTTTTATTTCCGCAAATTCTTGGTCGGTCATCTTGCCTTGCTTTCCGGCCACTTCCTCAGGCACGCCGATTATTCCTATGTCGTGCAAAATCGCCGTGTAGTAAATTTTCTGCACGTCGTTTTTTAGCAGGAACATTCGGTAGGCGATTTGCCGCGAGATGTCGGCCACGTTTTCGGAATGCTTGGTGCGGTTGGGGTCGCCCGCGTCAATCGTTTCCGCCAGCGCGTCTATGATTTGCCCGAACAAGGTTTCCTTTTGCTTGTCGCGGCGATGAATTTTTTCGGACTCGCGCGCGGCCCTTTCCTCCAAGTGCTGCTGCAGCTCAAAAAGCTCCTCGCGCTTTTTTGTAAGTTCAGCGTAGTCGGGCGACACAAGCGCGAAGAGGCAAAGAATTTGCGAAAAGAGCGGAAAGAAATTTGAAAGCAGTGTTCTTTGGAAAAACAGGTATTGCAAAATAGGGCCTATGACGGACATAAAAAGCAGCGTGAGCAGCACGCCGAAAATCATCTTTGTGACGCGCTTTCTTATCAGAATGAAGGTTCCGCAACATTCAATGAAAAAGAAAAGCGGAATGACGATGCAAAGAAAGTTGAGCGGACCGCGCTCGTAGAACCTGTCCTTGAACGTGAATATTATTCCAAACGGAATGTTGGCCGCGAGCAAGACAAGGAACATTGTCAAAACCGTCTTTGAAAGAACCAACAGCGCCGTTCCCACTTTTTTCTTTATGCCGAACGAAATCAAGAACAAGTGCAGCGTGTAGAACAAAAAGCCCATCGACGCGAAGTAGAGGGTGTTGACCGCAAAGTTGAGCCAAACCGGAATGTGGTCCGAAAACGAAACGGCCACCGCCGACGCTATGTCAAGCAAAATCGCTATAAGCTGGCAAGCCACCAGCCGCCTGAAAGTTTTGTTCACAAAATTTTGGATGTAATACTTTTTGCGCAAGTAAATGTATAGCATGAACAAAAAGAAAAAGGCGGCGGCTTCCAAGTGCGTGTTGTATTCGAGCTTTGACAAAAAAGACATTATCATTTTTTTGCCTCCGCCTTGTTGACGTATTCGTGAAGGTTGTATTCCCTGTCCTCGTCGATCAGCTCTAGCATGTATGAGGCGATTTCCTTGTCAAACTGGCTGTCCATTCCGTTGGATATTTGATCGCGGACGGCGGCTTGCTCCATAGGCGGCCTGTAGCTGCGGCTTGAAGTCATCGCGTCGTAGGCGTCGGCCACGGCTATGATTTTTGCCTCAAGCGGAATTTGCTCTCCAAAAAGGCCGTCCGGGTATCCTCGTCCGTCCGGGCGTTCGTGGTGCCAGCGCGCGCCGGCTCGCAGTTCCGGGAAGAGGGAAACTTTTTCCAAGATGGCGGAGCCGATTATCGGATGCTCCTTCATTTGAGAAAATTCTTTGTCGGTGAGCTTTCCGGGCTTGTTGATTATGCTTGTGGGGACGCCCACTTTTCCTATGTCGTGCAAAAGTCCCAGCGTGAAAATTTGCTGGCATTTTTCGGGGGGGAGGCCTTTTTTCTTGGCCAGCATTTTTGAGTAGCGGGCCACGCGCGCCGAGTGTCCGCTTGTGTAGCGGTCCTTTGCGTCTATCGTTTCCACGAGGGCGCGCATCATTTGGTTCGTGAGGCGCTCCAGCTTTTCGCGCCGTTCGCGCGCCTCCAGGGTCTTTTTTTCGACGCTAATTTTGAGCGCGCGCTGCAAGACTTCAAGCTCGCTGATTGTCGCGAACAAGGCTTGGTCGTCGGGCGTTTCTATGCTGAACAAGAGCGCCGTCGTCAAGAAGACAAAGACAAAGGGCGTGATTCTAAATTGGGGGCACACGTAAACTTGAATGAAGGGCAGCGCGATGGCCGTCTCGTAAAAAACGCAAAGGGACGATATTTGCGTTTTGCTGAATTTTTGCGCGTTGCGTCCCAGCTGAGCGGCGCTCTTTATTCCGAACGCCGTTGAAAGCAGGGGAAGGATTACGTAGGGCTTTTGCAGCGCGAGCGAAAAGTCGTCGTCGATGTAAAACATAAAGCCCGTAAAGGCGTTGACGATAAAAAGAAGCAGGAGCGCCGGGAAAAAAAATCTAACGGCGATTTTCTTTTCCCGCAAGACTTGTTCCTTTGTGTAAATATAGGCGTTTGTGTAGGCCAGCATCGACTGCGAAAACGCTATGAACGAAAAGCAGGCTATGGAATAAAGAAGTGTCTCGACAAAGTCGCCGGCTCTCATTTTTACTGAAAAACAAGCGAAATAGTCCGCCGCGCACACCAGCATCGAGCAAAAGACCATTCTTTTGAACGCGCGGTTTCCCAAGCTGCCTTCGGAATATTTTGTGTAGGAATAAAAGGCCACCGCGAGGGCGACGAAGAACGAGACGATGTCGTAGTCGGCGATAATAAGCGATTTGTCCATGATGCACCTATTTTACTATTATAAACCCATATCCGCTTGAATTCAAGCCCAAAAAGCGCTAATATGGGTACCGCTATTTTTAACGATTTTATTGAGGTATTTATATGTCAGACACAGAAGTAAGAGTAAGATACGCGCCGTCGCCGACGGGAATGCAGCACATTGGCGGCGTAAGGACCGCGCTTTTCAATTACTTGTTCGCAAGAAGCAAGGGCGGAAAATTCATCTTGCGCCTTGAGGACACGGACCGAACGCGCTACGGCGAGGAATACGTGAAGAACCTTTACGACACGATGAGCTGGCTTGGCTTGGAATGGGACGAAGGCGGCGACAAGGGCGGCGAGTATGGCCCTTACGTCCAGAGCCAGCGCTTTGACCTTTACAAAAAGTACGCCGAGGAATTGGTCGCCAAAGGGGAGGCCTACTACTGCTTTTGCGACGCCGAGCGCTTGGAGCGCATCCGAAAAATTCAGACAGAAAACAAAATGGCTCCCGGCTACGACCGCAATTGCCGCCACCTTACCCCCGAAGAAGTCAAGGAAAACTTGGCCAAGGGAATTCCCCACGTAATCAGATTGAAGGTTCCGCTGGAAGGGGAGACCAAATTCCACGACCATTTGCTTGGCGACATCGTTTGGAAAAACGAAGACATTTCGCCGGACCCGGTTTTGCTAAAGAGCGACGGCTTCCCGACCTACCACTTGGCCAACATCGTCGACGACCACTTTATGAAAGTGAGCCATGTAATGCGCGCCCAGGAATGGATTCCGTCAACGCCCTTGCACGTTCAGATGTACCGCGCCTTTGGCTGGGAGCACCCGGAGTTCTGCCACCTTCCGATGGTGAACGGCTCGGACGGAAAAAAGCTTTCAAAGCGCCACGGCTCCACAAGCCTCAACGAATTCCGCGCGCGCGGCTACCTTCCGCAGGCGATAATCAATTACGTCGCCTTGCTGGGCTGCTCTTACGAAGAGGGCAAGGAATTCTACACGCTGGAAGAATTGGCCAAGGCCTTTAAGTTGGAACACTTGAACAAGGCGCCGGCGGTGTTCGACTACAAAAAACTTGAGTACTATAATGGAAACTACATCCGCATGCTCAGCGACGAAGACCTTTACAAGTGGACGCTTCCGTTCATAACAGGAACTGGCGACGCCGCTCTTGAAATCAATCCCGAAAACCCGCAGCCAAAGCCCAAGGTCGGCCCCGAATATTCCGGCGTCGCTCTTGGCGAAGACGGCGAGCCTGTATGCGTCGACAAGGCGATGAATATGTCCAGCGCCGACGTTAAGGCCGCGCTCATGAAGCTTATGCCCCTTATCAAGGAGCGCCTTAAGTATTTGACAGACGCGGCGGAAATGGTTCACTTTTTGTTCACGGAGCCTGCCGTTCCTCCAAAAGAGCAGATAATTCCCAAAAAGCTTGACGAAGCCAAGACGAAGGAAGTTTTGCTAAAGGCCAAGGACTTTGTCTCAAAGATTTTTGGCATGAGCCACGAGGAGGCGGAAGAGGAGGCGCGCAAGATGTCCGAGGAAATCGGAGTCAAGATGGGCGACTTTATGATGCCCATCCGCATGGCCGTAACCGGAAGCCGCGTAAGCCCGCCGCTTATCGGCTCTATTTTGATTTTGGGAAAAGACGAGGCTCTTGCCCGCATCGAGCGTACATTGGCGGCCTTCTAAGGAGACTAAAATGGAAGTAATTCAAAGCTTTACGATTGACCACACCAAGCTAAAGCCTGGCATTTACATTTCGCGCGAGGACAAGGGCTTTACCACATACGACTTGCGCATAACCACGCCCAACAAGGAGCCCGCGATCGGCCCCGCCGCGATTCACAGCATCGAGCACTTGATGGCCACGTGGTTCCGCAATTCCCGCGTAAAGGAAGACGTCGTTTACGTTGGCCCCATGGGCTGCCTTACAGGAATGTACGTCATCATGATGGGAAAGTATTCCGTCCAGGACATGCGCGAGCTTACGATTGAATGTTTGGAATGGATTTTGACTCAAGAAAAAGTTCCCGCGACCGAGCCTGAGTCTTGCGGAAACTATTTGTTGCACGACCTTCCGATGTGCAAGTGGGAGTGCGCGCGCTACCTTGACCGCCTCAAGAATGACTTCCACTCTGAGTACGCAAAGCTTCAAGTCAAGCTTGACGACGGAAAGGTTTTCGCCGACGCATAAGCCGCTCGTATTGTCGAACGCAAGACCATAACGGTTTGTTCGAGCGGTTTAACCGCGTATGTCGCTGCGCTCCATTTTGCTTGTGGAAGTTAATTCAACTGCCCGCTCGCGCGGGCGGGCAATCCTTGCGGACGCTACTTGGCGGGAGCCTGTCACAAAAACTGTGTAAATGACATTTCTTAACAGAGCGGAACCCGCCCTTCGAAGAGGATTGCGAACTGGTTGACCGCCAGCCCCCATTCCTTGATCGGCATTGTCCATTTGGCGCTCGCGTTCTTGATCGCCAGATACATCACCTTGTATATCGAATCGTCGTCGGGAAAACTTGACTTGTTCCGCGTGATTTTCCGCAGGCTGAAATTCAAGCTTTCAATCGCGTTCGTCGTGTAAATCGCGCGGCGGATGTCGTCGGGATAGTTGAAAAACTCGACGAGGTCGTTCCAATTGTCGGACCACGACTTCCAAATCATCGGATATTTCGAATTCCATTTTTTTCCGAAATCCTCAAGGGCCTCGCTTCCCGCTTCCGCACTGGGGGCGGAATACACTTCCTTCAAGTCCCGGCAGACGGCCTTGAGATCTTTGTAAGAAACGAACTTAGTGGAGTTGCGGACCATGTGGACTATGCAGTGCTGGATGTGGGTGTCGGGAAAAACCGCTTTCACCGCGTCCGGAAATCCAGTGAGTCCGTCCATGCACGCGATGAGAATGTCCTCGACGCCGCGGTTCTTTATGTCAGTAAGGACGCCCATCCAGAATTTCGCGCCTTCGGTCTCCGCGAGCCACAGGCCCAGAACTTCCTTCTTGCCGTCCCAGTTGACGGCCAAGGCCACGTAAAGGGCCTTGTTGACGTTCTTCCCGTTCTGCCTTGAGTTGACGCGCAGCGCGTCCAGAAAAAGTATCGGATAGGACCTTTCGAGCGGCCGGGACCGCCACTCCCTCACGTCCTCGATGACGGACTCCGTCACGCGCGAAATCAACTCCGGCGAGACCTCGACCCCGTAGACGTCCTGGAGGTGCCGCTGTATGTCGCGGCAGGTCATTCCGAACGAGTACATCGAAATTATCTGGTCGTTGAAAAGCGGGGCGCGCTTCTCGCGCTTGGGGATTATAACCGGCTCGAACGTTCCGTTCCGGTCGCGGGGAACGTCGATTTCGACCGACTCGTTGCTTTTTGTGATGACGGTCTTTTCACTGTGTCCGTTTCGGCTGTTGCCGGAATTGTCGCCCGCGTTGTCGTTCTTCGCGTAGCCAAGGTGCTCGTCCATCTCGGCCTCAAGTGCCCGCTCGTAGAACCTCTTGGTTATCTGCGACAAAAGCCCGTCCTTGCCGTCCAGCTCGTCCTTCGTCATTCCGTGGAAGTCGATCTGGTCGAGCATCAGCTCGATCGCGTCCTTCTCTTTTTTGTTTTTCTTGGCTGTCATATGCTCCTCCTAGAGTATCATATTTTTCAGCCATTTACACAGATTTTTTTACAGGGTCCTTGGCGGAGTTCATCTCGATTACCTTTGTGGCGGTTTTGAGCGCCTTGTCGACGCTCATTCTGTCCTGCGAAGTGATGGAGTAGGAGTGGCCGCCTGTCTGCCAGACTGTTTTTCCGCACTTGTTTTCGTTTGCGTAAAAGGTCACTTCGACGCCGTTTATCGTTTGCGAAGATTTTTCCCTGTAAACATTGTAGTCGCCGCTGGGGTCGTTCTTTCCGGGCGCCTTGCGGATTCTGATTTCGTCTCCGCTTTCGGAATCGTAGACAGCCTCCAAAAGCTGCTTGGGAATGACGCGGTAGGCTTGAATCGTGTAATTTTCAAAAACGTCCAAAAGATTAAAGTCGAAGCCCGCCTTTTTTTCGGCGTCCTCCAAGCGTTTGAAGCTAAAGAAAGGGTTGGGCGCGCCCACGGCGTTTTGTCCGCCGCCATTTTGCGCGGAATTTTGCGTTGAAAGACAGCCTCCCAAAACCAACGCGGCCATTGCGATTGCAAAAATTGTTCTTTTCATACTCAGCTCCAAAAAAAAGTTTCTCTATTATAATGTCGGCGCTTTTTGGAGCTTCCTTTAGCGCGAGGGAACGGAGGCCAGCGGATTTAGCGGATTGCTTTTTTGCGCTTGCAAAACAAAAGCCAAATTCCGCAAATTGCCGCGTATAGCGCCAAATCTACAATGTCAAAAGTTCCCAAGCGAGGGCAAAGCGCTTGCGTTAGTTCGGAAGCGGCGCCGCAAGCGAATGTTATGCATGGGGCTGCTTTTGCGCAACCGATTCCGTCAAGAATCAGCAAAAGCGCTGTCGCCCAAATAGCGTCAACGAAATAATTGTTTAGGAATGTAAAAAAAAGAAAGTCCGAAAAAATTGAATGAAAATTTGTTTGGAAATTTCTGTAAAATGACAATGCCGCGCTTTGCTTAAATTGCGAAAACGCGGCAAGGCTTGTAATGTCATGAAGCAGCCCATATAAGCAAATGTCAAAGATTATAAGGGCCGCTCCAAGCGCAAGGCGCTTTTGATTACGCAAAATCAGCGGAACGGGCAATGACCACTTCGCCAAAATTCTTAACTTTTCCCATGATTTTGTTTTGTATGGATTCACAGATAGAGTCGTAGTCTTTTTTGTAAACTTCCAAGTTAAAGGGCGCTGTATCGCTGTTTTGCTCCTTTACGTCAATGACTCTCATTTTTAAGGAGCCTGTCTTGGAGATGGAGCAGGAGAATTTAACCACAACAGGAACCTTGTAAAGCGTGATATTTGCGGCCAAAACGCCGTAACTTAGCTTGGCGTTTTCTTCTACTAATGAAACGTTTGAAATCTCTCCTGTGTGGATGCAGAGTTTTATGACTTCCATCAATTGTTCGCCAGTAAGTCCGTTGTTGGCCAAAAGGCTGGCTTCCTGGTTTTTAACCAAGTTGTTGACAGTGGACAAAGTGATTGTCGTTGTTGGTTCTGGCTCTGGAGCCGAAGCGCAAGCCAAGGACAGAGCCATGAATGAACAAACGATGGCGACAGCGGAAATAATTTTGATTCCGCTTTTTTTGAGGAACTTTTTCATAAGACACTCCTGTAAATTTTTCTTTGCGTGAAAACGCGCGCAGCGCAGGTTTTCGCGCAAAGGCCTTTGTCAAGGCCTTTGCCTAGTGTACACTAGGCAAATTTTTTGGGGGCGGGTCTGCTTGAAAATTTTTAAGGAATTTCTTATTATTGCAGTTAAGGAGGACTTGACATGGATGAAAGCTTGAAATCTCTTTATAGTTGGTTTGACATAAAGCGCGATGAGATAATTTCAGGACATGAAAATGAACGGGTTCTCATTTCGGGCAACAAAGTTTTGGGCTACTTTCCCGATGAAAGGACGGCTGTCGCGGCGGCGTTAAAAAATGGTTTGGAGCCTGGAAATTTTCTTGTTCAGCGTTGCATTACAGAAGACGCGGAATTGAAAATGTTTTACAATGTAAATTTGGCGGTGGGGTATGGATACTAAGTCCTTTTCCATACGGTTGCCGTTAAACGCGCCTGCTATAATCATTGACGCGGAACTCTTTATTCCCGTGATTGACCAAAAGATTGAAAAGACTGTGTCGATAAAGACAAAGGCTCTGATAGACACTGGCGCGAATAGCTCTTGCATAAGCGAAAGGCTTGCGAACGCCTGCCGGTTGCGCCCTATTTCAGCCATGAAGATGATTTCCGCTCACGGCATGAGCATCGCTCAAATTTATGAAGTTTCCGTGAAACTGCCGAATGAAATTCTGTTTGAATCGGTTCCTGTTGTGGAAGTTTCTGGAAGCAAGTCTTTTGATGTTATAATTGGAATGGACATTCTTTCAAAAGGTGATTTTGTTTATTCGTCAAATGAAGAAACTGCCTGTTTTTCAATGAGAATTCCTTCCGCAAAAGAGTTGATAGATTTTTCAAAAAGACCGCTGTAATAACCTTGCCCGCCCGGCTTTTGGCACGGGCGGGCGGTCGCTTTTGCTTAAAATCCGAAACTTGAAAGATTGCTGATAAATGAGCCTGCGCCAAGCGCGAATGTTATTGCGGCTACTATCAAAAGGCAAAAGTATGAGCGCGCGAAGTTTTTTACATTTTCATTTTTTGCAGCGATTGCGTTGACTATTAGGATAATCCAGCCGATTACTGGCAGCGCGAACAAGATTTCATAGCCAAAGTAGCCCCACATGGAAATGGGCTTGTTTCCCACGGCTCCGACGCTTTGAGCGCTCGCTGTTGCTTGAGTTTCTGCGTTTGAAACATTGTTTTCCATTTTAATTTTCTCCTTCTTTTCTTTTTTGGGGAATTTCTCAAATGCGAATTTTATTTTTTTCTTTCCGTTTTCTTTCTCTAGATATACGTTGTCTCTAAGCGCGAAGAGCGCGAATATGATTTCAATAATCGCTGTAATTATTATGACTATATTGGTGTCAATATTAATTTTTTCAGCAAGAAATACTAGCCATGCAAAAGGATTCGCTTGCCAAAAGGAAAAAAGTATCCTCGGCATATTGTTTAGGAATATAACGCCAATTCCATAAGTGTGTACAGGATATATTGCTGTCAAAATTTTGGAACTGATAAGCCATAAAAGAGTCACAGCAAAAATCGAGAAACTAACATACCCTGTTATCTTTTTGTATTTCTTTGGAATAAAGATTGTGGCCAACGCTAGATAAAATGCAAAAGTTTCCATAAATATTCTCCCAGTTTTGTTTCTTTGTGCGAAAACGCGCGCAGCGCAAGTTTTCGCGCAAAGGTCTCTGTCAAGACCTTTGGCTAGTGTACACTAGCCAAAATTTTTTGCGGGCGGTGCAAAGAGTAGAATTACTTCTATTGGTTGCGCTTTTTATTAAAATTCATTATACTAATTCCACAGACTTGATCTCTTAAAAAACAAGGACAGGTACTATGACAGTTCTAGACTTTCCCGCCTTCAAAAAAGAGGGCAAAAAAATCTCAATGATTACGTGCTACGACGCGGCCTTCGCCAAAATCGTAGGAGCGTCAAACGTCGACTGCATTCTTATCGGCGATTCCGGCTCAATGGTCATGCGCGGTAAGCCGACGACAGTTTGCGGAACTATGGACATGATGGAGGCCTTTACCCAATCCGTCCGCGCCGGAACCGACAAATTTATTGTGGGCGACATGCCGTTTTTGGCAACCAGAAAATCTTTGGCCGACACGGTTGAGAGCGCGGGCCGCTTGCTTGCCGCTGGCGCCAACGCCGTTAAGATTGAGCGCATCGACACGCAGGCCGACACGATAAAGTATTTGGTAGATTCGGGCATTCCGGTCATGGCTCACCTTGGCCTTACCCCGCAATTTTTCAACGCGATGGGCGGCCACAAAAAGCAGGGCAAGACGGACAGCGAGGCCGAGCGCATTTACAACGAGGCGCTTTTGGCCGAAAAATGCGGCTGCTTTGCCGTAGTTTTGGAATGCATCCCGGAGGACTTGGCGGGCCGCATAACCCGCGCCGTCTCAATTCCTACTATTGGAATCGGAAGCGGCCGCGACTGCGACGGCCAGGTTTTGGTTTTGCAGGACGCTTTGGGAATGACGCAAGGCGCGCCCAAGTTCGCGCATAGGTTTATGGACGGCTGGAACTTGATTCTTGCCGCGCTGAATGACTACGACGCGGACACGAAGGGAAACTAAGCGGCGAGATTAAACGGTTGCAAGACGAAGGAGAACTAAAATGAAAATCATACGCACTGTAAAAGAATTTAAAGAGGAGCGCGCCAAGATCGGCGCCGAAAAATCCGTGGGCTTTGTTCCCACGATGGGCGGCTTGCACGAAGGCCATATGTCGCTGGTCCAAAAATGCCGCGAGAACAACGACGTCACTGTGGTGAGCGTTTACCTTAACCCCACGCAGTTCAACGACAAAAACGACTTGAACACTTACCCGGCAAACTTTGACGACGACAAGGCCTTGCTTGAAAAAAACGGCTGCGACATTTTGTTCGCGCCCACGTACCCGGAAATGTATCCCGACGACTACAAGTACAAGGTGACCGAGAACGATTTTTCAAAGCTTCTTTGCGGGGCCAAGCGTCCCGGCCACTTTGACGGCGTTCTTACCGTCGTGATGAAATTGTTCAACATCGTCCGACCGCGCAACGCTTACTTTGGCGAAAAGGACTTCCAACAATACGTTCTTTTGCGCGAAATGATAAAGGCTTTTTTTATGGACATCAACATCGTGCCCTGTCCGATCGTCCGCCAGGAGGACGGTCTTGCCATCAGTTCCAGGAACAGAAAGCTTAGCGCGGAGGGTCTAAAGAAGGCTCCAATGCTTCATAAAATTTTGGCGGAAAATTCCAGCGTGGCGGAAAAGGAAAAAGCCTTGACCGACGCTGGCTTTACCGTGGATTATGTTACGGAATACGATGGCCGTTTGTACGCGGCCGCGTTCTTGGAAGGCGTGAGGTTGATAGACAATGTCTAAGATTTTATTGTGCGTTACAGGCTCCATTTCTTGCTACAAGGCCGCCGAGCTTGCGAGCCTTTTAGTGAAGAACGGAAATGAAGTCAAGGTCGTTGCCACCGAGGACGCCTTGCGTTTTGTGGGAAAGGCGACGTTTGAAGGACTTACAAAAAACAAAGTTTATACCGATATGTGGTCCAACGAAAGCGAGCCTATCGCGCACATAACGCTAAGCCAAAAATGGGCCGACGCGATTTTCGTCTATCCGGCAAGCGCCGACACAATCAACAAGCTGGCCGCGGGAATCGCCGACAATCTTTTGGGCGCGCTTTTCTTGGCCAACAATTTTCAAAAGCCCTTCGCGATTTCGCCCGCGATGAACTCTAACATGCTCTTGCATCCGGCCACGCAAAAATCTTTGCAAACGCTAAAGGATTGGGGCGCGAGAATTTTGGAGAGCGGGCAGGGCCACCTTGCTTGCGGCGACGATGGCGTAGGCCGCTTGCCGGAGCCAGCCGAAGCCTTTGAGTTTTTAAAAGGAATTTTGGGAACAAAATGAGCGCGTTTAGGGTTTTGATTACGGGCGGAGGCTGCGTTGAAAAAATCGACGACGTTCGCGCGATCACAAACACTTCCAGCGGAAAAACGGCTCTTTTAATCGCGCGCGTAATCAAGGCCTTGAATCCCGCCGCCGCTGTCACTTATCTTATGGCCGAGCGCGCGGTCCAGCCTAAGATAGAAGGCAAGCCTAAGACTGCGGGCGGCAAAGCGGGGCGCGTTTGCAAGACAAAAACTGCAGGGGCCGCCTCCACCGATTGCGATTCAGCGCGCAATTTTAGCTCTTGCGCAAGCCTCCAAAAACTTTTGCGCGCGGAACTTTCTGCCAAGCCTTACGACTTGATTTTCCACGCGGCGGCGGTGAGCGATTACAGCGTTCAAAGCCTTGTGGTTGACGGAAAAGAATTTAAGCCGGGAAGGGTCGCCAAGATTACAGGCGCTAAGAATGTAAGCGTAAACCTAAAATTGAATCCAAAGCTTTTGGCGGAGATTCCCGCCTTGGCAAAAAAGAAAAACAAGGGCGCTGTTGTCGTTGGCTTTAAGCTTACGTCCAACGCGAGCGAGGTCGAGCGCGAGGCCGCCGTCCAGAAATTGTTCGCCGAAAAAAATCCGCCGGACTTTGTGATTTCAAACGACCTTAGCGAAATCACGCCCAAAAGCCATCCTTGCGTTTTGTGGCGAGCTGGTGTCGCAATCGCGCGCGGACAAATCCAAACTATCGTGAGGAAAATCTATGCTTTTAACAGTTGACGTCGGCAACACTACGATTCAGTGCGGCCTTTTTGAAGGCGAAAAATTGGCGCTGCAATTTCGCCGCTCCACAAATCCCAAGCTAAGCTCGGACGAGTTGGGCTTGTTCTTTCGCGACGTTTTGGCGCTCAACAATTTTGACTACAAGAGCGTGGAGCGGATCGCCTGCTGCTCCGTCGTTCCCGCGATAAACCACTCGCTTTCAAACTGCTTTAGAAAATATTTTTTTAAGGAAGCTCTTTTTATCGCGGCAGGAATCAAGACCGGCCTAAAAATAAAATACGCCAATCCGCGTGAAATAGGAGCGGACAGAATCGCTGGCGCTATCGGCGCCGTTCACGCGGCGGCTTCGGCAAGTTCCGACAAAAACGCCGGCCGCAACCTAATCGTCGTTGACATGGGAACGGCCACAACGGTTGACGTGATCACAAAAAACAACGAGTACTTGGGCGGAGCGATTTTGCCCGGCGCCAGCATGAGCGTCCACGCGCTTAGCGAAGGAACCGCGCAGCTCCCGAGCGTCGAGTTCGTCCAGCCAAAAAACGTTTGCGGCTCTTCGACGATAGAGGCGATTCAGTCCGGCGTCTTTTACGGCCAGGCCGGCGCCGTCCGCGAGCTTGTTTCCAAAATGGAAGAAAGCGTTTTTGGAGGCGAGAGGGCCTTTGTAATCGGAACGGGCGGCTTTAGCCGTTCCTTTGAAAGCGCGGGTCTTTTTGACTTGGTCTTGCCGGACTTGGTTCTGCAAGGCCTCAAGGTCGCGCTGGACATGAATGCGTAATTGGCCGCAAGCGCGCCGCTTTTTAGGCTTGCAAACAATTTTTTGGAGAAATAGCGGCGAAAAAACTGTTTGCAAGACAAATATTGCAGGACGCCGCATAAACCGCAACATTCGCGCTCGTGACAAAACTCGCGCGAACAGCGGCATAACAGGAGGACTAGAATGCAAATAACAGTTTTAAAATCAAAAATTCACCGCGCCACGGTCACCGACGCCAACTTGGAATACGTCGGCTCAATCACGATTGACAAGACCCTTCTCAAAAAGGCCGGAATGCACCCTTGGGAAAGGGTGGACGTTCTCAACGTCAATAACGGCGAGCGCCTTACCACCTACATCATGCCCG
>CADBBB010000012.1 GCA_902792795.1 uncultured Spirochaetaceae bacterium | reverse complement strand
TTGACGCGACAAAAACAAAGCATTCGTATTTTGGCGCGTCGTCCAGTTCATAAGAGAAGGGGAGCGGAACTTCCTCTCCGGTCTTTTGCAGTTTTTCCGCCTGCCAAGAGGCGTCGGGAAAATGGCGCGTGATGTTTCCGTTTCCGTCAACGCTAAAAATCACTCCGTAATTGTAGGAGCCGGGCGTGTATGTGATTTGAACCAAGTCGTTTTCTTTTGCAGTCTCTCCGTTCTTTAGGAGAACAGCGTCCGCGCCCGCCTGTTTGTAAACGCGGATTTGATGATGGTTGTTTCCCTTAAGCCGTATGCCGGAAGAAGCGCCGCCAAGTCCTTTGATTCCGCTTGCCAAAAGGGGGGCGAAAAAAGCCAGCGCGAAAATCGCGGCCGCCGCGAAGAAGATTCTGTTTATCGTTGTGTAAAAGTTTTTTGGCTTTTTTTCCATTCGGATTATGTTGGCGGAAGGCGCGAATTTCGCGGCCGGATACGCCGCCAAAATTTCTTTGTCGGATTTTCGCAATTTCGCCAGAGCGCTTTCCAATTGTTCCTTGCCGTATTTTTCGTAGTAGTCTTTGGCGTCTTTTTCGCCAAGATTGATTTCTTCCAAAAGCAGTTGCGGTATCATATTAATCTCCTATGAACTTTAGGGAATGTTTTTGCAATTCCCTAATTCGCTTTCTAATGCCGGAAACCGACATTCCTATTTGCTCCGCCGTCTCTTCCAAAGTCAAGCCGTCAACAAAGTGGAGCGTCGCTATCAGCGCGTCTTTTTTGTCGCGGCCCTCAAAAATTTTTTCAATGACCGCCGCCGCTTCGATTTTTTCGCGCTCTATGTCGGAAAAGTCGTCCGCCATAACTTGCGCGATTTTTTCGAAGTCCGGGCCGGAACGAATTTTGTCGGCCCTGATTTTGTTGAGGCAAACCCGCGTGGCTGTGACGTAAAAAAAGCTGGCGCATGCGTTTTTTATTTCGTTTTTGCTTTCAAAAACGCGCAAAAAAACGTCCTGCATCGCGTCCAAAGCCTTTTCTTCGTCCTTTAACATGGCGCGGCAACGCCTCAAAACCATCGGGGCGTATTTTTGATAGAGTTCGGAAAAATCATTGTTTGCTGGCGCTGCGTTCACCTTAAAACTCCGTCGCATTATTAGACAACTATTATAAAGAAAAATGTCACTTAATTTAAAAAAAATTAAGGCCATTTTCAAAACGAAAATGGCCTTCTTTAGCAGGGGAGGGACTTGAACCCCCGGCCTTCGGGTTATGAGCCCGACGAGCTTCCAACTGCTCCACCCTGCGTCGTAAGTCTAGAAATATTAGCGGTTTTCGCGCTTTTTGTCAAGAGGAATTCTTGACAAATCAAAAGGCGGCCAATAGAATGAAGAGAAGGAGCTTTTTATGGTAACGATTAAAAAGATTATTTTTGCGGCCGCGATTTTGGCTGTTTTTCCTTTGGCGGCGCAGGACAAGGGCGGCAAGGGCCTAAAAGTTGAGTCGGCGTACGCAAAGGAAGCGGTGCTTTATGTTCTTGGCGGAGCCAACAAGCGGGACGTTCCCGTTCTGATGTTTTTTTTCAACGGAGTAAAATCTGTTCCATACCTTAATTTGGAAATGGCCTTTTACTTTTTTGACAAGGCGTTGGAATTTTTGAACGCCGACGAAGGCCACAACCATTCCTATGAAGTCAAAGGAAATACGGCGATCTTTACGCGCGAAAACGGCGCCTACGCGATTTTTGACGCCGGCGACGGAAGCGTGACTTTTTCCGACTATGACATGGTGTGCAGGTTCTCTTCCGCAAAAAACGGCGGGGACCTCTTGGTAAACTATCCCTTCCAAACGGACCAGAACGGCGCCGTCAAGAAAAACGCCAAGGGCGCTCCCCTCGTTGCTCTTTTGGAACGTTCCCCGCAACACGCGAGCGTTTCCAAAAAACGGGACAAGCTAAAGCTTGAACTTTACAAAAAATACGGAATACCGATGCATGTTTATGACGGGGAATTTTTCCTGCCGGTTTCCACGGTGTCGGATTTGTTCTTTAGCGAATACGGCTTGTGCCTGGCTTACAACGGAAACGATTTGTTTTTGCTTTTGGCGGGGGACCCTTTTTCTGAAAAGACCAAAAACGCAAAAGGAAAAACCGTCGAGCAGCTTTTTTACAAGGCCGACAAAAAAATTTACGACGCGGACTTGGCCATCTTCAATTACCAAGAGCTCATCATGATGCTGGAAATTAAGTACGGCCTTACGGAACAAGTTTTGGAAAACGCGCGCTATGACGAATTCTTTGAGGAGCATGGATTGAAGAAGAGGTTCCTCTTGGGAAAGCCCAAGGACGCGGAAGAAGTTCTAAAAGAATTCATCGTGATTTACCTTGACGACATGCATTGCGTGATGAAGTCGCCAAGCCCCTATGTCGGAAAATCTTTTGACACGCGCGTTATGATGGACACGGAAGTTCCCAAAACGGAATACTGGAAGCCTTTTCTTGAAGGAATGACGCAAGACAAAAACGCCCGTTCCCAAACCAACCTTGTCGACCGCTCCGGCCGCCCGATTCCTTACATGGAAGTGGAAAATACGGCCTATGTTACCTTTGACGGCTTTAGAGACTTTTTTGACAACCACGAATTTTATTATTCGGAAGATTTTCAAAAGCAAAAGGAAGAGCTTCTTAATGAAGGCGATCCGGTGGCCATCGCCAACTACGCCGACTCTCAAATCAACCGGCCGGACAGCCCCATAAAAAATGTTGTCATCGACCTTAGCCTCAACACAGGCGGAAGCCTCGACGCGGCCATGTACCTTTTGAGCTGGATTCAGGGGTACGCGCGCCTGGACATCGCCAACAGCAAAATCGGCTCGGAATATTCCAACACATACCGCGCCGACGTTGACCTTGACGGCGCCATTACAAGCAAGGATTCCTTGGCGTCCAAGCGTCTGAACGTTTGCTGCGTTGTTAGTACCGCGACGTTTTCTTGCGGAAATCTTTTTGCCAGCTGCCTCAAGGAAAGCAAGGCCGCCAAGCTTGTCGGAAGAAAGACAAGCGGCGGAGCGTGCGCGGTCCAAGCCTGCATAACGCCGGACGGCACGGCCTTTACCTTTTCGGGCAACTACAAATTTTCGGCGGTAAGAAACGGAAAGTATTATACCATCGATGAAGGCGTTGAGCCTGACTACCCGATTGACGACGCCAAAAAAATGTACGACCGCGTTTGGCTCACCGATTACATTAAGAGCTTAAAATAATTTTAAATGAACGCAAAAAAAGGCGGCCGCGAGGCCGCCTTTTTGGTCTTGTCAACGTTTTGCGCTTTAGCGCTTCACTTCGACCTTTTGCACTTTCCAAATGTCGCGGACGTAGTCTTCAATCGTGCGGTCGCTTGAGAACTTGCCGGAATTGGCGATGTTGATGAGCGCCTTCTTGGCCCAAGCCTTTTGGTCGGCGTAGGCGGCCACGACCTTTTCGTGGGCGTCGCAATAAGCGCCAAAGTCGGCCAAAACGTAGTAAACGTCGGGGCGCTGGCCTTCAACGCCGTAAACCAAAGAGTCGTGCAATTCCTTGAAGATTTGGCGCGACTGGTCGTAGGTTCCGTCAACCAACTGCTCGACAACCTTGTTGAGCGCCGGGTTGCGGGCCAAACATTCCTGCGGGTTGTAGCTGTGCTCGGCTTCCATCTTGATGATTTCGTCGCTCTTAAGGCCAAATACAAAGGCGTTTTCTTCGCCGGCCTCGCGCACGATTTCGATGTTGGCGCCGTCAAGCGTTCCCAATGTAAGAGCTCCGTTGACCATAAACTTCATGTTGCTGGTGCCCGAGGCCTCAAAGCCCGCGGTTGAAATCTGCTCGCTCACGTCGGCGGCGGGGAAAATCTTTTCGGCGATGCTTACGCAGTAGTTTTCGATGAAGACCACGCGGAGCTTTCCGCGAACGCGCCTGTCGTTGTTGACGCGGTCGGCAACGGTGTTGATGAGCTTGATGATGCTCTTTGCGCGGCGGTAGCCCGAAGCGGCCTTGGCGCCAAAGATGAAGGTGCGGGCCGGCGGGTTGTAGCTGGGGTCGTCAAGCAAGCGGTTGTAAAGGTACATGATGTGGAGAACGTTCAAAAGCTGGCGCTTGTATTCGTGCAGGCGCTTGACTTGGACGTCGAAAATGCTGTCCGGGTCAAGGAAGTCGTTCTGCGTGTGCTTGAGGAAGTCGGCCAAAACCTGCTTGTTCTCATGCTTGATTTTGATGAGCTCGTTCAAGCTTTCCTCGTCGTCGGCGAATTTCTCCAAGCCCTTGAGCTTTGTCAAATCCTTTTCCCAGCCGTGGCCGATTCTCTTTGTGATGAATTCGGCGAGCGTCGGGTTGGCGTTCAAAAGCCAGCGGCGCTGGGTGATTCCGTTTGTCTTGTTGTTGAACTTGGCCGGATACAATTCCGCCCAGTCCTTGAGTTCCTGCGTCTTTAAAAGCTCGGTGTGAAGCTCGGCCACGCCGTTTACGCTAAAGCAAGCGTGAATCGCGAGCCAAGCCATCTTGACCTTGCCGTTTCCGATGATTGACATGCGGTTTTGGCGGTCGTAGTCGTCCGGATACTTTTTGCGCAAGTCGTCCACAAAGCGGCGGTTGATTTCTTCGACAATCTGATAGATGCGGGGAAGGAGTCCCTGGAAAATTTCAATCGGCCATTTTTCCAACGCTTCGGCAAGAATCGTGTGGTTTGTGTAGGCGAATGTTTTTGTGACGATGTCCCAAGCTTCGTCCCAGCTGACTCCGTATTCGTCAATCAAAATGCGCATCAATTCCGGAATCGCGACAACCGGGTGCGTGTCGTTCAACTGGATTACGTGAAGCTCCGGGAACTTGCGGAAGTCCGTGCCAAAGTTGGCGACAAAGTGGTGGACCAAATCCTGAAGGCTCGCGCTAGAGAAGAAGTACTGCTGCTTTAGGCGCAGGGCTTTTCCGCTGGGGCCGTTGTCGTTGGGGTAAAGGACGCGGCTGATGTTCTCGGCCGAGTTCTGGCGTTCGACGGCGCGGTTGTAGTCCATGTTGTTGAAAAGCTGCAAGTCAAAGCCGTTGGGGCTGGTGGCTTCCCACAAGCGCAGCGTGTTGACCGTGTTTGTGTCAAAGCCTACAATCGGCATGTCGTATGGAGTCGCGGTGACTTCCTCGGCGTTTTCTATATAATAGCGGTTTTGTCCGTCGGGAGTTTTTCCGTAGGCGATGTTTCCGCCAAAGCGGACAGTCACGGCCAAGTCGCTGCGCTTGGTTTCCCACGGGTCGCGGTGGCGCAGCCAGTTGTCCGGGTACTCGACCTGGTAGCCGTCCTCGATGTGCTGCTCGAACATTCCGTACTCGTAGCGGATTCCGTATCCGTGTCCGGGGTAGTCCAAGGTTGCCAAAGAATCAAGGAAGCAGGCGGCCAAGCGTCCAAGGCCTCCGTTGCCCAAACCGGCGTCGGGCTCCTGGTCTTCGACCAAGTTGTAGTCGATGTTCATCTTTTTAAGAACGTCTTTTACCGCGTCCTTGATTTGCATGTTGATGAGGTTGTTTGAAAGCGCGCGGCCCATCAAGAATTCCGCCGACAAATAGTAGACTTGGCGGACGGGCTTTTTTTCGTATTCCGCTCTTGTGGCCATCCAGTTTTCCAAGATGAACTCGCGGGCCGAAGCGGCCACAGCGTCGTACAAGTCGTGGATGTTGGCGTGGGAAATGTCCTTTCCGTATTGTCTTTTAAGGCGGCCCTCCAAGGCGCTCTTAAATTTCTCTGAATCAAATTCCATTTTTTCCTCCGGAATTAGAATTTAGGCAAATATTATTACAATTTTACCAGCATTTTGGATAAAAATCAAGCAAAATTGGTGAATTTTGTTTGAAAAAAAATTGCGGTGGGGGAAGAGGGGAGAACTATGACAAGGAGAAAACTATAAAGAAAAATTTGTTAAATCAATTATTACATAATTTCCCAATGTCCGCTCTTGTCAGAACCAATTCTTTTTATTACCCCTGCTTTTTTTAATTCTGCTTGGTGATTTTTTATGGTTCTTTCTGAAAAACCTGTAAGCTCGCTCAATTGCAGAATCGTTGCATTTGGGTTTTCTGCGATTGCAATATATGTTTTCTGGGCATTTACTGGGCATTTACTGGGCAATTTTACTGGGCATTTATTTATTTTCTGGGCAGCTCCTTCAATGTTCTGCTCACTTTTCACAGTATTTTCTTGTTTTTTTCCACTGCGTTCATTTAACACATAATAAGTCGTCTCAAGGGTCTTCCCCTTTTGCGCAAGAATACCTGCTTTATTCAGTAAATCAAGTTCCTTTTCAGCGAGTTCAGATTTTACGCCAGTGAGCTGAGCATAAGTTAATGTATCAATCGCACCGATTTCACGAGCAAAAATGAGCGCTGTTTTTTGATTGTCAGAAAGCTGAATTCCAGAAAATAAATCGAGCCATTTTAAATCTGCTTCATCAAAGAACTTATGCAACAGTAAACGGATGGTAAAAATATCCTTTTCTCTATCTGACTCAAAGGTCGGCATGGAAAGCCCAACATTCTGCATCAAGCGGCGCATAGTTCGGATGCCAGTTCCTTTAAATTCGGCAAGATTTGTTTCGTGGAAAATCGAAGCAATAAGTTGATTTCGAGTGTCGCTACCGGCTGTTCCTATTTCATCTTGCGTCTTTAGGGAATAACCCGAATTTATGATTTCAATGCGATTGTTATAGCGGATTATCTGAGTTGGCCGGTTATGGTGGTAAGAACGGTGCATTACGGCATTCACGATAGCTTCACGGATAACGCGTTCCGGCAAATCTGGTTTTGTGGTGGCGTAAATCTGACCTTCTTTAAGGGAAAAATTCTGTGGTAAGTCAGAAAGAACTGCATCAATCATTCTATCAATCTGGAGCATGAGCGGCCCCATGAATTCAATTGCAGAAAAACGCTCATCAACATTTTCAACCCACTCGTTTCCACGGACACGGATGTAATCAGTTCTCATAAGCGGATAAAAACGCCTTATAACCTGTTTGGTTCCAAAAAGCATGATGCCCGCAAATGTTAGGCAGCCATCTTTTGTAATACATTCCAGAGACTTCAGAAGCTCCAAATCGTCATAATTCAGTTCCTCTGCCTTTGGATTCACTTTTTTGCGGAGTTTTCTGTAATACTCCAGCGCCTTTAAATCAATATCTTCAAAGCTTGTATTTTTTATAATAGAAGAATCGAAACTTGTGTTGTCCTGATAGAATGTGTACAAATCTTCTTCCGTACAACGCTGGTCGCTGGAACCGATACGCCGCCATGCTCCTTGAGGAAGCCCTTTGTTCTTGAAATACAACGGCTTCTGCTGGCTCGGTAATTCCGGCACAAATATTTTCAGGATATTCTTTCCGTCAATTTGCTCAACATCGATTCGTGGGCGGACAGGAAAATTGAACATACTCGCGCACTGCGTGGAAATATCAAGTTGGGCTTTGTCAGAATCAGACACGCCTTCAATCACAAAGCGATTATTTCTGTCAGCTTTATTCTCGCCAATTCCAAGTAAAATATAGCCTCCGCCTAATCCCGGCTCATTGCTGAAAGAGCAAACGGATTCCATAAGAGACTGTGTTGTGTCAGTCTCCCCTTTTGCCTCAATCCAGACACATTCGTCTGCTGATTTGAGAAGATTGTATAATTCTTGTGCTGAGTAGGTTTTCATTGACCGGACTCCTTGTATATTTAATCTATTTCCAATAATTCCAAAAGCTTGTCAAGTAATGGTTTAAATCCTTCAAAATCTTCTTTTGGGTAATTAAGATAATTTGCGGCTAATTCTCTTTTTATACCTTCCCCTAACTTAGGTAAGTCCTTGTAAGGATGCCGAATATTTATAATCGAATTGATTATTTCAGTTATATGCTCTTTAGAAAAATAATCCTCCAAAAGAAACTGTTTCTCTGTTACATCTGTTGGTATGGGATATAAGGAATATTTTATATAATCGGATCTAAGTTTTTTTATATTACGGATAGCCTCTTTTCCTGCAGAATCGTTATCACACAAAACAATTAGTTTGCGAGTTGGAATCAACAATTGTAAGTCAGTAATAAATCTTGCGGCATTTGATGTACCATTAAAACTTAAAAAGTCTACATCAATTTTTGCATATTTAGGCTCATCGTCTTGAAGTAATTCAATAGCCCTTTTTACAAAATCAATATCCGATTTTCCTTCAAACAGAACCAGCGGTTTTTCTGAATTTAAGAAAACACCTGCTTCCATTATATTCCATTCATTTGAAGCAAGTTTTTTTATTAAATCCAATCTTTCCTTTTTTATTGTTTCAACTTTATTATTCTTTGCTTCTAAATAAATTAATTCATTTTCATCAGTAATTTTTGCAATGATTGGAGAATGTGTCGTCATTACAACATCACGATTATGAGTGTTTCTTAATAAGTCGTAAAGTTTTCTTTTTCGTTCTTCATGAATATTTGCATCAGGCTCATCCAGCAAGATCAAAGAGTTTTCATCTGCAACAAATTCAAGAACAGTTTCAATTAAAATTAATTTTTTCTCTCCTTCGCTAAAAAATTGAATTGCCTCATTGTCATTTAGATATATGCAAATGTCCGTAATAAGTTTGAAATCTTTTGGCATAAAAGCCTGCATTAAAAGATTAAAAAACTCTCTAGGTTCTGCTTCAAAAGAATCAACAGAATTACTTATACTATTTCTTAATTCATCAACAGAGTATGATTTCGTCTCATTTTTGTCAGGATTTATTTTACTGACAAACGCTTTCAACAAGGAATTTATATTTTCATCATATTTTTTATATGAAAAATCAATTCTTATAGTTATCTTCGTGTCTTTTTTTATTCCGAGTTCTGTTTCAAGAAAAGATTTTACATCAGAAAATCCATCAATATCCATAAACAATATCAGTGTAAGTAAGGAGACATTCCACAAATATTTATTTACATAGTACATTCCAAGTTTTTCGGCAGAACCTTTTCTGTAAATGTTTGAAAGATAGGCTTTATATCTTTTTTCATAAAATCTTTCCCACAGACGTAAATCTTCGCCACTATATAAGGCAATTACATTACTTGGCAAATTTTGAATTATTTCCCCATTAGGAATAGGCAATTCGTCATAATGATAGATTCTTTTCCCATTCTTTTTTTCTAATTTATAGTTTTTCCCATCCAGTTCATAGTCTAGGAAATAATCAGAATCTAATACATTAGCTACGCCTCTATAGGCTTCTGCAAAAATACCACTTATTGCCTCAAGCACATTGCTTTTTCCACTTCCATTATTTCCAATTAAAATAGACAGTCCATTGCCCTTTTCAAAATCAAGACGAAAATCCTTGAGATTTTTATAATCTTTTATCCATAATGATTTTAATTTCATAATCCTTATCCTATAGGATCTTTTTTATCGAATTATTAAACAACACCTTATCAATATGTACTGTCACATAAAATGACTTGTTATCTCGCCACTCCCAGTTTATACAAAATTTATATTTCAAATTTTTATCAAACATAATTAATGGTTTTGAAAAAGTTGCAAAATGTAATTCTAAAGCGCCATATATTCCTCTTTCTGCCATTATTCTGGAAGAATTTATCTCTATAATTTTTATAATTTCTTTTTCTAAGCTTTCAAGAAATAGTAGTTGTTGAATAATGTTGTTGCTTCCACGTAAGGAAGTACAAGCGCTTGTTATTCCTCCTCCAACAGGAGCAAACACTTTATCATCAAGTTGAAGAAATGAAATGATTCCGCCTTTCCTCATGGCAATACGTTCTTCTTCCGTTATTTTTTTTCCTAATGAAAGTCCATTTAATTGATGTTTTTCAATAAGTTCAGGAAAATTACTGTGTAATGTTTTCATTAGATTTATATCAGCCCAATGTTTATGATCATCTACGGTTATAAAATAAGCAGAGTCATTTGTAAGCAAGCAATATAAAACTTTATGAGTTCTTTCAACAAACATTCGATTTTTTGAAGACAACTTTGTTCCCAAATGCAGATGTGTGATTCCAAAATCAAATAACATTCCATCAGAGTATCTTGCATTAAGGATTGATGTACTAAGTCGCCTTAGCAATGACTTCCCATTTTTTATTTCCGATTCAACCTGTTTAAGTCCTTCTTTATATTCGTCCGGGCAGCAAAAATTTTTCGCATAATATATTTTTCTAGGTTCATTTGAAGGAATGCGAACTAACAAATTGCCATATGTACTTAATTTTGCAACATCGCTATTTTCATTTTTAGGAAATTTAAAACCAAGTTTCATTAGTTTATCTATTTCAGAGAAAACATATTTATAATAATCACCTTTTAAATCTAATAACGGATTTATCATATTTTATACTCTTGCTAAAAAATGCCTACTAACAATGTGATTTTGAATTTTCTAGTTTGTATTTATCTTGATATTTACTCAAACACACTTTCTTCAAATTCCTTTTTTGCTTGATCACGTAATTCTTTTGCTTTCTCACGTAAATCTTTTACTTGATTTTTTATTTGATTTATATGTGATACAATTTCCTTCTGAATAGAAATTGGTGGTAGAACAATGGGATAAGACTTTATCATTCCGGCATTAAGATTAGGCTGATTATTTCCGGATGCCAATTCTCGTATTCTGTCATATTCATTTTGAAAATAAAACCAAAGATAATCAATGTCTACTTGATTTGTATCTATATCATGCAAAACAGCACATGCTTGATTTGTTGTTGCTTGTATTGCTAGCTTTGCTGTTCTTCCTCGAGTCTGTCCCTGCCCATACATAGCAATAATGAGAGAATTAGGTTCATATAATTTTGCGGAACTGCTATTTAAGCCTTTTTTTGTAATTTTTTCTTCTGTATCAGAAATTAATTCATCTATAACTTCTGTCGTTTTTACCCATGGAATATTACCTTCCTTATAATATTCTGGATGGATTCTACTAGGTGTACCACCACTTCCTACTGAACAAAGAGTTTCAAGCGGAACAGTCTTATATTTTTTGTTTCGAATTGTTTTCCTGCAAGCATTTTTATCAACTCCCCAAAAATCAATATTTTTGTATTGAATAAAATTCAAACCTGATTTCAAATTTGGCCTTATATCTTCGATTTCAAGAATTTTATCAAAATAGGAATGTGATTCACAAAAAACATCATCAGCTTGTTTTTCAAGTTTTTCTGTTTGTATTATTGACTCCTGATACTTTTGCAAAATCGTTTTTTGCTCTTCCAGTGGAGGAATTGGTAATGTTGATTTCATAAATTCTTCAAAATCAACCCGCTGTCTGTTTGTTGTTCCATTACTTTTTGATTGCCAAAACGAATTTATCTTTTTTGAAGAAAGTAATAGTTTCAAAAAGTCAGCATCAGCATTTTTAATATCAAAAAGCCAAAAATCATTTGTTACAATCGCCCCATCCAAAGAATCAGGAACGATACCAAAAGAACCATTTCTTGCATCAATACGAGAAATTATAAACTGTCCTTTTTGGGCTATAAATTGTCGTTTAGTTCCTATTTCTTTTCCATATTTTTCACATCGAAGCGAAACGCCCTCTCCAAATTGATGTATTGTTACTTGCTTATACAAAACATCATCTTTTATCTCTATGGCATTTTTTGACCGGATGAGAAATTTTGTAAGTGGTTGATTTTCATATTTTCCTAAAACTTTGTTGCTCAGTAATTCAGAGACATTCCATTTTATTAAATCTGAAAATCTAGTTTTTTTAAGTACAGAAAATTCTACCATGACAGAACTTCCCTATCTCCATTAAAAGTTCTGATAATAGAACCATCTGTTCCAACATTGTATTCATACAAAACTGAATAATCATGATGCTGCCAAAGTTTTTCTTTGTCATTGTATTCGGCAAATTCTTCTACAAGTTTTGGAAGTTCGTTGTTTTCAGAAGTTGAGCCTGTTGTAGTGATTCCAGCGTCATTTACCATAGCAATTGGAATCTCATAATCAAACAACTCTTTGACTCTGGGTTTTGCTTCTTCTATAATTTGTTGTTCAATTAAATCTAATAATTTATTAATTTCTTTTATACGCACTTTGTCTTCATGTTTTTTAGAATCAATAAGTTTTTCTCTTTCAGTATTCAGTTCGTCAATCTGCGATTGTTTCTCTGTTCGTTTCTCATTCTGAGCCTTTGCTACACAATCAGCATATTTCTGTTCTTCTTCCTCTGTAAATCTCTTAAAAAATACAAGACTTGGTTTTACGGTAGCACCAGCTGCAATAAAGACATCTTGCGGAATGGAACAAATTAAAATTATTTTTGCATGCCCTTCAAAATATTCCCGAACTTTTGCAAGGTTTGAGGTATTCAAAACACCTTCTGGCAATACCATACCCATTCGTCCACCTTTTTTGAGCAAACGAAGACACCTTTCCATAAAAAGAACTTCAGTAAGTCCACTCATTTTTCCTGTATCATATAAATCAAGAATCGAGTTTCCTATGTTGTCATTCACTTGCTTTAGGGCTTTTGTATATTCTTCACCATAACGTTTGGTATATTTCGCGATGAGTTTTTCATCTGTAAAGCGATCAGCTTCAGAAATCTTAAGAGATTTATCAACACGAGAACCAAATGGCGGATTAGTAAGAATTACATCAAAACGTTCTTCAAATATGCCATTTACATTTAAAAGACCATCATGATGATGAACTCCACCGTGTCCATCCCCATGCATAATCATATTCATCTTAGAAGTACGAGCCATTCGAGGATTTGCATCAGTTCCGTAAATGCAATTATGAGAAAGAGAATACATTCGGCTTTCTGGAATCTTCTTGTCTTTATTGCCGGCTTGCTGTGTGTCGAGTTCTTTATTGATGATTTGCTGCATCTCATCAATATGCTTGCTTATTTCTAACTGTTCTTTTTCAGATTTAGAATCGTAATCTTTGCCTTCAAGTTGTTTTCTTAAATCCGATTTTATTTCTTTTATATCACGCTCAATCTTTTCTCTAACATATTCAAAAGCTTTTATTAAAAAGCCTCCAGAACCGCAAGTTGGGTCACAAATAACTTCTCCTTCCTGCGGGTCAAGAATACTAACCATAAAATCAACAATTGTTCTTGGAGTAAAAAACTGACCAAGTTCCCCTCTGAATGTCGTTCCTAAGAATTGTTCAAATGCAATTCCTTTTACATCATCTTGGGTGTCGGATAGATTGTAGTTTTCAAGTTTTTCAAGAATTTGTTCGAAACTATTTTCTCTAATTTTTATTACTTCGTTCTGCTCAAAAAGTCTGTCATCCTTAAATTCTTCTTTCGTACTCCTGAATAAAAATTGCATATATTCAAGATTTTTATCATCACCAGAAAGATTAGGACGAATATTTTCTTCATACAGCTTTTTACCATTTGTATATTCTTCCTTTGTGAAGACTTTTGCACCTTGATTTTTTCGCTCTTCACGAATTTTCATAAAGAGAATCTTACTTATTTCATCAAATGCTGCTTCTGGAGAAAGCTTGTCATTATTACGAATAATGTTATGGCAAGATTTAAGAGTTTTAGTAAACTCTTCACGAGTGAAAGTTTTTGTTCTGTTTAAGATTTCACTAACTTTCTTATCACTTAAGGCTTCCTGTGCAGTCGGGATTCCAATAATTTCTTCAAGTTTTTTAGGAAGATATTCTGGATCAACATTAAAGAACTTTGTCTCTTTTTCATTTGATGTTACAAAAAAACTTGCGCCTGCCCATGAAGCATAATTATATCCTTGATAATAATCTTCTACACGAACACGAACATTTTCTGCTTTTAATTCAACAACAATAAATGCATGTTTATTGGCAAGTTTATCTTCTTTTGATTTCCATACAACTAAATCAGCGCGAGCGTTTCCATCTCCACGAGCTTCGCCAGAAGATTTTTTTGAAGTTGTGACAGAAAGTTCTTGAGCCATCTGTTCTAGAGAATAGCCGTATTCATTTACAAGTCGGCAAACCCAAGATTGCCGCACTCGTTCTTCAGGCTTCGCCACATGCCATGCATCTTTTAGAGGACAATATATTTTTCCATTTTCTTCCTGTACTGTTAATTCGGACATTGCATTTCCTATATACAAAAATTTTCAATATATCTATTTTATCACAAAACTGCCAAAAAATATATATTTACGAAATGAGAAAAACTAACAAAATGGAGCCGCGAGCGATTCCTACTTCCTTACCGCCATCAAGACCACAAAGGAGTTGGCCGGAATCACGTAGCGGTTTTGGACTTGCAGGACTTCTTCTTTGCCGGATTCCGCCACTTCCTCTCCCGCCGGGAATGAGGTGTCAACGACGCGCGCCCAAAGCTTTCCTCCTTCCGGCGTGGGAAGAATCAAGTTCATGTCGTGGGTGTCGGTGTTGGCGGCGATGTAAAAGTCGTTGTCAAAGTCGCGGCCGTAAATCATGCCGGCCAAAAAGCGGTTGAGCTTTGACCAGTCGGGCATCCTTCCGTCAAAGTCGTACCAAACGATGTCCACGCCGCGCGCTTTTTCGGCCTCGCTTTCGCCAAAGAAATCCCGGCGGCGGAACGTCGGGCGCTCTTTGCGCAGGCGGATCATCGCGCGGGTAAAATTCAAGAGCTCGGAATTTTTTTCCGCCAAAGACCAGTCAAACCAAGAAGTTTCGTTGTCCTGGCAGTAGGCGTTGTTGTTGCCGTTTTGCGTGCGGCGGAATTCGTCTCCGCCCAAAAGCATGGGAACGCCTTGCGAAATCATCAAGAGCGCGATGAAATTTTTTAGCTGTCGCAAGCGCAAGCCTTCTATTTTACAGTTTGTGCATTCGCCCTCGTAGCCGTGGTTGTAGGAATTGTTGTTGTCGCTTCCGTCGCGGTTTCCTTCGCCGTTTTCGTCGTTGTGCTTTCCGTTGTAGCTTACTAAGTCGTTCATCGTAAAGCCGTCGTGGCAGGAAATGTAATTAATGGAAGAAGCGGGCTTTTTTCCGTTATGCAAGTAAATGTCGCTAGAGCCGGAAATGCGCGTGGCCGCCGCCGTGCTGGTGAACTCGTCTCCGCGAACAAAGCGGCGTATGTCGTCCCTAAAGCGGTCGTTCCATTCGGACCAGCGGCCTCCGGGAAAGTATCCCACTTGGTAGCCGCCGCCCGCGTCCCAAGGCTCGGCGATTATTTTTGTGTTGGCCAAAACTGGGTCAACGGCGATCCAGTTGGTCAGCGGCGGAAATCCGTTTATCTGGCCCCATTGGTCGCGGCACAAAATCGAGGCCAAGTCAAAGCGGAAGCCGTCGACGTGCATTTCTTGAACCCAATAGCGCAGGCTGTCCATGATGAAGTTCATCGTGTTGGGCTGGTTGCAGTTAAAGGTGTTTCCGCAGCCCGAATAGTTCATGTAATACTGCCTGTCCGGCGGCAAAATGTAGTATTGGTCGTTTTGTATTCCTTTAAACTCAAAGGTGTAGCCGCGCTCGTTTCCTTCGCTGGTGTGGTTGTAGACAACGTCCAAAATCACTTCGATTCCGGCCTTGTGCATTTCCTTTACAAGCTGCTTGAATTCCCTTACGGGGCCGCCGGGACTTCGATCCGCCGCGTAAGTGTTCTTGGGCGCGAAAAATCCGATTGTGCTGTAGCCCCAGTAGTTCGTAAGGCGCTCGCCATTCTTGGGGTTTGTGTTGCCGTTTTCGTTTTCGTCAAATTCCTGTATAGGAAGAAGTTCCACCGTGGTGACGCCCAACTCTTTTAGGTAACCGATTTTTTCGGCAAAACCTAAATAGGTTCCGGGATTTTCTACGCCGGAATTTTTGTTGGCGGTAAAGCCCTTGAGATGGACTTCGTAGATTACTGATTTTTCAAGCGGAAGGTTCAAGGGCCGGTCGCCTTCCCAGTCAAATTCGTTGTCGTCGATGACCACGCATTTTGGAAAGAGGTGCGCCTTCATCGGGTCGCGGCCCTTTATGTACATTGCGTCCAAGCCGCGCGTGGAGGACTCGCCAAAGGCCTTGTAAACCGAGCCTTCGCTGTAGCACTTGGCGTAAGGGTCCAAAAGATAGCGGCTGTAGTCAAAGCGCAGGCCGCGTTCTGGCTCATGCGGTCCGTCTATTCTATATAAGTAAAGGTCGCCGGGCTTTGCTTGGGGAACGAGGGCGTGCCAAACGTCTCCGCTTTTGTTTTGAACGGGGTCCAGGTCAAGCTTGGCGTAGGGTTCCGGCGAAGTGGGGCTTTCAAAAAAGCAAAGGGTCACCCTTGTGGCGTCCTTTGAAAAAATGGAAAAATTTATTCCTTCCGGCGTGAC
The DNA here is from genome assembly GCA_902792795.1 of uncultured Spirochaetaceae bacterium. Classification (GTDB taxonomy): domain Bacteria; phylum Spirochaetota; class Spirochaetia; order Treponematales; family Treponemataceae; genus Treponema_D. The sequence goes on along the minus strand of CADBBB010000012.1, from coordinate 10,919 downwards.
CACGGCGCCATAGCCCATAGGCCGCCCTTGAAGCAAAGTCAATGTCTTCATAACCTTAATATTTTAGCGCAAAAGCCTCCGTTTTTCAAGGATTTTTTATTTCTTGCGTTCCAGCAAATTCCGTGTTACAATATTCTCTTATGAGAACAAACATAAAGCAATTGATTTCCCAAATGACATTGGAAGAAAAGGCCGGGCTTTGCTCCGGCTTGGATTTTTGGCACACTAAGGCCGTGGAGCGGCTTGGCGTTCCAAACATAATGGTAAGCGACGGCCCTACGGGACTGCGCAAGCAAGACCAAAACGGCGACCACCTTGGTGTCAACGACAGCATCAAGGCGGTAAGCTTTCCCAGCGGCTGCTTGACGGCCTGCTCTTTTGACCGCGACCTTTTGCGGATGGAGGGCGAAGTTTTGGGCGACGAATGCCAGGCCGAGGACATTGCGGTCTTGCTTGGACCCGCGCTCAACATAAAGAGGTCGCCCCTTTGCGGCCGTAACTTTGAGTACCTTTCCGAAGACCCCTACTTGGCCGGCGAGCTTGGCGCGGCTTACACGCAAGGCGTTCAGTCCAAAAACATCGGAACCAGCGTAAAGCACTTCGCCGCAAACTCTATGGAATACCGCAGAATGTCTTCCACCTCCAATATGGACGAACGTACTTTGCGCGAGATTTACCTTCCGGCCTTTGAGACGACCGTAAAAAAAGCAAAGCCCGACACAATCATGTGCTCTTACAACAGGGTCAACGGAACATTCGCCTCCGAAAATAAATTTTTGCTCACGGACATTTTGAGAAAAGAGTGGGGCTTTGACGGCTTTGTCGTAAGCGACTGGGGAGCGGTGAACGACCGCGTCGCGGGCTTGCTGGCTGGCTTGGATTTGGAAATGCCCGCTTCTGGCGGAGACACCGACAAGCAAATCGCGCAAGCCGTTCGCGACGGAAAGTTGGACGAAAAAGTTTTGGACACGGCGGTGGAACGCATTCTCAAAATCGTCTACAAATTTTTGGAAGGCCGCCAAAAAGGAAACTTTGACAAAAACGCGCACCACTTGGTCACGGCCCAAATCGCGGCCGAGTCGATGGTTCTGCTTAAAAACGAAAAGAACATGCTTCCGCTTAAGGAAAAAGACGCAAGCCAAATATTGTTCGTCGGCGCTTTTGCCCAAAAGCCGCGCTATGAAGGCGGCGGCTCCAGCCACATCAACGCATTTAAAGTGACAGGCGCCCTTCAAGCCGCCAAAGACGCTGGTCTTGCGGTAAAATACGAGCAGGGCTTTGACATAAAGGAAAGCAAGGCAAAGGACGCAAAGCTTTTAAAGGCCGCCGTCGCCGCCGCCAAAAAAGCCAAGACCGTCGTAATATTCGCCGGCCTTCCCGACAGCTACGAGTCGGAGGGCTACGACCGAAGCCACATGAAGCTTCCGGCCAACCAAAACATTTTGATAGAAGAAATCGCCAAGGTAAACAAAAACGTCGTCGTCGTTTTGCATAACGGCTCGCCGGTTGAGATGCCCTGGGTCGGAAACGTCAAGGCGATTTTGGAAAGCTATCTTGCCGGACAAGCGGTGGGCATCGCGCAAATCGAATTGCTCTTTGGCCGCGCCAATCCCAGCGGAAAATTGGCCGAGTCGTTCCCAATAAAATTGCAGGACAATCCTTCCTACTTGTTCTATCCCGGAAACGGAAAAGTCGCCGACTACGCCGAAGGAATTTTCGTCGGCTACCGCTACTACGACAAAAAAGAGATGGACGTTTTGTTCCCCTTTGGACACGGACTTAGCTACACAACCTTTGAGTATTCGGCGCTGAAAGTTGACGCCAAAAAAATCAAGGGCGGACAAAGCGTCGTCGCCAGCGTCAAGGTAAAGAATACAGGAAAGAAGACTGGAAAAGAAATCGTTCAGTTTTACATTTCCGCTCCCACAGGGAACGATTGCAAGCCGCCTTATCGCGAGGCGCGCCCGCAAAAGGAGTTGAAGGGCTTTGAAAAAGTCGAGCTCAAGCCCGGCGAGACAAAGACCGTCACAGTAACTCTTGACGCGCGCGCCTTTAGCGTTTGGGACGTTGACTTGCATGACTGGTACATTCCCGGCGGAACATACCAAGTGATGGCGGCGGCTTCTTCGCGCGACGTTCGCCTTTGCGCAAAGGTCGAGGTTGAAGCCACGCAGGAACTTCCCTTCCGCGCAACGCCCAACACGGTCTTTGAAGAAATTATGGACAACCCCAAGGCGGCCGCCGTCGCCAAATCTTTTATGTCGCAAAATCCCTTTGACGGCCCCGAAGAGGTTGAGAACAAAAGCAAGACCGCCCGCGAAAGCGTCAGCCAAGAAATGCAAGACGGCATGATGAAGAGCCTCCCCATCCGCGCGATGAGAAGCTTCAACCACATCAGCCAAGAGCAGGTGGATGGAATGGTGGAAGAAATCAATAAGGCGGTAAGTAAATAGTTGTAAGACCAAAACGCACCGTGGTTTTGCGAGCAAGGGTCGCCCTTTGCGGGGCGGCCCTTTATTTCGGCGCGATAATATTGTTCGCGCCGAAAAAGGAACGAGTCAAGGCTTTAAGCGTCAGCGCGCCTTGACCGTTCTTATTTTTTAAGAACGCCTTCCATTAATTTGATAAAAAAGTTTTGGTCGGATTTGGGCAGTTTTGAAAAAAGTCTCTGGATTTTTTGCGCTTCGCTTTCGCTTTTTTTAGTTTGAGTTTTTGATTTTCCAAATACGAGTTCTTCCACAGTTGTTTTAAGAGCGCGCGCGATTTGAACCGCGTAATCCGCTGGGGGAATGGATTCCCTCGCGCTAAGATAATTTTCAATCGATCGGTAGGGAATGTTTGTCATGGCGGAAAGTTCTTTTATGGTTATATCTTGATAGTCCAATTCTGAACGCAAATTTTCTTTAAAGGTTGAACTCATACTATTTATTATATTCAATTGAAGTGCGTCATTTTGTTGACAGTATCTAATTAGCGTGTTATTATTGAGGTTGTGGTATTCGATTGAAGTGGCGATATTTTTATTTACCACTCTCTTTGAATAACGGCACAGGAGTCCTATGTGAATCGTCGCGTTTTTCTTAAAATGTGCGTTTTTTTGGGAGCGCTCAGCTTTATTTCTGCAAAGCCGACTGAACCGGACTGGTTCAAGGACTATCGCTCTGTTTATCCAGATTCAAAATACATAGCGCAGCTCGGACGGGCGGAAACGGAGCAAACAGCAAAAACGGATGCCGTCGCCCAAATCGCTCGCTATTTTAAGACGAGCGTGAACGCCAGCCTCAAAACTAGTGTCCAAAGCGTAACGGACGGCGAAAATGTGAGCGAGGCTACAAGCGTTGTAAACGATGTTGACGTCATGAGCCAAGTGGACTTGTTCGCAGTTGAATTTACCGTGCCATATTATTTCAAAAAAGAAAAAAAGTGGCATTGCGTGGCTTACATTGATCGCGAAAAAGCGTGGGAACAGTATAAGCCAACTGTCGAAAACGCGAAGATAGAATTTTTTGCGATATATAAAAAAGCCTGTGCGGAACCAGATCCGCTTGAAAAATGCGCGATGTACGGAAAGGCTTGGAAAAGCGGGAAAAAGTTTTTAGAGAAACTTGAATATGCAAGAATATTGGATTCAAAAAAAGAGTCAGCGTATTCCGAGGACAGAAAGACCGTAAGCGAAATACCAGCTCTTGTCGCCGCGGAGATGGAAAAATGTTCTGTTTATCTTTTGGTCTCAGGCGACTGGGGAAACATAATCGCAACATCTCTTTCGCAGACGCTTTCAAAAAACGGATTCAAGATTGAAAAAAACTCCAAAGCGGCAAATTACATTGCGCGCGCGACAGTTGAATGCAACGCAAGCGGAAACGACCCAATTTCCATAATGCCAAGTCTCGACCTGAAAATTGAAGGAAAATCAAAAAAGTCCGCGTTTGCGTTTCAGTTTAAGAGCGAGAACAAAGCGATAGCCTACACATTGGAAAACGCGCAAAAAAAATCGTATCCAATCTTTGCTGGCGAAATAGAAAAGGCTTTGTCGGCAGAGCTGGCTGAACTTTTTGGAAACTAATAATTTTTTCATTAAACCATAGGAGGAAAATGAAATGAAAAAAACAATCAAATCATCTATCGCGCTTTTTGCGGCGGCGTTGGCGTTTGCGCTGACATCATGCGAGTCCACAAAGCAAGAGGACTCCCGCAACAAGGTTGTGGAAGAGGCTGACAAAGTTGTTGTGGTGGATTGGACGGACCGCGCTTTGGGCGAAGTCTCCGCTCCAACATGGCTCAAAAATATGCGGCGGGGAAACAGCGACACTTTTAAGGAACAGTGGAAGGTTGATCAGAGCCGAGTTGTCAAGGTAAGCATGGCCACAGGAAAAACAGAGGCGACAGCGCAGGCCCTTTCGCGCGCGGGATTCGCTTACACGCAAGCGGCGGAGTTGAACCAAAAAGTGATTGGCCGCGTTGGGCAAGGATTGAACGATGTCGGACAATTGGAGGCCTTGTATGTCGCCGCCAGCGAAACAAAGGCTGACATGACAGGCTTGCGCGAGGAAACAGGCTTTTTCCAAAAAGTGCGAACCAAGAACGCCGAGACAAAGCAGACAAGCGAGCAGTATGTTTACTATACGGTATATTCGATGAGCAAGGACAGCTGGGACGCTCTTTGCAAGAAATACCTTATGGACATTATGGGCGGAGCTGATTTGACAACCGAAACTCAAAAGAAAATCGGCGCTTTGTTCAGCGAAATGAAAGCCGACGCTGACAAAAAACAAGCCGCTAAGCAAGCGGAAGAAGAGGCTCTTTACAAGGCTCAGATGGCCAGGCTTGAAGCGGAGCGCGCCAAAGCGAATGCCGAGGCCGCCAAAGCCGGCTTGAAAGCGAAAGAGTTGGACGCCAAAGAAGCGCAAACAAAGGCCGCCGTTGAAGCCGCGGTGGATTTGGCAAGCTTCTTGATGTAATTTTTATTAGGGGAAGAATTATGAAAAAGCATATCGCGATTTTATCTGTTTTTTTGTTCATGATGACGGCGTTCGCGCAAACAAGCGTTGACGCGAAAAAACTCGGAAAGACTCTCGAAAGCAACAAGGACGGTTCGGCCGTCTTTGTCAGCGAGGTGGACTTGTCGGGAATGGCTGTCGCGGACGACGGAAAAATCGCGCTTCCCCTGTTCGCCAAAAACAAGATTGTTCTTGTGTCCGGAATGGACATGACATGCATACATGAACGAATCGCATTCGCCAACAAGAAAAAGTTCGAGGTAACTTTTGAAACAAAAAATCTAGCACCCAAAACTTACGCGATCACAAAAATTGACGGCATAGAAAGCTTTGCGGAATATTCGAGAAGGATTGAAAAAGAAGCGAAATATAAATTGGGGGTGGAGAGGGCAGAAAACCTCAAAAAAATGCCTGTCCAAGTTGTGAATCAAGAAGTGGTAAACATCACCAGCACGGAAGCGGCGTGGTTGCCCGGCCAAATACAAGACAAACTAAAATCGAATTTGCAAGAATATCTTGGAATGAAAACCGTCGTTGACGCAAAATCAGAGGACGCCCTTAAAAAGCTTCAAGCACAGAGTGAGAGCGCTGCCCGCGACGAAAACACAGCCATAGAGCTTGGTAAAATCATAAACGCAAAATTCGCGGTTTTTACCAAAGTCAGAAAGACAGTAAAAGGCTACACAATCAGCGCGGACTTTACAGATTTGACCACCGGCGAACAGCTTGCCAGCGCCGTCTCAAAGGAATACACACAGCCTGAATACCTTTACGGCCCGACTGGAGGGGTTGACGAAATCACGCTTTCGCTCGCGAGCAAGCTTGGAATCGCGATCTCCGACCTCAACAAGAATTTGCTTGCAAGCGGCTCCGCAAGTTTCACCGTGGACGAGCAGCTGGCCCTTGCCAAGCAGAATGAAGAGCAATACAAAAAACTTATGTCGCAGTATGACAGCGAGCTTGCGAAACTGAGCGTATCGAACGATTTGTCAGCGGTTGAAAACAAGCGAAAAATCGAAGCGGAAAAGGCCTTGCTTGTTGAAAAGCAAAACTCCGAACGAAAAAGGCAAGAAGAGTTGCGGTTGCAGAAAGAGCGAGAGGCGGAGGACGCAAAGCTTGAGGCTGAACGAAGCGTCGCTCTAAAAACCCAGCGCGACAAAATGGCCAAGGAAGCCGCGGCAAAGGCCGCCGAGGTGCGCAAACTAAAAATGTCAAAGCAGGGCGTTTTTGGGCAAATCAATGTTATTGAAAGCAAAAAGAAGGCGCTCTTGGAAATAAGAGGCAGCGTCGAAGCCCGTTGCCAAGAGCTTTTTTTGCAATTTAAAAAGGATGTTGCGACAGAAGTAGAGAGGATAAGAAGCAAGCCCTATAGCACGGTAGAGCTTGGAATAGACGGTAAGCCAACAGAAGTTGCAAAAGAAAGACGCGAAAAAGTAATTATCAAAGCATATTTAGATTCGGCTCCTAAATTTTTCTCCGACTGTGAAGGGATCAAGGCTAGCACACGGGCGCAGGATTCCGCGCTCTTGGCGGAAATTCGCGCTGACCAAAAGGCTTTGTCCACAATGCGCACGGTCAGCAGCATGGGCGACGAGTTAAAGGTGAGTTTTGGAGCCTATGATGTAAGCCAAAACGGTTGGGTGGCTTATCTTTCGCTTTATTCTGAAGGCGTGTTACTTTATACAGATACCTTTATTGTCGGATATGATGCTGTTAGCGGGAGAATAGCTCCCGATATGAAAACTGAACTTAACGATGCGGTGATTGCAGAGTATTCAAACAATGTGGATATGTATAACTCTCTTTTTACGCGCGGTGATCCGATTGTCTATTTTGAAATTGACTATGCAGTGAGCGCCCAAGGCGACGAAAAGCCGAGCACATACAGCTTTAGCTTTAACAGAATTCGCGTTATTAACACTGTAAGCGGAAAAATCATGCAGACAAGCGCCTTGTCAAAGACTTTGGCGCGAACAATGAAACCAGAGCAAGACTTGCGAATTTTTGACGGTGTTGAGGAAAGTGAAAGGGCAGAGTTTAACAGAATTTACGAAAATAAAATGATATTAGGTTGGTAAGGCCGACATATCAAACTGAAGACTATGTTGCCGGGTATTCTGTTCTTTTTCTAATTGATTGTGGGAGAAAATTTTATTTAGGAGAAAGTTAATATGGCGGAAAAAAAGGAAAATGCACAAAATGATAAGATGAAAAAACATAGTATACTAAAAAGTATGTTACAAATCTTACTAATCATGTTAAAATGGATTAATCGATTGCTTGGAAAAATTATTGTCATTGGTGTAATTATCGGAGTTCTGTTTTTTTCAAACTCTGTTTTGAATACTGCGTTTAAAGAAAAAGAACTGCTTCTGTATGAATCTCAATCATCGGGTAAATGTTCAGAAGATGTTTGTGGTTCAATTGGCGCGAAGAAAGCAGAAGCCATACAAATTCAAAATAGCTGTTCAATGTGCGCTCAGCAACCTGAGATCGTACCAATTACAAAATGCCATTGTAATAATATTGGTAGTAAAAAAGTATTTTTCTATCATGTATTGTGTATTGTTTTTATTATTGTTCTTGGCATTACTGTTATGGTATTGCTTGCGATTTTAATAAAAGATGACAGTGGAATTCGCTATGAAAAATTGGATGAGCTTAATTCCATAAAAGATAAGCTTTTAGAATGTAATTCTGAAATTGCTTGGGGCAAAAATAAGGATGTAACAAAAACTGTTGCAAATGAGAAAGATAAAAGTACAGAAATCACAACAAAAAGGATTTATAACCGTGCTGACTTGCTCAAACATTATATGAATTGCATAACGGACATTTAATTATGGAAAACATTTCGTCATTGACAGTTCCTGTGTTGACACTGATAGTAGCTATTGTCACGCTGTTTTTTGCAATTAGGATTCCCCGTAAAATACAATGGGAGCAGTTTTATCAACAGTTGCTTTCTGATTATCGAAGCCATGATTTTGGCGTGGCAATTATGGAAATCGGAATGTTTTTTAACAAGAAATGTTCTAATGATGTTTCAAGAATTCAAAAAGAATATGCCGCTCGATACAATCAGGATTTTTATGTGAATAAAAAAGACACACCTAAAGAACATAACCTTCATTATCAGCGACGGCTTTTGACGCAGTTTTACTATCAGCTTGATTTGTGCGCAAGGTCATCATATATAGGCAAAAAAAGAATTCAACGCGATTTTACGTCAAAGGAATCAGATTTGTTGAAGATTCTTTTTTATATGAACCAAGCCGCCCTATCTACAAATGTTTTTATAGACATTAAAACGCCTGACAGAATTGGCCCAGCCAAAAAGGGCATGAATTATTACATCAAGGATATGTATTCAATATTGAAAGAATCTCCAGATTATGTGAGATGAGAATGAAAACTTTTGATGATGAAAAAATCGAGCCATTTGAGATGTCGACAATTTGACGACATCTCAAGTTCGCATAGCGGTGAGTTATGCAGGGGCGTGGTTGCCGACGGTCAGCTCTTTTTGCAGCTCCAGCACTTGCTCTAGGGAGAGGCCGACGCAACGAGAAACTTTTTCTGGAGAGTCACCTTCAGCCAACAAATTCCGCGCGGCTTCCACGGCTTTTTTTGACTCACCTTCGATAATGCCGTCATGCCGCCAGTTCTGAATCGCGATTTCTTCATTGAACTCTGTCAAACACATGCCGATTATGTTCTCCTTTTGTTCGCGTACAAAGCCGTCAAGCAAGTCTTGCTCGCAAGCCCATTCAACGGCCTCGCGCACGGCCTGTCCGATTTCCATCTTTTCTTCTTGGTTGGCTGAGATTCTCCCCACAAGCCTTACGTAATCATATAATGGTTTGCACTTTTTGACAAGGCTTTCGTTCATGCCTGCGTTGATGTTGATCACGTCCGCCGTCCACTCAAATTTGCCGGAGTCGTCCTTTTGCTCAAACGCGCTAGAAAGCCTAAGCTCGTAGCGCTCTGTGCGGTCAGGCTCGCCGTTGTAGAAAACGACAAAGCGCGGGTTGGGGATTTTTATCAGCGACGAGCGGTGCAAATCAAGTTTGTTGTCGGATGTATACTTTTGGTATAGTTGCGAAAAATAAAAAAGTCCGCGCAGCGGCATATTCGCGTTCGGGCGGCTTTGCTGTTCGTAAAGCGTCATTTGGCTATCAACTAAAAACGACACGTCGTTGTACATAGTGACGAAGATGACGTTTTCGATTGTGTTGAGTTTTAGCGCGTCGGGGTCTGTGTAGTTCGTTCCGTTGAGGGCGTTGTACAAGTCCAGCCGCCAGCGCTTGCTGCGTTCCGTGTCCTTGCCAAAAATTGCGATGAAAAGCCTGTCGCGAATTTTGGGCTGCGGCTGGCCTTGGATTATGTTTTGCGTTTCTGACATTTCTATCCTCCTGATAAAAAAAAGGAACCGCGTTTGCGATTCCCTATGTATATAAGATATGAATTTTATTTAAAAAAATAGCGTTTTTTTGGAAAAATCGTAAAAAAAATTCGCTGCTTTTCAAACTTTGCGCAATACATTTGTTTTGTCATTATATCTTTTCCATCAACCTAAACGGCGTGAGCGCGTAGTCGGCGCCGTCAAAGGCGTGGCTTGCGCTTGCGTGCGCGATGGACGCAGTGACGGCGGCTTCTAGCGGAAGGTAGCCTTGCGCCAAAAGCGCGCCAATCATTCCTGCCAAAACGTCGCCGCTTCCGCCTTTGGCCAAGGCGCTTGTGCCCAGCGGATTTATGTAGACGCGCGGCTGGCTTTCTCCGGCCAAGAGCGAGGCTATCAAGACGTTGGCGCCTTTGAGCAACAAAACCGCTTGCGGGTAGGCGCGGCAAAAATCTTTTGCTAGTTCCAAACGGTTTTCAACCACATCGGCGACGGAATGATTTTCAAGGCCAAGATTCTTCAACAGCGCCGCGAATTCTTTTGGGTGCGGCGTTAGGACGACGTTTTTCTTTTTGGCGAGGAGGTCTTTTATTTGCGGCCAGTAGAAGATGTCCGCGTCAAGGACAGCGGGAACTTGCGCGTCTTGCAAAAGGTTGAAGAGCGCCGGAATGTTTGCAGGACTAGAATTGCTAGAGGCGGCTTCCTTGGCTTGCGAAAAGTTTTTGTCAGCGCCAAAAACGGATGCAGGACCGTAATCGGTGGAGGCCGCCGCTTCCTGGTCTTGCGAAGAATTGTCGGCAAGACCAAAATCGTTGGGGCGGCCAAGGCCCGGCCCCGCCACAAGCGCGGTCGCGTTTTGCGGGAGGCTGTCCGAGACCATAAGCTCAAAGTCCGTAACGTTTTCAAAATTGATTTTTTGGCCAGCGACCGGAACAAGGCTTGCGAGGCCGCTTCCAAATTTTAGCGCGGCGTGGCCCGCGATGACGGCGGCGCCGGGCTTTTCTCCGGCAAAGATTGCGGTGTGGCCGTACGTGCCCTTGTTGGAATTTTGCTTTTTGTCGCGCAAGGGGAGCTGCGCGTCGGCCTCTTCCAAAAGAATTGCGCAGGGCTGTTGCGCGGCGCAGTCTTGGTTTTGCGAAGAATTTTGCGCAATGTCGGAATCGTTTGCGGGCTTGCAAACGGTCGAGGCCGCGCTTTCAAAGTTGGAGCGGCTTACGCCCAAATCAGCGACGACGATTTTTCCGCAAGCGTCTTTGGCGCGGTCGGAGTAAAGCGCGGCCTTTAGCGCGCCCATCGTCACGGTAAGGTCCGCGCGGAATGCGCAGCCGGTCGGAATGTCGCAGGCAATCTTATACGCGCCGTCGATTTTGTTGGCGCTTTCGATTACGGCGGCGGCCAGCGCGTCCAACGTTCCGTGAAATCCGCTTCCAAAAATACAGTCGTAGACCACGCGCAAGTCAAAGGACGCGCGCTCGATCCATTCGTCCAAGTCGTAGGGGCTGATGAAAATCGCGCCG
>CADBBB010000011.1:2781-30625 GCA_902792795.1 uncultured Spirochaetaceae bacterium | reverse complement strand
GACGGCCAGTGGTATGCTAAGTTAAAGGAAACTATCCATGTGGACGGCTGCAAATACAGCGACGGAACTGCTATTGCGTATTATGGTGGAGGTGTAGCACGTTGGATATGGTTCAGGGTGGAACCGATAAAGTGGCGCGTCCTTACGAATAACTACAACGGAACGGGCAAGAAACTTTTGCTTGCGGAAAATGTTCTAATCGGAAGAAGATATGACGAAAAAAACGGTTCCTACAACTATCAAAATTCGGAAATACGAAAGTGGCTCAACAGCAACGCCAATTCCGCCTCCATGAGTGACCATAACAGTTTGGGAGGTTTCTTAAAGGCCGCTTTTACTACAAACGACGAGCTGGCGAAAATCGTTGACACGAATGTAGACAGCAGCGACTCACTAACGACCGACAAGGTATTCCTTTTGAACCGACAGGAAACGCTCAAAAGCGAATACGGTTTTGGTGATGCAAACACGAGAATTCGAAACATGACGGATTACGCCACGGCTAGCGGAGCGGATCTTTATGGAGGTTTTGGTGAAGGGGGTGATTGGTGGCTGCGTTTTTCTTCTTCTGATAATTGGGATGACGGCTATGTGGGTGTAACCGGTTCTAGGGGGGACAAAGTTTACAGCCCCATCTCCAGTGTTAATGGTGTTGTGCCGGCGTTGTGTGTGGAAAACTAGTACTTATAGGAGTGTGTTTTATGAAAGAAGTTTATCTAGGAGAGCCAGATAAAGAGTTAAGGCGATTTATCTGCGGGATAAAAGAAGACGATAAAACTACTGTCGCTATCGGCAATGACGTTGTTGCAAAGGACGCTTTTAAATCTGTGGTCTCTGTAGAAAATATACATTTTGAAAAGTGCAAATGTATAGAAGAGTCTGCGTTTGAAAATTGCGCTGACCTAAAGAATGTGATTTGGATGGAAAAGACTGAAGAAACCCCAAAAGCTTATGATCTTGCTGGCAAAGTTATAGGTATTAGGGAAAAAAGTAAATCACAAACCTTTAATGGCACGATAACTGAGAAATCGGATGATAAAGATTCACCAGAGACTGATAAGATTATTGGCATAAATATTCCAACAGTTTCTGATTTTGAAATTCAGCGAGGCGCTTTTAAGAATTGCTCCAATTTGCAAACTGTAATTTTGCCTAAATCTACAAATATTGTGATTGAAAAAGAAGCTTTTGGAGGTTGTCAAAATTTAAGGACGATAGTTTTTCCTTGCGATGATAATCAGATTGTTGATATAAGTGGAGACGCCTTTATCGGATGCTCAAAAGTGACATTTGTTTGTTCAAAGGCATCTCGCGCCTATCGTTATGCAAGAGAACATTGTTTTGAAATCGTAAATTTTTAAGGTAAAAAAATGAACGGCAATGATTTTTCGCCTCTTGAGCAAAAAGGAATAATGCAAAACGGTTCGTATGTAAAAACGACTGCGTTTTATGCTGAAGGCGACGGCACAAAAAGAAATATTCGAATTATGCCAGAAGTCAGGCAAGTGACAAGTCTTTCTGAATATTTTGCTTTGCTCAAGGAAATTCATACAAAAAATGACGAGCGGTTAAAAAATGAAAAAAAAGAATTGGGCAGTCTGTTCCTTTACCGCGGGCAAGGAGATGTAAATTTTGATTATTCGCCTACCATTCTAAGAAACGAAAAGAATATTTGTCGCGAGCATATTCTGCAAAAAGAATTTCACAGGCGCTTTTTTGAACAGATGGATAATTTTAAAACCGTTTTTGACGAAGAAGTTTTAATGCAGCATTATGGAGTCGGCTCGCGTTGCCTTGATTTGCTCGAAAGTCCCCTGATGGCGTTGTGGGCGGCTTGTGAAACAGAAAGCAATGAAGAATTCAAGGAAACTTTTGGCGAGGTTAGTTTTTGGAAGCTGGATTACGACGATGACGACTTAAAATCCTATGACAGCTCTACGGTATCTGTAATCGCGAACACCGCTGTTTGTGAACGCTCTTTTTATCTTGGACATGTGGATTTTAATTATCGCAAGGAACATCCAAAGGTATTGGAAGATTTTATTTACCTAAAGGACATTTTGCGGAGAACTGTTATCGTCCGTCCAAAATACAATAACATACACTTTCGGAATCAGTTGAATTGCTTTGCCATTGTGAATTTGAATCGGCTTGTTGATGAAGACGGAAGTTTTTACAAGAAGTTTGGAATTACGGTAGAGAAATTTTCTGATTACATTTTGAACGCTGAAGTTTTGAACAAGGGCAAAGGAAATGATTACACAAAGCCGAATATTTCAAGGCTTAGTAGAGGCTTGCACACGCTGAATGCGGACTTTTCAAAATTGGAGCAATGGGATTTAAGGTTTGAAAAAATGATTCCAAGCGATTCGCCATTTGTGGATACGTTTGATTTGTATAGATACATGTACAACGGTTCGGCAATGGAAAATGAGCGCAAACCGATTTATGCCGTCATACCGCCAGAGGCAAAGGAAAACATTATTAAGGAACTTGCCTTTGCAAACATTACAAAATCAACGGTTTATCCAGATATGAATGTGGTCGCAGAAGAAATGTTGAAACAATACGCATTGAATGAAAATTTGTAATGCATATTTTTGGATTATCAAATGACGGAAAAATGCATATTTTTGGACTATTAAATGCGCTGAAAATGCATATTTTTGGACACTCTCGCGGCCTTTTGGGGCTGGCGGCCAATTTTAGCCGCTTTCAGCCGTTCCCCCTTACTTCCCCATAACCGCGATGGCGCAGGGCATGCGGCCTTCCACCACAAAATATTCCACGCCCGTAACGCCCATGTCGGCGAAAAACTTTTTGTAACTTTCCAAGTCAAATTGTCGCTTAAAGTTTGCGCCAAGCTTTTCGATAAACTTTACCGCTACTTTTCCCGTTCCATTGGACATATTGATGTAAGTGGGAACGATGACTTTGCCGCCGCTTTTGGTCACGCGGAACAATTCGCGCAGGGCTTTGTCGGGTTCCGGCAAAAGGTGGATTACGTTGCCCGCCACAACCGCGTCAAAGCTGTTGTCGGAAAATCTCAGGACGGTGATGTCGGCCTTTTCAAAAACGGCGTTGGAAAATTTTCGGCACTTCTTTTTTGCTTGGACCAACATTCCGTCCGAAAAATCGGTGGCCGTAAGGTCGCAGCCTTTTTTTGCGATAAAGACGCTGATGGCTCCCGTTCCGCAGGCGCATTCCAAAACCTTGTCGCCCGCGTTTACAAACTCCGCGACTTTGGCGCCGGTTCCGTTAAAAACTTTTCCGTTGTAAAGCGTCTCAAACAAATCGTATAGCGGCGCGGCTTTGTCCCAAAACATTTTGAACTCCTATGCTTTCTATTTTATCGCGTTTTTCGGTGTTTTGCTAGTGAAATTCCTCTTAAAAATGACAAAAATACCCCTGAAAATCCTTTGAAAAATGACAAAATTTACCCCAAAATTCCCTTGAAAAATGACAAAAATGCTGTATAATATGCGGTAGGATGAAGAAAATGCTCAAAAGGAACGTTTGGAACGAGCTTATTGAATGGAAGAATCGGCCTCACCATCCGCTTGTAATCAAGGGCTTGCGGCAAATCGGCAAGACTTTCATCGCCAAGGAATTTGGCAAGCGCTTTTACGACAACGTGATTTACCTTGACTTGCGGGCCAACGTCGCGGTTCACAAGGCCTTTGAGGGCGACTTTAACGTTGGCCAAATGATTCTTGCGATCACCTCTCTTGTTCCGGGCGCGCGTTTTGTTCCCAAAAAAACGCTTTTGATTTTGGACGAAATTCAAGATTGCGCCAACGCGCGAAGCTCCCTAAAGTATTGGGACATAGACGGCCGCTTTGACGTGATTTGCACGGGCAGCTTTCTTGGGGTAAAGGGCTTTAGGTCGCCTTATGTTCGCGGCGTGCCTGTGGGCTACGAAGAGCAGGTGGCGATGTATCCTTTGACTTTTGGCGAGTTTTTGCTGAACGCCGGCCTTGACGAAAAAGTTTTTGATTACGTTCAGAATTGCGTAGAGAAAAAAACTGCGGTTGACCAGGCCGTTCACCAAAGCATGAGAAACCTTTACTTGCAATATTTGATTGTTGGCGGAATGCCCGAAGTTGTCAACGCTTTTTTTGAGACCCACGATTTGAACGCGGTGAAGGAAATCCAGCGGCAAATTTTAAATTCGATAAAAGACGATTTTGGCCGTTACAAGGACGCGGAAGGAAATGACAAGGTGAACGAAGTGTTGAAGCTTCGCGCTGAGGCGTGCCTCGCTTCGCTTCCGGCGCAGCTTTCAAAGGAATACAAAAAATTCCAATACAGCCTTGTTGACACAAAAGGGCATTCGCCCGAAAAAGCGGACGGCCTTCAATACTTGGAGGACGTGGGGCTTGCCGTTCGCGCTTACAATGTCAAGTCGCTTTCTTGCCCGCTTGAGGCGGAAAAAATTCCGACCGAGTTCAAAGTTTTTTTTATCGACACAGGCCTTTTGGTTTCGCAGCTTGGCGACGAAGTTCCCGCGAAAATTCTTGACGGCGATTTGGGCGCGTACAAGGGAGCGGTCGCGGAGAACATGGTCGCCTCCGCTTTTGCCAAAAACGGAAAGAGCCTTTTTTACTTTCACGCGCCAAGCGGTTCGCCGGAGTTGGATTTTCTTTTTGAAAAGAACGGCGAGGTGGTCATCGTTGAATGCAAGGCCTCAAACAACCGCGCCACCAGCATGAAATACGTCATCGCCAATCCCAAAAAATACGGGAAGCATAAAGCCGTAAAATTTGCCGACGCGAACGTTGGCGCGGGCGTTGGCTTTGAAACGTTCCCGCTGTACGCGCTTGGCTTTATGAAGGACGAACGCAAAAAAAAGAATGTCGTAAAAATGATCGACGCGACAAAAATAAAGGCGCCAAAGTGACCCTTTGCAAAATACGAAAAACGCGCTAGTATTCCATCATGCCCAAAAGCAAAACTGACCACGACATTTTCGCCCGCCTCAACCCGGAACAATTGGACGCGGTTCTCAGCACGGAAGGCCACATCCGCGTGTTGGCCGGAGCGGGTAGCGGAAAGACGCGCGCTTTGGTAAGCCGCTACGTTTACCTTGTCCGCGACTTGGGAATCTCGCCTAAAAACATTTTGTGCGTAACCTTCACCAACCGCGCGGCAGAGGAAATGAAGGCCCGCGTCCGTTCGGAATTGGGCGACATGGACTTGGGCTACATTTGCACCTTCCACGCCTTTTGCACGCTGCTTCTTCATGAAGACATAAACAAAATTAATTTTCCCAAAGACTTTGTGATTTTGGACAAGGAAGACTGGCGCTCGATACTGCTGCGCGTCTTTGCCGACATGGGCTTGACCTTAAAGGAAGCGACGATCCAGCAAAAAATCGACGAGGTGTTGGAAGCCAAAAAAATGCAGGCCGACACTTACATCGACTATTTTTACAAGTTGAACAACGAAGAGCTTAAAGAAAAATTTTCCAAAAAAGGAATCGAACGCAACCAAGAAATTTTCTTGCGTTTTTTATACGAGCAAAAAAAATGCTTTGGCGTTGACTTTAACGACTTGATAAATTTTGCCGTTTACATTTTGGAAAAGTTCCCCGACGTCGCGCAAAAATGGCAGGACAGAATTCAATACATAATGGTTGACGAGTTCCAAGACGTGAGCGCAAAGCAATATTCCATCGCGCAAATTTTGAGCCGCAAGCACAAAAATCTTTTTATCGTCGGAGACTCCGACCAAACGATTTACTCTTGGCGCGGAAGCCACGTAAAGTTGATTCTTGACTTTGACAAAAAGTACAAGGATGCAAAGACGATTTTGCTTTTAAAGAACTACCGTTCCACGCCGCAAATTCTTACGGCGGCCAACTCGTTGATCGCGCGGAACACTGTCCGCTATCCCAAGGAGCTTTCGCCCACAAAAAAAGCCGGCCCCAAGCCCCTCTACTACCACGCTCCCAGCGAGGAGGACGAGGCCAAGTGGATTTGCAAGAAGATCAAGGAACTTTGCGGCCTTTCAAAAAAATCGAAAGCAAAACAAAAAGCGAACGAGGCCGCCGCGCCTCTTGGGCTTGCAAGCGATTCCGCGCCCTGCAACTTGCGCGACATCGCCATTCTTTACCGCGCCCATTACCTTTCGCGCTCGCTTGAAGAAGCCTTCATCAAAAACGACATTCCTTACCGCATCCTTGCCGGAACGGAATTTTACGGCCGCCGCGAAATCAAGGATATGATTTCTTACCTGCGGATGTTGACCGTCGCAGACGACGTTTCCTTTTACCGCACGGTGAACCTTCCAAGCCGCAAAATCGGAAAGAACAAAATCGCCGCGATAAAAGAATACGCCGACAATAACGACTGTTCCGCCTACGCCGCGCTAAAAGGCTTGCTTGCGCAAGACGACCCGATCTTAAAAGGAACAAAGGCCCAGGCCTACGTCGACGCGATAGAAGAAAGCCGCGCGCTTTTAAACGACAAAAACTCTTTTGTCTACACGGTCGGCTCCGGCACAAGCAAGCTTGGAAGCGTATTGCAGTCGATTTTGGACAAAAGCGGTTACGAAGCCTTTTTGCGCTTGGAGGCCGACCAAGACCGCTTGGACAACGCAGCCGAATTCAAGCGCGCGGTGAACCAAGCGGGCTTTGACGACGACGCGACGCTGGAAGACTTTTTGCAGCGCGCGGCGCTCTTCACCGACCTAGACCGCGAAGACAAGCGCGACGCGGTGAAAATGCTCACGATTCACGCGGCAAAGGGAATGGAATTTAAAAACGTTTTCTTATGCGGCATGAACGAAGGAATATTCCCCAGCCGCAAAGTCCAAACGCCCGAGGACATGGAAGAGGAGCGGCGAATCGCTTACGTCGCCATGACGCGCGCAAAGGACAGGCTTTTTATTAGCGACGCGGAAGGCAAGGCCAACGACGGAATCTTTAAGTATCCCAGCCGCTTTGTGTTTGAGGCCGCGGGCGAGGATATGAAAAATTTTGACATCGAAAAGCCGCTCGACAAATCGCTTGTGGAACAGTCGCAAAAAATAATCAAGTACGACGAAAGCCGCCTAAAGGCCGCGGCCACGCAATTTAAAAAAGGCGACCGCGTCCGCCACAAAGTTTTTGGCGACGGAACGATTGTCTTGGTAAACGACAAGGCTTTTTGTTACACGATTAAGTTTGACGATTTGACCACCGAGCGCAGCGTTCAGTTTGCCGCGCCGCTTGATTCAATCTAAAATGCGTGGTATCATAACTAGTTGGCAAAAAGTTATGAAAGTTTTGGTTGGTTTTAAGGGGACTAGACATGCAAATAGGGCGCGCTTTGCAAACCGCGCTCTCGTTCTCGCGCTTGTTTTTTCTATAATATTTTTTTCTTGCTCAAATTTTTCTGGCGACGCCAGCTCCGCCCTTCCATTTAATCATACAGGTGGAACTGAGCCAGGCGCGGAAAATTCTTCCGCAAAAAAAATTGTCACGCTAAAAGGAACGGTGGGCTTGTCCGGCGCGCTTCCCAAAAACGTGGCCGCCGCGCTTTTTAGCCAGGATGACAATCCTGCCGACATTTCAAAAACCGCGCGGCCTGTCGTGGACGTAAACGGAACGGCCTACGACTACTTTGCGCGCGCGGAGGTCAAGGACAAAAGCGGCGCCGTCATCGCGACCGCCACGGGAACTTTTGGAGCGTTGGGAAGCGCCGCCGAGCGGTCTTTTGAAATCAAGCTTGAAGTTGGAAAAGTCTGGACAATCATTTGCGGCGTAAAGGACTGTTCAAGCGGCGCGGAAGTTTATTCCGACTCAATCCAAAAAGAAATTACGGCTGACGAGCCGATCTTGACCCGCAGCTTTTATCCAGCGCCGACGTTCAAAGGAAGTGGAACTTTCGCGCTTGACGTTTCGTTTGCCGACCCGATAAAAGGCGTGGCGGCGGAATGCTCCTCGCCGGACTGGAACTGCGTCATCGCCGCCGGCGCGACCGCTGGGGAAAAAGTCTTGAAATCCGGAACATCGGAATCCGACTCAATCAAAAGCGGAAACTACGATGTGGCCTTAAAATTTTTGGACGAAAGCGGCGCGGCGATTTACGAGTGCCTCCAAACAATATGCGTCTTTGAGAACATGAAAACTGACACGTGGATTTCCGACGGAAGCGCCTGCATCTCAAGCGGCGGAGCGCTCCATGTTGACGGCGAGACAGCCAAAAAATTTTTGAGCTCCGCCATCTATGTTGGAAAGCCCGCCGAGCTCTCTTCGCGGAATGATGTGACAGTTGACGACGACAACGGCGGCGGCCCCTACGAGCCGCTTGAAAGCTTGACGGAAGCCGCGCGAAGAATTTCTTTGTACGGACGCGGCGGCGCCTACAAAATTTATGTAAGCGGAACGGTCACAGGCCCGCAAGAAATTCCTGCGGCATTGACCGCGACTCAAGCCAAGTCTGTTACGATACTGGGCTTGACCGGCCTTGACGGAAACAAAAAGCCGCGCGACAGCCTTGACGCGCAGAAGGGCGGAACCACGCTCAGCGTTAATTCGACAGTTCCAATCACAATCAAAAACCTTTTGATAACCGGCGGAAGCTTCAGCGGAATAAGAACAAAAACTGAGGCTAACTGTGTCCTCACTTTGGCCGACGGAGCTCTTGTAGCCGGTAACAGCATGAACGGCGCGGGCGGCGGAATATTCCACGGCGGCGGAAAGCTCTTTATGATCGGCTGGGCTTGTGTCGGCGACCCCAACGCCGCTTCATGCGCGCAGAGCGACGAGGCTTCCTCAAACCATGGAACACACGGCGGAGGAATTTATGTCAGGACAGGCTCGAAATTCTTCATGGGCTACAGCGACGATGACACGCTCTGTGAATGCACTGGCGGAATTTTCTACAACTATTCCAGCAACACCGCGCCGACGAGCGCAAGCCAGGACGACGCTGGCGGCGGTGGAATCGACATATCAAATGGAAGCGTCAAAATCGCTTCGGGAACGATAAAATACAACGGCGCGGCTCGCGCGGGCGGCGGCGTGGCAACTTCCATCGGAACGATAGAAATTAGCGGCGGAACGATTTGCGACAACAAGGCCGCGCAATTTGGCGGCGGCGTTTACATCGGAAAATACGACGCCTACAACCCCAAGCTAAAAATTTCTGGCGGAACGGTAATAAAGGCCAACCAAGCGCCCAAAGGCGGCGCGGTCTACTTTGACCCGGCCGGTTCAAGCGCCTTGTTCAGCCTAAGCGGCGCGGCGAGCCTTCCGTACGTGGACGCAAAGAACGACATTTACCTTGCCGACGGAAAGACAATCACGGTGGCCGGACCGCTCACCTCGCAAGAAACTGTCGCCGCCATCACCCCGGCCAATTGGAAGCGCGGAACAAAAGTTCTCGAAGCCGGAGCGGACGTGACAGACTTGACCGCGAGCGCCGCGAAGTTTGCCCTAACCGCGCCCGCTGAAGACGAATGGCAAAATGTTGTTTCGGAAGACAAATTGGAAGCTGCGATCAACGCGCCGTATTGGATTGGAACTGGCGGACACGACACCAACGGAGACGGAACATTCGCAACGCCCTTCGCGTCGGTCGAGCGCGCCTGTCAGGAAATGGACGACGCGCAGGTCGAATTCATAATCAACGTAAACGGAACTGTGGCCGGGGCGCAGAAAATTCCTTCAAGCCTTTCAAATGTCGCCGGAGACAGCGCCGACTATCACGCAAAGGCGCTTACGATAAGCGGCAAGAACGGCCCAGCCTCCGACATTTTGTCAGGCGGCTTTACGCAATCCCACAAAGGAACCACGCTGACGATTGAATCGCCCGCGCCAATTACAATAAAGAACGTCACGATTACCGGCGGCTATGCCCAAACTAATGGCGGCGGAATTGCCGTAAAGGGAACAACTACAGTGACGCCCAGCGTGACGCTTTCTGACGGCGCGATGGTTGTCGGAAACTCGGCGGCAACAAGCGGCGGCGGCGTGTATGTTGAAAAAGCCTATCTTTACATGAACGGAACTGCCAAAGTTGGCGGAACGGATTCCGGCCAAGGAAACTCCGCCCAAAACGGCGGCGGCGTTTATGTGAACGCAGGCTTTTTGCGTCTTGGAAAAAGTTCAGAGTCTGCGGAGGCGGAGCTTTCCGGCGGAATTTACGGAAACACGGCGACAAAAGAGGGCGGCGGTATAAGCGTGAACGGTTCCGGCTGGGATGTCGTCAACATTGAAATGCTAAGCGGAAACATATCAAGCAACAAAGTTGACGGCGGAACTTCCGGCGGCGGCGGCGTTTATTTGTACTGCACTGTATTTGACTTGAAGGGCGGCTCGATTGAAAGCAATTCGATAGAAAATCCAGGCGCTTCAACTTGCGGCGGCGCGATAAACATCAACACTGTGGCCACGCTGCAAATTGGCGGAAGCGTTTCAATTCCTTACGGCGGCTCGCTGCATAAAAACGACATCGCGCAAAAGAGTTCCAATACGATTGAACTTTCTTCGGCGTTGGACTCAGACTTTGCCGCGACTGTGGTGGCAAATGCTTTTGCGCTTGATTCGGAAGTCCTTAGCGGTACGGAAGAGCTTCTTGCTTCCGAATGCTTTAAATTTAATGTGTTCCAGCCTGAGGAAGCGTCGCAATTTCTTTTTGTCGGCATGCAAGGAAAACTCAGGACCTTGATTTCATTCCCCAATGGAACACAAGATGGAACTGAAACAAATGAAGACGACGGCCTGTCTTACGATGTGTACAAATACAGTTACATCAATTACGACAATCTAAGCATGAGCGTTGTCAACCCCTATGCGGCGCTTGGTTACACAATTCAAGCCAAGGTTGACGGCGAGTTCCCGGAAGATTTGACAAAGCTTGCGGACGGCTTCCATACAGTATACGCAAAGATTGAAAAAGAAGGAAAGCCGACGATAGAGGACACAATCCGGGTTTGTGTAAAAATAAAACCAATAACGTTGAAGTATCGTAATTATTCTGGCGGAGGATTGTTGGGGCATCTTGGAATTTTTATCGGTGGATTTAATAACGGCGACTTGAAGTTAAGGGGCAATGTTAAAATTGACTGGGAAACTGTGTTTGATTATCAAGGCCAAAATTATGGTTGCGAAGCGGATGTTTGGGCTAGCTTGGACGGAGATAGTGACGGAAGGTCTTACTCAAGAACCCTTTATTCAAAAAGCGATACGGTCACTCTTTATATGTCTGATTTGCGTGATGAAGGTAACGGCCATTTAAACGGCGACTGGTCGAAAACTCGCTCGCTTTCAGAAATGAAGCATGTGGAAATTCCAGAAATGCGTTGGTCTGCCGGCGCGCTAAGCTGTGACTGGACACTATGGAGCGAAAGATATACCGATCCTGAAGGACAATACGGCGCCCTTTTTGTAAACTTTCATGTTACAGAATAACCTTAGTTTGAGTTGGCTGGTTCGGGCTCTTTTAGCGCGTCAAGCACTTTGTCCAATGGCGCGTCCATTTTTTCCGCCGCGATTTCTGGAGATACGCCAAATTCTTTTACGGCGACGAGCGCGTCTTCCACGGCCTTTTCTATGCGGGCGTCCTCTTTTTTCGCTTCCATGTCCAAATCGTAGTCATATTCATCAAAAAACATGTTCTTAACCTCCGTGGCCTTGCGGGAAAGATAGTCAACAAGAATGCCTTTGGAAATCGCCTCGTTTATCGCCCTTTCGTAACAGTCTATCAGTTCGCTGTCGGGCGGGGTCGTTCCAAGCGCGGCGCGGCGGCGGGCTACGATTTCCATAAACTCGCAATACTCTTTCATTATAGCGCAGTTTTTGACGACTGGCAAGTTTTTGCCGCCCTCTCCGCCGATGTTTGAAAGCTTCACTTTCACTTCGCACATAGGCTCGTTTTGAGGTTCAATGAAAGCGTCGGACAAGCGCGTCGTCCGCTCGCGCTCTAGGTTTTGCTTTAACTTGCGGCTGCCGTTGTAGAAAACAAAAAATTCCGGCGTTGGAATTTTAAAAAGCGTTTCGTTGTACCGAGCCTTTGCGGGAACGATTCCGTAAAGCAGGTGAACGTAATACTCCAAGCAGCGAAGGGGCATGTTTTCGTTGGGAGTGCTTTGATGTTCGATGAGGACAAAGAGCCGCCCGTTAACTAAAACGCTGATGTCGGTGTCAAAGGTTTTGTAGAGGGCCTGCGGAATCTGCTTGCGCTCTAACTTTGTGTTCTCCAGCGTCAGGTTCGTTCCGTGAATAGCGTTGTAAAGCGACAGAAAATTTTTCTTTCCGTCCTTTTCGTCGTCGCAGAACAAGTCGGCGAACACGCTGGATTTGATTTTTTGATTTGCTTTCATAGCGAAATCTCCTTGTAGTTTTTTATAACTATAAGGTAGAGGCGTTCGCTCATTTTTGGACTTGTTTTGCAGGGAATTTGCAAGAATTTTCGTGGAATTTTGACGCGCTTATTAGTTTATTGATTTATTCAAGTAACTTGGGGGGGGCGGCGGGCTACCACAACTCCACGGCGCAAGCGAGCGCGCCGGCCGTTCCGTCCGCGTTGGCCGCGTAAATCGCCACGACGCTTTTTTGGTCAAGCGGCGCGTATTTTGCAATCGCGCCGTCGCCTTGCTTTAGCGCGGTTTTGTAGCTTACGCGCAAATTTTTGGCCGCGCTTTCTGGGCTTGCATGCGTTCCTGCGGGAAGCGCTTCCAGCGCGAAGTCATAGTAGTTCAAATTATGGACGTGGTTGTTAAAGTCAAAGTCGGAGCGGCGGAGCTGGATTTTTGTCTCGGCTTCAAACGCTTCCGGCAAGGAAATCTTGGCCAGCTTTTCGCCGCCAAAAACTTGCTTTCCAGGCTCGGGACCGTAGCGGTCCAGCAAGTCCGCCTCCACCTTCATCGGGCGGCCGGCCTTTAGGTCAAAGCGAACCCACTTGCTGGTTCCTTCCACGGCGAGCGCTCCGTCGGCGTACAAGTAATAGTTGCGCGACGTTCCAAAAGGCGAGGTGAGGCCTTCGCTCCAAGTTTCAACTTTGATTTTTTGTCCGTAGCGCGGAAATTCCGAAACGCAAACTTTCCAGTCGGTCAAGACCCAGGCCACGCCAAGCGTCTCGCTCACTTTTATGGCGGAGTCTCCGGCCGCGTCGGAATGGCGGCTTCCGGCGTTTTCAAAATATTTTAAAATCGCCGCCATTGTGAGCCGCTCATTTTTGTCGAACTCTTCAAGCAGCGGAGAAAATTCCGTGGAAAAAACCATGTCCTTATTCCTTTACAATCGCTTGGTAAAGCCTGTCCAAGTCCGCGCGGCTAAAGTAGTCGATGACAAGCTGGCCCTTGTCCAAGCTGCCGTTAAGCGAAACTTTTGTTCCGAGCGTTTCCATAAACTTTTGCTCGATGTTGATCACGTCCGGGTCTCGGACGCGCGCTCCTTCTTTTTTGGCTACGCTTTTGGCCGCGCGGCCTCCGCCGTTAAACGAAGCGGCCTGGGCTTCCGCTTGGCGCACCGACAAATTGCTTCCGATTATTTTTCCGAACAAGACGCGCTGGTCGGCGGGATTTTCCACGCTAAGAAGCGCGCGCGCGTGGCCGCTGGTTATTTGTCCGACAATCAAAGAGTTTTGCATGTCTTCGGGCAATTTTAAAAGGCGCAGCGCGTTGGCCACCGTCGGGCGGCCTTTGCCTACTTTTTGCGCCACCTCGTCTTGGTTAAGTCCGCCCACCTTCATAAGCTCGTAGTAGGCCTGCGCCTCTTCTATCGGATTTAGGTTGGAGCGCTGCACGTTTTCGATGAGCGCCACTTCCAATTTTTTTTCGTCGCTAAATTTGCGCAGCTGCACAGGAACTTTTTTTAGGCCGACAATTTTTGCGGCGCGCGTTCGGCGTTCGCCCGCGATGATGTAAAAGGTTCCGTCGCCCGCGTCTTCTATTATGATGGGCTGAACGATTCCGTGTTCCACGATGGAGTCCGAAAGTTCCTTAAGTTCCGTCTCGTCAAAAACTTGTCGCGGCTGGTGGGGGTTGGGCTTTAGCAAGTTGGGGTCAATCCACAGCGTTCCGTTGTCGTCTGTTTCTATCGCGTCGGGAATGTTGGAATTTTTGGGGCTCTTTTTTGAGGAAATTTTTGGCGCGCTTTGCAATTCGTCAACTGGAGGCTCGTATTCGATTTGCGCTTGATGTTCGGCCTCGCCCATAAGGGCGTCCATTCCGCGTCCAAGGCCAAGTTTTCTTTTAGCCACGATGGATCACCTCCTCCGCCAACTTTTGGTAGCTCTTTGCGCCGACGCAGTCGGGGTCGTATTTGCAAATGGGAAGTCCGTGCGAAGGCGCTTCGCTAAGGCGAACGTTGCGCGGAATGATTGTGTTGAAAACCACGTCCTTAAAGTATGACTTGACTTGGACGACAACGTCTTGCGCCAAGCGGGTTCTCGAATCGTACATCGTGAAGAAAATTCCGCCGATTGTGAGATTTGTGTTTATCGATTTTTGGACTTTCTTGACCGTTTGCAACAAGAGCGTGATTCCTTCCAAAGCAAAGTATTCGCACTGCATCGGAACAAGCACCGCGTCCGCCGCCGCCAAGCCATTGAGCGTAAGAATGCCAAGGGATGGCGGGCAGTCAATCAAAATGTAGTCGTACTTGTCCTGAAGCGGCTCAAGCGCGTCCTTCAAAAAATATTCGCGGCGCTCTTGGTCAACCAATTCGATGGCCGCTCCCGAAAGGTCAAGGCTGGCGCTTATCGCGTCCAATGTCGGTATCGAAGTTTTTTTGACCGCGTCCTTGGCGTCGCATTCGCCGCTCAAAAGTTCGTAAACGGTAGGCTTGTCTTTAGAAACGCCCACGCCGCTGGACATGTTTCCCTGCGAGTCAAAGTCAACAAGAAGAACGCGCTTTTTGGCCAGCGCGATGTAAGCGCCGATATTTATCGCGGAAGTCGTCTTTCCGACACCGCCTTTTTGGTTTACAAAGACAAAAGTTTTAGCCATAAGGTTTATTATAGCATTTTTGCCCTTTGTTGACAATATGTTTGTTCTGGGCCGAGACACTAGCAAAAGCGGGCGGAGCGTGGTATAATGGAACTATGGAGGAATGCAGATGCCGGAAGTTTCGTGTTGAATGACAAAAAATTGCAGGAAATGTGGGATACGCAAACAATAACAAAACTTCCTCCGTTGGAGTGATTATGATTCCAAAGATAAAAGACTTGCAGGCGTTGAATGATTATAAATTAAAGATTCTCTTTGATGACGGAAAGCGAGTTGTGTACGATGTCAACGACGACATTGAAAATATCGAAGACTTTAAGCAGCTGAAAAATCAACTAGGACTATGGAATTGCGTTCAACTTGACCAAAGCAAAACTTGCGTTTTTTGGAATGACAGAATAGATTTGCCAAGCGACACTTTGTATGAGTACGGCACTCCAATTGATTAAAAACTTCCCATGATTCTTTCGGCCACCCTTTCCAAGCCTACGGGCAAAGTACAAGCAATTCTCGGAAAAAATTACCAGCGGGTAAAAATCCGTTTTAAGGGCGGAACTGAGTCGCCGTACTTTGCGGAATTTTTCACCGAAAAGCAAAGCTTTCACAAAAATTTTTCTGAGGCGGAGCTGGAGGAATTTTTAAGAGCGAACATCGGCCAGTCCTTTAAAAATTGCGTGGAACGGACTGAAGACAAGAAAATAACTTTTTTGGCCAACAAGCGCGGCGAAGTCCGCCGGCTGGAAAAAGCTCTCGCCTCCCAATCCGGCAAGGCGGCGTATGTAAAGCCATTGAGCGCGACTGCTTGCAAGGCCAAAACTGTCGGCGGCGCCCTAAAATTTTCGCAAGCCCAAAACGGCGGCGCTTTCAACCGTTCCAAAAACTACATCATAAAAGAAGAAACGCGCGTTCCTTTTTTGCAGGCGCTTGGCGTTATGACCGACGCTGGAAAAGTGGTCGCCGCAAAGTACGACAAGTTTCGCCAAGTCAACCGCTTTTTGGAACTCTTGGACGACGTTTTGCCTAGCGTCTTGCAAGCGCGATCGCAAGCCCAAAACGACGGGCGGCCAATAGAGCCGCTTCAAATCCTTGACTTTGGCTCCGGCAAGTCTTACCTGACCTTTGCCGTCCAATACTTTTTGGAAAGCGTAAAAAAGATTCCCTGCCAAATAACCGGCGTTGACTTAAAGGAAGACGTGATAAAATCCTGCTCCGACTTGGCCGCCCGCTTGAACATAAAGAACATGAATTTTGTTTGCGGCGACATCGCAAAGTACAGCGGAAAAAATCCCGACATCGTAATCACTTTGCACGCCTGCGACGTGGCCACGGACTACGCGCTGAAGTTTGCCGTCGACAAAAAGGCCAAGGCGATTTTGTCCGTTCCCTGCTGCCAAAAGGAAATCAACTCGCAGTTGGGAAAGTCGTCCAACGCGCTTTTGGCGCCGCTTTTAAGGCATGGAATTTTGCGGGAACGATTTTCCGCGCTGATGACGGACGCGGTCCGCGCGGATTTGTTGGAAGCGCGCGGCTACAAGGTTCAAGTTTTGGAATTCATCGACATGGAAGGCACGCCAAAAAATCTTATGATTCGCGCGGTGTTGACGGACGGCGCGCGTTCCGGGGCTTGCGAAAAATCCGCGCGCGATTTGCTCGCAGCATTTGGCGTCAAGCAGACGCTCGCGGACTTGCTGGGCGGCGGCCTTTAAAGTTTTTATGCCGCGCGCCTTGATTGCCCGCGCTCGCGAGAGCGCAGTTGAATCGCTTCCTAATGCAAAATTAGCGAAGCGACATACCGTTCCTAGTGTTCGTCGTCGGGGTCGTATTCCTTGGCGCTTTCGGACTCAATCAAGTTTTTCGTGGCCTTTGACTTTCCGCGAATTCTTCTGTCGATTTGTTTTGTCTTGGGTTCGGCCTTGGCTTTTGTTTTGCGCGCCGCTCCCGCGATAAACTGCGACTCGCTGTCGTAAACCTTAACGTCAAGCTTGTTGTAAGGAATCTCGATTCCGGCCTCGTCGTAAACGCGCTTTATCGCGATGAAGGTTTCGTTTTTGGCGGCCAAGAAATTTTCTTTTTTGAACCAAACGGCGAGCGTCATGTTTATTCCGCTGTCGCCAAAGCCGTCAAACCATACAAGCGGCTCGGGATCCTTTAGCGTGTCCTTGCAATATTTTGGCGCCTCTGCCAAAACGTTGAGCGCGGTTTCCATGTCGGTGTCGTAAGAAACAGAAACTTTTACGTCCAAGCGCCGCTTGTCAAAAAAGCTTGTGTTCCGCAAAGTTGAATTTATAATCGTGGAGTTTGGAATGCGGATCATTTGGTTGTCCAGCGTGTGGACCTTTACGCTGAGAAGGCCGATTGTGTCAACGATTCCAGTTTCGCCGGCGACGTTGATGAGGTCTCCGATTTTAAGAGTTTTTTCCGCGACGACAAAAACGCCGGAGATGATGTTGCTCACCGAAGTTTGCGCGGCAAAGGCGACCGCGATACCGGCCACTCCAGCCGCTCCCCAGATCGCGCTAAGTTTTATTCCAAACAAACTCAAGATGAACATTATCAAAATCGCGTAGTATATGTATTTGACGAATTTGAGGATGATTACCGAGCGGTGGGCCGGAAGTTTTTTCTCGGGTATTTTTCTGATTGAGCGGACGATTACTTTGTACACGGCCATGAGCGCGAAGAAAATTAGCAGAACGCCCAGCAGCCTAAAAAAGTTGTCCCAAGTGGCAAAGCCCTTTAGCCATTTTGTAAATGACTCGTAGGCCCAATTAAGGTCTTCTTTGATTGTGTGGTCGGAATGGAGAAGCGTGTTGCCGCTTTCGATTGTTTTTTCTTCCATGTTTTTCTCCTTGCGTCTATGAGTTTAGCGCTTTTAGTTCTTTTTGCAAAGGTCTTTGATGACGCATTCGTCGCATTTTGGGGAACGAGCCACGCAAACATAGCGGCCGTGCAGCAAAAGCCAATGGTGGGCGTCCTTTAAATATTTTTTTGGAACCCGCTCCAAAAGGCTTTGTTCTACTTCCAGCGGAGTGGCTCCTTGCGCCAAGCCTATTTTTGGAGCCACGCGGAACAAGTGCGTGTCAACCGGAATCGTGGGTTTTCCAAAAATCACGTTAAGGACAACGTTGGCGGTTTTGCGTCCTACGCCGGGGAGCGTTACAAGTTCTTCCATCGTGTCGGGGACCTGGCCCTTGTATTCGTCCAAGAGGCGCTGGCTGAGCGCGATGACATGAGCCGCCTTTGTCTTGTAAAGGCCGATTGATTTAATGTAGCCTTCCAGTTTTTCTTGTCCTAGCGCCAGCATTTTTTTTGGCGTGTCGGCGATTTTGTAAAGGGGCTCTGTGGCCTTGTTTACGCTCTTGTCCGTGGCCTGCGCCGAAAGGACGACGCTGACCAAAAGCGTGTAGGCGTTCTTGTAAATCAGCTCCGCCTGCGGATTTGGATTGGCCTTTTTAAGCCGCTCAAAAACTTTTTTTATTTCGTCAGGGGTAAGAAGTTTCATCACTGTTAGACTAGCATAAGCGCGGGACTTTTTCAACCAAACGCCGCTTCTAGCTCCGCGCGGCTTTTGACGCAAAGCTTGTCGTAAATGTAGCTTACGTAATTTTCCACGGTGTGGAGCGAGATGAAAAGTTCGCCCGCGATTTCTTCGTTGCTCTTTTGCTGCAAAAGCTTTTCCAAAATGCGCTTTTCCTGCCGCGTCAAAAGCGGAGAGACTTTTTCTATTTTGGCCAAGGAGCCGCGCGCCTTTCCTTCAAAGTATTCCTTGCCGGACAAAACCGCTTCAAGGCATGCGACCAATTCCTCTTCGCTGGCCACCTTGCTGATGTAGCCGCGAACGCCGGCGGCCTTTGCTTGCATTATGTAACCGGCGGTGTCATACATTGAATACATCACGCATTGGACGCTGGGAAACTCGCGCGCGATTGTCTGGGCCAATTCAAGGCCGCTTTCGTTTAAAAGCTGGACGTCAACGATTGCGATTTGCGGAAGCTGGTTAAGGCCGCCGGCGTTTTTTAGGGCTTGCAAGCACTCTTGGCTTGTGGAACAAGTCACCGGCACGCGCCAGTCGGTGTTCTCTTCCAAATAATCCTTCACGCCTTTTTGCATCATTTTGTGGTCGTCTACTATGTAAAGAGTTTTCATTTTTAAATCTCCACGCTAATTTTGATTTGCATTCCGTCGTCTATGGCGGAACGGAAGGAAATTTCGGCGCCGATTGTCTTTGCCCGCTCCTTCATTTGCCGCATGCCAAAATGCGTCCGCCAAGAAGCGCTTGCCTTAACTTTTTCCAGGTCGCAGCCGCGGCCGTTGTCGATTATAAAAAGAGCCAGGCGCGCTTTTCCTTGCGCGGATTCGACGCGCGCCAAAATTTGCGCTTCGGTCGCGTAGGAATGTTTTTCGATGTTGGCGAGCGCCTCTTGGACAATGCGGACAAGGTTTTGGCACTTTTCCTTTTCGACAAGAATTTCGTCCGCGTTGCCGCCTGCAACGTTGCCGCCTGCCGCGCTTTCCGCGTTCAACGAGCATTTTATCTTTGACTTGGCTTCAAACTGCGCGGCCAAAGAATTTAATATGGAAAGCAAATTAATTTTTTGTTCGGCGGAGGGAAGGGAAAATTCCGCCGGCTCCAAGCCGTAGCAAATGTTCCGCATGCGGACGATGCAGTCCGTTATTTTTTCTATCAAGTCGCTTTGCTTTTGCTCGTCGCCGGCTTGCGCCTTTAGCATTTCCGCGTTGATTCTAATCGCGCGGATGTCCTGCACGATTGAGTCGTGAATGTCGCGCGAAATTTTTCTTCTTTCTTCCTCTTGAATTCTCCACTCGATCTTTCTTTGCCACGCGACGGAAAATCTTCCCTTTAAAAATTCGTAGAACAAAAGCAGCAAAAGCAAAATGGCGAATACCAGCCCCGCGCAAACGCGCAAAAGCCAGGCCGCGCTCGAATCGTCGCCGTTAGCCCCTGCGGCGTCAAATGGCGCCTTAAAAAATCCCGCGCCACGCGCCGCCGTAACTTCGTTTCCGTCGTAAAGCCACTTTGTCTTTCCGTCAACGTCTCGGATTACAAGGCCGCGCGCGCTTCCCTCTATCGGTAGCGGATCGTTTTTGCCAAACGGATATATGGCGGCGGCGACTTCTTTTGCCGCTTCCGGCCTTAAAATTTGAATGCCGTTTTCGTCGTCGCGCAATTCAAAAATCTGCGAATAGTCCCAAGACCAGTCTTCTGTCGGAAGCCCCACATTTTTCATCGAGCCTTGCATCAATATAAAGTAAAGGGAATCGTTGGCCGCGGCGAATGTCGTCTCGGACCAAATTGCCGCCGCGTATTCATAGTTGAGCGGATTCCTTTGTTCTATCGTTACGGCGCTTTTTTGCAAAACTTTTCCAGCGCCGTCGCGGCAAAGCAAATATTTTTCAAGCGGAAAAATCGCCATGCCGTTCGCCGGGGCCAAAAAATCTTTTGCTTGGCCGCTTTGAATGAGCCATTCCAGCGCCTCCTTTTCGTATAAAGCCTCGCCGCCTGGCCCTTCAACAGCGAAAATCGGATTCGTTCCCGTGTCGGAAAAAGTGTAAAGCGCGCGCAAAAAGCCGTCGTAGTCCGGACCGTCCTGCGCTTCGATGTAAGCGTTCCACAAGTTTTTCATAAGCCAAACGGCAAGCGCGCTTTGGCGGTGGACGCCGGCGGCGGAATAATTTTCGTCCGCGTCTTTTTGAGCCGTGTGGAGCCCTTCGTGCAAAAATAAATTCCGTTTTCCATGCGCCGCGAACGTTCCGCAGTGAACCATAAAGTAAAGCTTTTGCGTTTTTGGATAAAACGCCATGCCGTAAATGAACCTAAGCCGCGTGTCGGCGGCCGGCTCAAAAAGAATTTGCGTTTTCTTTGTTTTTTGGTTGAACGAATACAAGCGGTTCTTTTGGTCGTCCGCGCTTGCGGCGTTGACAAAAAGCCATTGGCCGTCGTCGGATTGGGTCGTCTCAAAGACCGCGCTTGTCTTTTCTAAAATTTCTTTTGGAACGCTGACAGCGAAGAATTTTGCGCAAAGAATTATGGCGATAAAAAAAATAAGCGGCCGTTTCATCGTTCGCATTATATCAAAAAAGCGCGGCAAATTATAGGGAGTTTGTCTCCTTTCTTGGCCGCGCCTTTTTTTTCAGTGTTTCGTTTTGTTCAAAGAATTTGTTATTCTAATAAACAAAAACTCCGCTTCTTTTTTCAGCCCAGTGCTGGATGGATTTTCCAACTGTAAAGCCTAAGGCTTCCATCGCCTCGCTTGCAGATTGAATTGTAAAGGAATCGTTTGTCGTTCCATTATAAACGGCTTCCAACTTTCCTACGACTTTGAATGAAGTTCCGTTCTTTGAGCCTTCAAAGGTCAAAACATTTCCGCTTGCTGTTTTTGTAAGCTCTACATAGTAGCCGTCATACAAATCGCCGCCTTTTCCAGATTCGGTTGTCGACAAAATCGCGACAGCGGAATTGTCCGGGCTTCGTATCATCGCGCTGTGGGAACCGTAATCCGCCATAAAATAATGCATGTTCCAGCTTGAGTCGTTGCCGTCAGAGCAGCCGGCAAGCAAGAGCGCGAACAACAACACGCAGAACATCATTGTCATCTTTGAAAATAATTTCATAAAATCCTCCATAGGTTTTTGTTTTATGTGGATTGTATGAAAAATGGCGCGTTTGTAAAATGGAGTTTGACTCCTAATTTTTGGCTTTTCTCAATGCAAAAAAAAAGCGGGGCAGCCGCCCCGCTTTTTGGTCTTTCAACCGATTACAGCGCTTTCTTCAGCGCCTCTTTTTTATCGGTCTTTTCCCAGTTGAATTCCTTGCGGCCAAAGTGTCCGTAAGAAGCGGTGGGGGCGTAAACCGGCTTTTTAAGGTCGAGCGTCTTTATGATTCCCGCGGGGCTGCAGTCAAAGACCTTTGAGACGGCCTTTGAAATTTCCGAGTCGGGAACCTTTCCTGTTCCAAAAGTGTCGACCATAATCGATACCGGGAAGGGAACGCCAATCGCGTAAGCCAATTCGACCTCGGCGCGTTCGGCAAGGCCGGCGGCCACAATATTCTTTGCGATGTAGCGGGCCATGTAGGCTGCCGAACGGTCAACCTTGGACGGATCTTTTCCGCTAAAGGCTCCTCCGCCGTGCCGACCCATTCCGCCGTAAGTGTCTACGATAATCTTTCGGCCGGTCAAGCCTGAGTCTCCGTGCGGGCCGCCAACGATGAACTGGCCTGTGGGGTTTATGAAGTACTTGGTCTTTTTGTCCAAAAGGCCTGTGGGCTCCAAGACGGGCTTGATGATTTGTTCTATTAAATCGTCTTTGATTGTCTTGTATTTAACTCCGGGGTTGTGCTGGTGCGACAAAACCACCGTGTCGATGTGAACCGGCTTGTGGCCTTCGTATTCCAGCGTGACCTGGGCTTTGGCGTCCGGGCGCATCCATTCGATTTTCTTTGAATGGCGGGCCTTTGAGGCGGCGCGCAAAAGCTTGTGGGCGTACATTACGGGCGCGGGCATAAGCTCCGGCGTCTCGTTGCAGGCAAAGCCGAACATCATTCCTTGGTCTCCGGCGCCCTGCTGGCCCTTGTATTCGGCCAAGCCTGTTCCGACAACGCCTTGGTTGATGTCGGGCGACTGCGCGTGGACGGTGTTCAAAACCGCCATAGAGTCGGCGTCAAGGCCGTACTCGGCGTTTGTATAGCCGATTTTGCGGGCTACGTCGCGCGCGATTGTTTGGATGTCAAGCTCTTTGAATTTGGTGGAAATTTCTCCGCCAACAAGAACCATTCCAGTCGTCGTAAAGCACTCGCAGGCAACGTGACTGTTGGGGTCTTTGGCTAGACAAGCGTCCAAAACTGCGTCTGAAATCTGGTCGCAAACCTTGTCCGGGTGTCCTTCGCTAACAGATTCCGAGGTGAACAAATAACGCTCTTCTGTCATTATTCTGCTCCTAAGTGATGAAGATTTTTCGGCGGGCATGTGGCGAGCGCGTCCGCCGTGTCGTTCAAAATTTTGAAAAAATACTTGAACAACTTTAAAAAATATATTATAGTAATCTAACTTTTATTTCAAGGGGAATGTTATGCCTTTAAAGAAGACCTTTTCAAAAGACAAAAAAAAGTGTACAGTTACTTTCACCGTAACTCCCGAAGCCGCCCAGGGCGCGGAGACTATAAACCTTGCCGGCGATTTTAACAGCTGGAGCAGCAAAGAAAACCCCTTGAAGAAGGGCAAGGACGGAACTTTCTCCGTCAAGTTGACCTTGGACGTGGGCCGCGAATACCAATTCCGCTACCTCGTCGACGGAAAAAAGTGGGAAAACGACTGGAAAGCCGACAAGTATGTCGCCGCGCCTTACTCCAACGCGGATAATTCAGTAGTTAGTACTGTTATAGAGTAAAAAAAAAAAAACCGCTCGTTGAGAGCGGTTTTTTTATTGCGATGCGAAAATCTTTTCCGCATCGCAAAAGGAACGAGTCAAGGCCTTGAGCGGAGCGTGCCTTGACCGTTCCTATCGTCTTAGAACTTTGCCTTGCGCAATCGCACGCGCTCGATGTCTTCGCTAAAGAGCTCGCGCAAGTCGTTTAGGCCCAGCGCCATGAGCGCCATGCGGTCGATTCCAATTCCCCAAGCCAAAACAGGAACGTCGATTCCCATCGCCTTTGTAACCTCGGGGCGGAAAATGCCTGAGCCGCCAAGTTCGAACCAGCCCAATTTGGGGTGCTTGATGTGCACTTCGATGCTTGGCTCTGTGAAGGGGAAGTAGCCCGGAACGTATTTTACTTCCGTGGCGCCCGCGATTTCTTTGGCGAACATTTCCAAAAAGCCCAAAAGGGTGCGCAAGTTGACGTCGTTGCCCAACACGATTCCCTCGGTCTGGTAAAAGTCGCTAAGGTGGGTGGCGTCAACCTTGTCGTATCTAAAGCAGCGGGCGATTCCAAAGTATTTTCCGGGAATCTTGGCCTTGTGCAGCTGGTGGGCGCTCAAAACGGTGCCTTGGCTGCGCAAAATCAAGCGGCGGGTGAACTCGTTGTCAAACTGGTAGTTCCAGCCGCGGCTTCCGCTGTTTCCGCCGTTTTCGTGGACGGCCTTTACGTTGCTAAGATACGGCTCCTCGATCGCCTTTGCGTGCGTGGGGTTTTTGATGCGGTAAACGTCGTGGATATCGCGCGCGGCGTGGAACTGCGGCATAAAGAGCGCGTCGCCGTTCCAGAATTCGGTCTCGACAAGCGGGCCGTCAAATTCTTCAAAGCCAAGCGAGCACAATTTGTCCTTTACCGATTCCAAGAACTGGACGTAAGGATTTGTGCGGCCCGGTATTATGCGCGCCGGCGGAACTCCGATGTTGTAGCCGCGGAAATTGCCCTTTTTCCATTCGCCGCTTGCGAGCATGGCCGGAGTGATTTCTCCGATTTCGTTTCCGGTGACGCCGGCCTTTTTGAGCGCGTCGACAACCTGGCTAAAGGCTTCCTTTAATTTGTAGACGACCGTCTCGCGTTCAATCGTGCGGAAGGGCGTTTCCGACACGCCGCGCTTTTTGGTGAGGCCGGCCATAACTTCCAACTCTTCTTTGGAAAGATTCGCGGCGTCAAGCGTGGCGTTTTCGGCGGCGGCCGCCTTTTGGACGAGCGATTTTGCCACCGTTATGCGGTCGGGCAAGGGCTTTCCTGTGGCCTCAGCCTTTTTTTCTTCGTTCATGGCAAGGACGCCCTCTTTGCTCAAGGGGCCAAAGGCTGAGCCTACGTCCTTGTTCTCTATGTTCAAGGCCGCCGCGATCTCGGGAAGGGATTTGGCGCCTTCCTTTTGAAGGAGGCTCACGATTTTTTCTTCCACAAAGCCTTCCGCCTGAACTTTTTTTCCAAAGTCGGTGAGCTCGTAATAAGTGTGGGGCGTGCGGGCGATTTCCGCCAAAAGCTCTTTTCCCGAAAGCCAGCTGAAGGCTTGGTTTGCGTGGCCTTCCTTGTAACCCAATTCCGCCTGCAATTTTGCGGAAGTCAATTCGTCCTTAAGGCCGTAATGGAGAAGAACTTTTGTCTCCAAAGGGTGAAGGTTTTTGATGATGCTTGAAATGTCCATTTTATTAAATGATCCTTAAAAATGGACCGCCCGCGATTTTGGGGCGGCCCGAAATATGTTTAGCGCTGGAATTTGACTTGGCAGGCGTATGTGGCCATCTTAAGTCCGCGCGCGTTCTTCTTGTAAGAAAGGCGGTCCTGCTTCATGTACTTGTAGCCGTAGTAATTCTTCTCAAGCTGGAAGTCGTTGAGACAAGCGTGGATTGTTTCGCGCGCTTCCGATTCCTTGAACGAAACCTCAAGGCAAGAGTAGTAGATGCGCACTTCGTCCAAAGCGGCTATGTATTCGATGCGGACTTGGGCGGTCTTGTTCTGCGTGTGCATGTCTTCAGGAATGATTACCTGAACGCTCGTGTCCATCGACGTTCCTTCTTCGTCCGTGGTGTTGTCCTTTGCAAAGGCAAAAGAGAACGCCGTCATGATAGCGATAATTCCAAGAAATTTTTTCATATTCAGCCTCCTGTGAGCCAGACAAAAGCCGCCGCCGGTCGCCCGGAAAGCGCCTTCCTAAAAATTCTGGTACTCCTTTATTATACCAGATTCTAGAAAAAAATCAAGTTGGATTTGATATTCTCCGGAATTTATTAAAATCGCGGGAATTTTGTTTATCAAGACCCTGCCGGTGATTTGCTTGGGCTTGTTGCGCAAGATTTTTCTATAGTAAGTTCTAACCGCGTCCTTGAGCGCGTTTTGGGCCGCGTCCTGGATTCCTTCAAAGCCTTTTTGGATTTTTCCGCCGCCCACGCCCATAATTCTTGGGTTTCTTACGTCCGACCATTGGTCATAGCTTTGGACCATCGCGTCGTCGCGCTCAAAGTTGGCCCAGCAGTGAACCTTGCTAAAGTCAAACCAGGGCTTTTCGTAGTAAATTTTCTTGGCTTCCTCGTCAAAGGGGCGGATTTCCTTGACCTCAAAATATTCGGCCACGCCGCGCAGCCTGTCGCTGGGCGTGTAGTCAAATTCCCAGCCGTAGACCATTCCGTTGATCAAAAAGGGGGTGATTTTTTTGACTTGCCTTATCGCGTGGTCAAAAATTCCTTGGTTCCAGTCAAATTTTCCGCTTTCGGGGGAACCGCTCTCGATGAGGCCGGGATACGCGTCCAGCTCCGCCCACAGGGGCAGGCGTATTTTTCGCTGGAACGAGACCTCCTGCGGATATAGTTGCCCAATGAAAACGGCTAGCAAGACCGCAATTGCCGCGTCGCGCGCCAAGGCTTTTGTTCTTGCCGATGGCCAAAACTTTTGTCCGGCTTGCGAAAATTCTTTTCTTATCTTAGCGCGTTTTTCCATACCTTTATCGGGTTCACTCCGTATCGGACAAGGCAAAAGAGCCAGGCCGCCGCAAAGCCGCTTAGGTGCGTCAAGTGCGCCACGCCTTGGTTCATTCCAAAGACTTGGTCAAATACCGCGATTCCCGCGTAGACCGCGATCAAAAGCGGCGCTGGCACGGGAACCAGTCCTAATATAAAAACAGTGGAGCGCGGAAAGATTACGGCAAAAAGCAGCAAAACCGCGTAGACCGCGCCGCTGGCGCCCACCAAAAGGATTTGCCAATAGCCCGCGACGGCGTAAATTCCCAATGACGCGGCGCCGCACAAAATTCCGCACAAAAGATAGAAAAGCAAAAATTCCCTGCTGCCAACTTGCTTCTCAACGTATATTCCAAAGAAAATCAAGCCTATCATGTTGCTCAAAAGGTGCGACCAAGAGCCGTGCATGAACATGTAGGTGGCCAGCTGCCAAAAGTAATGGCCGCGCAAAAAGAGTATCGGCTGCAGGCCCAAAAGGTATTGAAAGTTGGGATTGCGTCCGCTTCCTGTAATGACAAAGACGAGCGCGTTGACCGCCGCTATTATGAGGGTGGCGTTGTAAAATCTGTATGAAAATTTTTTTCGCAGAATGTTGGACATGCGCTTTTAGTTTTCCGTCTTTACGGCGGAGTTGATTATTTTTTTGTCGGCGAATGTTATGCGGTTGCGGCCGCTGGTCTTTGAAACATAAAGCGCCTTGTCGGCCTGCTCCACAAATTCCTTGGCGCTGGACACGGGATTTTTTTCCACGTCAAAGACGCTCACGCCGCCGGAAATAGTCACGCGCATTTGCTTGTTCTCGTAGTTAAAGAGGGCGGACTCGATGTTGGTTCGGATTCGCTCGGCCACTTGCATGGCGTCTTCCTTTAGCGTGTTGGGAAGCATCACCGTGAATTCCTCGCCGCCGTAACGGCTGGCCATGTCTTGCGTCCTTATGGAATTCTTTATGATTTTGGCCACCGTTATGAGAACGTAGTCTCCGCAAGTGTGGCCGTAAGTGTCGTTGAAATTCTTAAAGTGGTCGATGTCGAACATTATGACGCCCACCGGAAGTCCCTGCGTGACTGCCAGGTCAAGCCTGTCTGTGAGCTGGTTGAAGAAGTAGTACTTGAGCTTTAGGCGGGTCATCATGTCGGTTGAAGAGCGTTCCAAGAGGGAGGCGTTGTTGATGGCCATGCTCGCCAAGGAAGAAATGCTCAATATTTGCTTTTTGTCGTAGTCGTCGAACGTGGTTCCGCCGCCTAAGTCCATGCGTTCGCCCAAGAGCAAAATTCCGTTGACGCGGTTCTTTTGGAATAGGGGAACTATGAGGGAAGGCTTTAGGGAATAAATTTGTTCGAGCGGCTCCTCCGGCAATAGTCTCAGCCTTCCTAGGCAGAACAATGACAACGGTGCTTAAAAAGCTTCTTGAAGTCCCTTCAGGCACTCCGATTGAGATCGCGGGCAAACAAGGCAAGAGTGTGGGACTCGTGGAGATTCCGGAGATATTCGTGGACAACACCGACCGCAACAGGAC
>CADBBB010000011.1:0-2739 GCA_902792795.1 uncultured Spirochaetaceae bacterium | reverse complement strand
AACAGGACCTCTCCTTTCGCCTTCACAGGCAATCGCTTTGAATTCAGGGCGGTCGGATCTTCCGCCAATTGCGCCGGAGCACTTACCACCCTTAACGCCGCTGTGGCCAGTCAGTTGAAAGCGTTCAAGAAAGAAGTTGACGGAAGAATGGAGGCAGGCTCTCCAATGGAAATAGCTGTTATGGACTCACTTAAACCGTTGATTTCCTCAGTTATCGACTCAGTGTGTTTCGACGGCAACGGATATTCAGACGAATGGAAGGAAGAAGCGGAAAAAAGAGGACTTGACGTGGAGACAAGTGTCCCGAAGATGTTCACCCGCTTCACTCTCCCCCAATCCATCGAGATGTTCACATCCACCGGTGTTTATAGCGAGAAAGAGCTTGTGGCGAGAAACGAAGTCAAGCTAGAGACTTATATTAAAAAAGTTCAGATTGAGGCCAGGGTAATGGGAAGGATGGCCATTAACCACGTCATCCCAGCCGCGATACAATACGAGACCTCATTGCTAAAAGAAATAGCTCTACGCAAGGATATCTTTGGAGAAGTAATTAAAAAAGGTGGAAAGCATAAAATTAGCTTTGCTGATAATGCATTATTTTCTTATAAAACTAATGTAAATAATATCGAAAATAAATTAGATAATATAGTAGAAGTAATTGATGTCGAAAGTTATAAAGAAGAAAATAAACTTAATGTTTATAAATCAAATGGAAAAATATCTTTGGAAGATGCATTTTGTTGTAGTTCATGTTATATTATTTAATATAATGTAATTATTTATAAATGTAAGGAAGTAAAAAGTGTTAGTAATTTGAAGAAATAAAACATTTCAATAAAATATATTTTTTTCAAAAAATGAATTTAGTATAACAGATAAATTAAGTATAAATTATCTTTAATTTTTTATTTTATATATATTTGAATTTAATTAAAAATTTATAAAATTTTTAAATATCTAATTCATTAAATTAACATTTCTGTTAAAAATATAATTTTATCATATAAAATAACAATAAAATAATTAAGAAATTAAATTAATGAAAAACGATTATCAAGAATCACAATTAAATTTTAATTTCCTATCATATAAGAATTTCCTTCCTGAAGAAAATAAAAAAGATTTTGAAAAAAGTGATATATTAGTAATTTTCGTAAATCCAAAATCAGGATCTCAAAGAGGAAAAAAAATATGTAATTTATCTGAAGAATTCCGAAATGAACATTTCCCAAATTTTAACATATTAAATTTTCCCCAGAAAAATACAAAAAAGTTAATTTCTTCTGAATTTGACAGCACAAAAAACTTTACTATAGTTGTTTTTAATGTTGTTAAATCAGAAGAATTAAAACAAGGGAATAAATTTATAAAAGATTACTTAAATTTTTTTCCGAAAAATAAAATAAAAGTTTTAATCGCAGGAGGAGATGGAACTGTTTTAAGTTTCGTATCTGAATTAGGAAATATATGTAATTTACAAAAAATAATTTTTGGTAATTTACCAATGGGAACAGGAAATGATCTTTCAAATACTTTAAATTTTGGTTATGATATTAAAATAAATAATATATTCAATTTACATAAATTATTATATTCTTATATTATTGCTAAAGAAACTAAAATTGACATTTGGAAAGTTTCTGTTGAAATGAATGATGATAATGGATTTATTCAAGAAATTAAAAATGGGAAAATTGAAGATAAAAAAGATAATAATGGTAATTTAATTAAGAAATTTAATAGAAGTTTTATTAATTATACTTCTTTAGGATTTGATGCTAAATGTGGTTTTTCTTTTGAACAAAAAAGAAGTTCAAGTAGATATATAAATAAATTAATATATGCTTATGAAGCTGGAATTAGAATTGCTACTTTTGAAAAGCAACCAAATTTTGCTGAAATTATTGAAGGATTGTATATAGGAGAAAATATATATAATTCTAAAAAGGATTTTTTTAGTCATCATAAATTTAGTACTGATACAGAAAGCACAAGTGATAAAACTTCATATGATGGAAAAGACTTTAGTGAAATTAAATATGAAAAAATACCATTTAATGGTTATTTTATGAATTTAGTTGCTCAAAATATTTTTCATTATTTTGGAGGAGTTAAAAATATTTGGAAAAATATTCCAATTAAAAATTTATCTGGTGAAGAATTAAGAAGTTTTAAAGATAGAATAGAACAAAATTATAATGATAAAAAGTTAGAGTTTTTTACTTTTGATTCTCCAGTAAAAATGGGAATGGAAAATGTTTTTGGAGGAAATGCTAAAAGATTAAATCAAGGATTTGGTCCTTGGTTAATGAAATTTAAAAATGATATTCAATATGAAAATAGTTTAAGTAATCTTTATTTAAATGTAGATGGGGAATTTTTCCGTTTAATTAAACCAAAACAAATCGAAATTTATTTAGATAATGATATAAATGAAGGGCAAATTAATATTTTAAAGCATTTTTAAATTAATAGTTTTTGATATATAAATTTCAATATCTAAGTTATAAATAAGTTAAAGATTTTATAAATTAAAATTTGGTAGTAATATTTTCTTTTTTTTTTAATTTAAAAGTCTAATTTTAGTTTATTTTTTAATTCATTATTCCATTGAATAATAAATTTATAATGAATTATAATATTAAGAAAAAAATAAGATTTTCAATTTTTTTACATAATTTTTATTAATCAAATTATAATCTTTTTTTTAAAAGTTTTTAATGATATTTTAATTATAAA
>CADBBB010000010.1 GCA_902792795.1 uncultured Spirochaetaceae bacterium | reverse complement strand
AAAAAAGGGGGGACGCAGGCAAGAAAAGTTTGGAGGGACCCGCTAGCGAACGACTTGGCCGCAGGCATCAAGTCGGAAGCGAAAGGCGGGAGGCGCCAAAACTTTTTTGCCGTCGCTGGGACCCGCCTTTTTTCTCTTTTTTTATTAATTTCTTGCCTGCGTCCCGCCTTATTTTTTTATTTTTATGCCTCCCCTAACAACGCGGCAAATTCTTCAAAATTGCGGATTACGGGGGCGCCGGAGTCCACGTATTTTTGGGGGCTGGCCTCAATTTTGCGGGCGGCCGCCGCTCCCGTTTGCGCCTGCAAATTCTTAAAGACCAAGTTGGAAAGGACTCTGGCGCCTTGGCTAAAGCAGGATTCGTGGAAAAACAGCTCCCGATTGTAGCCCAGCGCGAAGTCCGCCGTAAGCATGGCTCCGCTTCCCGGCGGCGCCTGGATTACGACAGTGGCGGGCGACAAGGCGGCTATGATTCTGTTCCTGCTGACAAAGCGCCATTTTTCGGCGGGAATTCCAGGCGCGCATTCGCTCAAAACCACGCCGCCGTTTTGAATGATTTGCGCGGCCATTTTCTTGTGGCAGGCCGGAAAAACATTGTCCACCCCGCCGGCCAAAACCGCCGCAGTCTTGCAAGAGCCGGTCTTTTGGTCAAAAAAAGCGTCGAGCGCGCCTTGATGGGCGCTTCCGTCCGCTCCAATCGCAAGGCCGCTCACGACGCAAAAGCCGGCCGCCGCCGCTTGCCAAGCAAAATCGCGAGCCGCCATTTTTCCGTCCGGCGTGATGCGGCGGGTTCCAACGACGCTCACGTTTTTTCCAAATACCGCGGCCATGTTCCCCCGGTAAAAAAGCGCGAACGGCGGGTCGCAAATTTGCATGAGGGGCGGCGGATAATTTTTTTTCCCGTAAAGCGCGAGCTCGATTCCAAACGACTGGCAGGCTCGCGCGGAAACTTGGGCAAGCCTTAAAAGCTCCCCGCCGCTCCACCGTTTGACCAAGAGGGGCCGCATGGGATCGCGTCGAGCCAAGGCCGCAATTTGTCCAAGGGTCGCGGACTCCAAAAATGAGAGGGCGCCTTCCGCTCCGCCGCCAAGATTTTTTAACGCCTTCAAAAGCCTGAGCTTTTCAAAAGCGTTTAAAAAGTCAATCGCGCAAATGGCGATTAAAAGAGTTTCGCATTGCATAAAAATTCCTCACATATAAGATACAAATTTTTATGCATTTTTGACCTGTTTTGAGAAAAAAAAGAATTTTTTTTTAAAAAAATTTGGCGGCCCCAACCGCAAAGGCCGGGCCGCGCTCAATGGCCTCAAAGGCAAAAATCAGTTTGAAAAAGCCGCGTTTTGGACAACCTCGCGGTTTGCCTCGGCCTCAGCCTTGCGCTCGGGAGACTTTGTGAGCGAAATTATTTTGTCGTACATTCCGATGGCCTTGTCAAATTCGTAGTTCATGTAGTAGGCCCTGGCCAAGACGAACATCGCGTCGATGTTCTTTGTCTCTATCGTCAAAAGTTTTTCCAAATAGGGAATCGCCTTTTCGTCCTCGCCCAGCTCAAAGACATAAAGGACGGAAATGCCGTATAGCGCGCGGGCGTAGCGCGGCTCAATTTCAATCGCGCGCAAGTAGGCGTCCTCGCTGAGCTTCAAATAATTTTCGCGCTTTTCGGAATAGCCGTCGGCGTCAAAGTCCATCGAAGCGTGCGACATGTAGCCCGCGCAAAGGCCGACATAGTAGTAAAGATTTTGGTTGTCGGGATAATATTCCAAGGCCTTTTGAAAGCTTTTCATCGCCTCGCCGTACATTTTTTTGTCAAGGTAGCGGGTTGCCAAAATTTTGTGCCATATTCCGATTTGTCCGTTGGCAAGCTGAATGTCGGCCACGCGCTCCTCGTATTTGGAAATCGCGTCCTTCAATTCGTCTATGGAAGTGGGGCTTGAAACGCCTTCCTCTATATGCTGCATTCTGATAATCGTCTTGTTTGACTTGGTACAAGAGCAAAGCGCGAACAAGCAAAGCGCCGCAAAAGGCAAGACAATTTTTTTCATATAATTTCCTCCAATTAGTACCGCTATCCGCGCGCGCCCTCTGTTTGGGCGTGGCCCGGAAAATATTCTTTATGATAGTCACGCAATTGGGAATCGCTTACGTGAGTGTATATCTGCGTCGTGGCCAAATCCGAATGGCCCAGCAAAGCCTGGACGCTGCGCAAGTCCGCGCCGCCGGAAAGCAAATGTGTCGCAAAGGAATGGCGCAAAGTGTGAACCTTGCAGTCGATTCCGGTCAAGGCTTCCAGCTCCTTAAAGCGCTTCCATATTCCCTTGCGGGAAATAGGCTCGCCCTTGTAATTTACAAAAACTTGGGGAACGATTCTTTTTCCGACCAAGTTTGGCCGGACTTCGTTCAAGTATTTTTCAAGCCATTCTTTGGCCGCGTCTCCAAAAGGAACGATTCTCTCCTTGTCGCCTTTTCCTCGGACAAGCAAAAGCATTTCGCTCAAGTGAAGGTTTCCGATTAAAAGTCCGGCCGCCTCGCTTATTCTAAGGCCGCAAGAATAAACCAGTTCAAAAAGCGCGCGGTCGCGAACACCCAAAGCGTCGGAAACGTCTATTGACGCAAGCAAAGCGTCAACTTGCTCGACGCTCAAAACGCGCGGCAAACTTCTTCGCGCCTTTGGCCGGTCAAGGACAAGAGCCTCGTTCTGCGGCCAAACGTTTTCCAAAACCAAAAGCGAACCCAAGGCGCGCAAGGCGCTGATGTCCTTGGCAAGCGTAAGTTCCGAACAACCGCCGGCCTTTCTGCTTGACAAGTAATACAACAAATCCTTGGCCGTCACCTTAGGCAAAGATATATTTTGACGCTCCAGATAGCCCAAAAATTCCTTGGCCGCCGTTTTGTATGTTTGCGCCGTCAGTTCAGAGCGGCCGTCAACCATAATCAAATTGGCGTAGAATTTTTTCAGCGCTTCATCTGAAGTCATCGTCAAAACCTAATTTTTTGGCGCCTAGCGCAAATTGATTTCGCGGCTCAAGCCCCTGTTTCTCCAGCAGGCCGGCTGCGAAAGGTCGTCGCTGCCGCTAAAGCCGGCGGGCGGCTCAATCGCCGAGCCTCTTGCCCTTGAAGCGTACGAGGCGGCCAAGTCCTTTCCTAAAGTTCCGGCCTCTTCCTTGTCGGCGGCCGCTTCCACGGCGACCGGCTCAAGGTCTTCCTCTCGGCGGCTTGAAGCTCCGTGAAGGAGGCTGTCAAACTCGCCGTAGTCCAAAAGATTTTCGTCGCTGTCTTTCTTGGCCTGCGCCTTAAGGCTGTCCTTCAAAATTTCCGAGGGAGAAGCCTGGTTAAAGCCGGTGGCGATTACGGTAACGCTCAAATCGTCT
This sequence comes from uncultured Spirochaetaceae bacterium, assembly GCA_902792795.1. Classification (GTDB taxonomy): domain Bacteria; phylum Spirochaetota; class Spirochaetia; order Treponematales; family Treponemataceae; genus Treponema_D. The sequence continues at coordinate 29,915 of CADBBB010000010.1, read as the reverse complement.
TCGGCCATGTTGGGATCGACCACGTTGCCCCAGAACACGCGGCTGTTGGGATCGGCGCTGGCGGTGATGATTTTGGCCATCTCTTCCGTCTCGCACAAAGAAACATTTCCGCAAGAAGAAACATTTATCAAAATGTTCTTGGCTCCGTCGATGTTCATGTCTTCAAGCAAAGGATTGTTGATCGCGCTTGTGGCCGCGTCGACCGCGCGGTTTTCGCCCTTGCCGATTCCAACGCCAAGCAAGGCGTCGCCCTGACCCTTCATGGCCGCGGTCACGTCGGCAAAGTCTGTGTTCACTTCGCCGGGCATCGTGATGATGCGGGAAATTCCTTCAACGCCGTGGCGCAAAACGTCGTCGGCCACTCGGAAGGCTTGTGTTACGGGCGCCTTCTTGTCGATTATTTTCAAAAGCTGCTGGTTGGGAATGACAATCAACGAGTCGACTTCTTTGTGAAGCTTTTCAATTCCGTTTTGGGCGTAGCCCATTCTTATCGCGCCTTCAAAGTCAAAAGGGGTGGTCACGACGCCAACTGTCAAGGCGCCCAACTCGCGCGCGATTTTGGCAACCACAGGCGCGGAACCAGTTCCTGTGCCGCCGCCCATTCCGGCGGTGACAAAAACCATATTGGCACCGGCCAAGATGTTCTTTATGTTCTCCTTGTCCTCTTCGGCGGCCTGCTCGCCCACTTCCGGGTTTCCGCCCGCTCCCAAACCGCCTGTCACCTTTTGTCCGATGACAACCTTGGTCTGCGCGCGAGAGCAGTTCAACGCTTGGACATCGGTGTTGATTACGATGAACTCAACGTTTGGAATTTTCGCGTCAATCATGCGGTTGACAGCGTTGGAACCGCCGCCGCCGCAACCGACAACCTTAATCTTTGTCGGATTGGGCTTCAGCAACATCTTGCCCTCTTCGTCCACGATAGAATGATCCATCAAACTCATTTTTTTATCCCTCCCAATGTATATATCTACAAATTAAAAAAATGCCTTTTTTAGTTTTTGCCACAAACCGCCGGCCTGTCCAGGCTGCTTCTTGTGGCGGACGCTCTTGGCCGACTGCAAAAGCGAATCCTTTTGCGAAATGACCAAACCGATGGCGGTGGCCCACTCGGGCTTTCTGTAATCCTCTTCAATTCCGCCAAGGCTTTCAGGAATTCCCAAGCGAACCGCCGTCGTTCCAAAAACGTCCTTGGCCAATTCCAAAACGCCTTCCATCTGCGCGCCGCCGCCTGTCAAAATTATGTTTCCGCTAAGGCGCGTAAGGTCTGTCTTTCGGACAATCTCGCTGCGGACGGTCATGAAAATTTCTTCCATGCGCGGCTGAATGATGTCGCAAATCTCAGTCTGGCTTGTCAGCTCCGGCGGCCGTCCTCCCACTCCGGGAATTGTGACTTCGCGCGGATTGTCAAGCATGTCGCGGTAGCAGCAGCCGTCGCGAACCTTTATCTCTTCGGCGGCGGCCGGCGGAATTCCTTTTACAATCGCTATGTCGTTGGTGACATAGTAGCCGCAATTCTTGAGCGAAAAGCTTGTGAGCGGAGCGCCGTCGTGCAAAACCAAAACGTCCGTAGTTCCGGCTCCCAAGTCAATCAAAATCGAGCCAAGCTCCATCTCGTCCTGATGGACGACGGCCTGCGCGGCGGCGAGCGTCTTTTGCATGATGCGGTCCAAATCGTAGCCCGCGCGGTTGACGCAATCGCGAACGTTCTGGATGGCGGTCTTAGAGGCGGTGACGATATGAATTTCCGTCTCAAGGCGAACGCCCATCATGTTTATCGGATCCTTCACGCCGCCTACTTGGTCGACGGTGTAGCTTTTTGGAATTACGTGCAAAATTTCCTTGTCGGGAGCGATGGGAACGCTGCGCGCGTTTTCAATGACGCGCTCAACGTCGGCCCTTGTAATCTCTCCGTTAGACTTTCCTCTTTTGGCCACGGCGGCCTGTCCGCGCGAATTGAGGCATTCAATTTGCGGGCCTCCGATGGCCGCGACGCAAGAAGTCACTTCAAATCCGGCGTTCTGCTCGGCGGAGTCGACCGCGTCCTTTATGATCGAGCCCGCGGCCTCAAGGTTCACGATGGCTCCGTTGCGCAAGCCCTGCGACTTCTTGTCGCTAAGTCCTATAATTTCAATCTTTCCGTCGCTTGTCAGTTCGCCAATCGCGACGCGAACGGCGCTTGTTCCAACGTCAAGGCCGACTATTATATCACTCAAGATTTCCTCCATGTGGCGTTCTGTAAGAAACCGAGCCGTAACGCAAGTCTATTTCAGTAGCGTCAGGCGCGATGGAATTTACAACTTCCAACACTACCATCATATACTGAAGAGCCGCTTCATTCAAGACTCTGTCGGTCAAAACTCGCGCCCGCGAATTTACCGGAATTATCATCAATTCGTAGTTGCCGTATTTTTTGGGAAGAACGCAAATCTCGGAAACGGCGGCAAAATACTTTTGCGGAAGCGAGCGTATTTTGTCAATTTGGTCAATCAACGTCCTGTACTTGGCCGGAATCCTCATTCCGCCGGAAAGAAACTCAACCGGAATGCCGGAAATTATCGGAAGCGTGTTGTCAAGGCTTACGTTGGGGCACTCGAACAAAACGCAGTTCTTGTCAATCTGCGCGGGAATCGTTTTGGCGCCGTCGCTCACAAACGTCATCGCCACCGGAACTCTTTCCTTGACCCGAACGGCGATTTTGTCCGGAAAGCGTTTTTCAATTTCAACGGACTCAATTCCGCTTATCGAAGAAAGCTTGGCGGCCAGCGCGGCGGTGTCAAAGGTAAAATAGTTTCCCGTTCTCATTCCCAAAATTTCTTGCGTCAAGTCTTCGGCGCGATAATTGCAAAGGCCGGTAAAGACAACGCGCGGGGCGCGGGCGCTGGGCCGGACAAATTTGTAAAGAAAAATTTCAACGGCAAGAAGTCCGCACAAAACGCAGACAACAATTTTTATCGTCTTAAAAAATTTCTCGTCGCCCTTCTCTTCTGGCTTTTTGTTGAGTATAAATTGGTCAAATTCGCGCACCGCGCTATAATCGCTCATACACACCCGCCTCGTTCAAGACTTCCAAACTATCGTCGTCTTCTTTGTCGGAATAATCTTCGGACGACTCGCAGTCTCCGCGCGCGGCGTTAATCATAAAGCCGCACATGCAAAGAGTCACGATCATCGAAGAACCGCCCGCGCTAAAAAACGGAAGCGGAATTCCCGTCGAAGGAATCGCGGCGCAAACAACCGCCACGTTGGCCAAAGACTGAAAGAAAATCGCCGAAATGCATCCAAAAGTTCCAATCGCCCCAAAACGGTCGGGGCAATAAAACGCGCGCTTGTAGGCCCGCCAGGCAAAGACGCACAAGACCGCAAAATAAAGCGCCACGCCAACAAAGCCCATAGCCTCCGTCCATCCGGCAAAAATATAGTCGGCCTGCACTTCGGGAATGGAATTGAGTTTTGTCAATCCGTTCCCGATTCCCTGGCCCCAAAAGCCGCCGGCGCCAATCGCCCTAAGGGAAGCGTTGGTCTGATAGTTCACGCCTTGGCTAAATTCTTCCGGGTGCAAATATCCCGCGATGCGCTCCATGCGGTAGGGTTCCCAAACAATCATCATCGCGAGCGCGGGCAAACCTATCGCCGCCATCGGAACAAGCCGGTTGAAAAATCTTTTTCGGCAAAAATCAAGGCGACAAAAAGACTCATCACGACGACCGCCGGAAAAACGGAGCGCTCCTCGGAATCGCTTTCGCGCTGATATTTGTCAAAGAAATTCGCAAGGTAAAGAATTATCGCGAACTTGGCAAGCTCCGACGGCTGGAATCTAAAGAAAGGCAGCTTGACCCAGCGCTTGGCTCCGTTGCGCTCCTCGTTGAAGGCCGGAACAAATGTCGCCAGCAAAAGCACGACGCAAACAAGCATTATTATCGGAAGCATTTTTCTTATTTTGGAAAGAGGCGCGAACGCGAAGAACAAAAGGCCCGCGAATCCCGCCGCGCTGGCAAAAAGCTGGCGCTTGACCAGCAAAAGCTCGTCGCCAAAAACTTTTCCGCAATAGGCGGACGAGCAAACAAAAAGCGTTCCTATTCCAAGTCCCCACATCAAAATTATGGAGACAATCAAGCCGGTGTCGCTCTTTTTATATTGAGAAAGGGGTTTGTCGGGATAAAAAGTGTATCCGGCCATTTTACGCTGACAAAGCCTCCCTCGCGTCAATTTTTTTGGCTATCATGTCAAAGTTCATCGAATGCGACGCCTTGAGCAAAATAAAATCGTCGTCCTTTACATAATCCAAAATAAAGGCGCTCACCTTGTCAACGTCGGCTGAGTCAAAATATTGGACGTTGGAAAAGCCCGAAAGCTTGGCGGCCTTGGCGCCGTTTTGCATTTCCGGCCCCACAAAGACAATCAAGTCCGGCTTGCTCAACGTGGCCAGCGCGCCGATCCGCGAATGTTCCTCGGCGGAAGTTTCGCCAAGCTCCTTCATGTCGCCCAAAACGAAAATCATCCGACCCTTTATTTCAAGAGAGCCGCAAAGCGCCAGCGCCTTTTCCATGGAATCAGGATTGGCGTTGTAGCAATCATACATCAACATAACTTTTTTACTTTCTCCCATTGAATTCTTCTTTGTGGTTATGGCGACAGCGTTGCTCCGTCCGTTAAGGGTCTTTACAGATTCAAGCCCCGCGCGAATTTGCTCCGCGCCAAGGCCAAGCGTTTTGGCGCAGGCGACGCACGCGAGGGCGTTCGTGTAATTGTAAATGCCCGGAACTTTCAAGCGCGCCTCAACTCCGTCAATCACAAAGCGGGTTCCTTCAAGGCCGTCGTTGCTCACAAAGCTCACGCCGCTTTGACTTTCGGGAACGTTCTTTCCAAAGCGGACAACCTTTCCCTTGACGCCCTCGCTGATAAAGTCGGCAAAGTCGTCTTCGTCGGGAACAAAGGCCGCGCCGTCCGCGTTTATGTAAGAGAAAACTTTTCTTTTTTCTTTGGCTATGTTTTCGCGGCTTCCAAGAATTCCAATGTGAGCCGTGCCGATGTTGGTTATGATGGCGTAGTTTGGCTCAAGGACGCGCGCGATTTCTCCAATTTCATTTTCGCGGTTCATCCCCATTTCAAAAACGCCAACCTCGTGCTCCGCGCGGATGTTGAACACGCTCAACGGTAGTCCGGTCTCGGAATTGAAATTTCCTTGCGTCGCCACGACATTGTATTTTTGGCGCAAAATCGCGGCCAAGATTTCTTTTGTGGTGGTCTTTCCGCTGGAGCCGGTAACGGCAATTTTAATGAGCTTGGGAAATTTCTTGACGTAAGCGCGCGCGGCGTTTTGCAAGGCGGCCATATTGTTCTCAACGGCCACAAAAGTCTTGTCCAAGTTTTCACTCGCGAGCTGCATGTAATATTCTGAATTTTTTTGGTAAACGGAATTGGTCACAAAGACCACGGAAGCGCCGGCCTTGAGCGCGTCGGGAATGTATTTATGGCCGTCCTGGCTTTCGCCGATGAGGGGAACAAAAAGACTGCCCGGCTGAACGGAGCGGCTGTCCGTTGTGACCGAAGTGAAGCAAAAGCCGCCGCTTGGGCGCGCGAAGCCGATGTACTTTCCGTACACGCTCTTCAACAGTTCGTCAAAGGACATTAGAGAATCGCCAGCTGTGTTTTTTTCTTCCCCACCCATTTTTTAAACCCATTAAGCGGCGACCTTAATCGGAACGCCGCTTTTTTTTGGCGTGTCACCGCCGCATTTCAACGCGCACAATTTCTTCAGACTCGGCCTTGCGCATTCCGAGCTCCTCTTCGGCAATCTTGCCTATCCTTTCGCCGCTTGAAAGCAAACTTATGTCCGTTATCAAGCGTTTGTTTTCCTCAACCAGCTCGACCTGCTTTTGCTCAAGCGCCTTTATTTCGTCCTGCGCCTTCATGTAGCGGTCGGCCTGAATCGCGTTGAGAGCGAACAAGAGCGGAACCAAGGCGGCGCAAACTATGACAAAAATTTTCCAGCCAATGTCGCGTCCCCTCATTTCCATTCTCCCATGCGGCTCTTGTCCGCGTCAAATATTTTTCTCACCACCCTAAGCTTGGCGCTTCTGGACGGCGAGTTTTCCTTTATCTCTTTGTCGCTCGGCCCAAGCGGCTTCTTTGTCAGAATCTCCGCGCAAGGCCGGCCGCCGCAAACGCACTTTGGAACGTTTGGCGGACAAACGCATTCCTTGGCCAAGTTGCGGAAAAAGTTCTTCACAATCCTATCCTCAAGGGAATGGAAAGTGATCACGCCCATTTTTCCGCCAGCCTCCAAAACATTGAAGGCGTCAAAAAGCGCGCGGGGCAAATGCCCAAGCTCGTCGTTCACCGCAATCCGCAAGGCTTGAAAAGTCCTTGTGGCCGGATGAATCTTTTCGCGCGCGTAGCGGCCGCCAACCGCCTTCTCAATTATGCCGGAAAGCGCCGCGCTCGACTCAATTTTGCCGCAGGCGCGCGCCTCGACAAGCGCGCTCGCTATGCGGCGGCTAAGCTTTTCTTCGCCGTAAAGGTAAATCAAGTCGGCAAGCTCGCGCTCGCCCGCTTGGTTCACGATGTCGGCCGCGCTCTTCCCCTTGGACGAATCAAGCCTCATGTCAAGCGGCTCGTCATTCCTAAACGAAAAGCCGCGGCCCGACAGTTCGTAATGAAAAATCGAAATGCCCAGGTCGAACAAAATCAAGTTCGGCTTAGGCAAATCGCGCGGATAGTCTGAATAAAAATCGTTGAACCACCCGTTGTAAAACAACGCCCTTCCGCCAAAAGCGGAAAGACGTTCTTTCGCGCGCGCTTGAATCGCTTGGTCAGCGTCAACGCCGCAAATTTTAAGACCCGGATACTTTTGCAAAAACGCTTCCGTGTGACCGCCTTCCCCTAAAGTCGAGTCAATCATAAAAGCGTCTTTTTCATACGGCTCTCCAACCGGCGAAAGTTCCTCCAAACATTCCGCCAAGAGAACCGGCGTGTGCACCGGCGTCATTTTCCCACCCATTATTGCCTGATGGCAAAAATCTTAAAACACAATCGCGCCCAACTCTTCGGCCGCGCCGTCAATTGTCGACGCGTTCTCGTCCAAGTAGGCCTCGTAGCTCTTTGCGTCCCAAAGTTCCATGTACTTGTCAACGCCCAAAAGCACGCAATCCTTTTCCAGCCCGGCGCCCTCGCGCAAAGTTTGCGCTATCGAAAGGCGGCCGCTCTTGTCAATCTCAACCTCAGTGGCAGGCGAAATCAAGTGCCTCAAAACCGCGCGGTGGCGAGGATTCAAGGGCGAAGCCTTTTCCATGACGGAAGAGCTGATTTTTTCCCATTCTTGGGGAGTAAAAAGCCAAAGGCATTTGTCAAAACCGCGAGTGACGACCAAAGAACCGCATTCGAGCGCGGCCTTTATCTTGGCCGGAAGTGAGATCCTTCCCTTTTCGTCCAATGTCGTCGAATACTCGCCGGTCAAACCATTCATGCCACTAAATTCCACTTTTTACCACAAAAATCCACTTTATGACTATTTTACCCCAAAATTTGATAATGTCAACTAAAAAAAGCGCCGATAATAAAAAAAATTTTGTTATTTTTAATAGAAACGCTAATTATTTGTATAGTTTTATATGATAAACACGCTCAACGAAAGCCGGCTGCACAAGGCGCTAAAAACATTCTACGCGGTCCAATTTTCCGCCCAAGAGGAAGTCAAGGTGGAACGCTGGTATTGCGATTTGGTCTGTCCAGACGGCTCGATCGTTGAAATCCAGACAAAGAACGTCGGCGCGCTAAAAGAAAAAATCGCGGGCCTCCTAAAACTTGGCCGCCGCGTCACGGTCGTCCACCCGATAATAAAAGAAAAGATAATAGAAACTTATTCACAAGACGGCGCCCTTGTCTCGCGCCGAAAAAGCCCCAAAAAAGAAAGCCTTTGGTCGGAACTGCGCGAGTTCACCGCCCTAACGGAAATTTTATTGCAAAAGAAATTTTCGCTTTTGCTCCCGGAAATAACAATGGCGGAAACTCGCGTCCAGACAACAGAGGCAGAGCAAGCCAAAAACGGCCGGCGGCGCTATAAAAAAACCTGGCAAAAGACGGACAAGGCGCTTTTGACAATCGGAGCCACCTACAAGCTTAACGGAAAAAAAGACTGGCTTGGGCTCCTGCCAGCCGCCGTCCTAAAACCGGCCGCCCAAGCGGCGCCCTTTTGCGCCGCCACAGTCCGCCAAGCCTTTGTCGCCGAGCAAAAAAAAGAGGCCGCGCCTCACGCGAACCTCTTGTTATGGCTCTTGCGCGAAGCGGGCCTAATAGTCCGCGTCCCCCATGAGGGCCGCGGCTTTTTCTATTTAGTGAAGTAGGTTGCTGTTTCAGTTGTTGAAAAAAGGCGGACAAGCGGGGCGGGACGCAGAAAAAAAAACTTGGAGGGCCCCGTCAGCGGACGGCTTGGCCGCAGGCAACAAGCCGGGAGCGAAAGACGGGAGGCGCCAAGATTTTTTTTTCGTCGCTGGGACCCGCCATTCAAGTCCGCCGTTTATTATTTTTTCAACGCCTTCTCATAAAGCGCGGCGACCTTATTCCAGTCGACGACCTTAAAGAATTCCTCCACATAGGCGGCGCGCAGGTTCTTGAACTTAAGGTAGTAGGCGTGCTCCCAAACGTCTATGCAAAAGATCGGCGTGTCGCCGCTTCCAAGGCTAATCGGATTGTCTTGGTTGGCGCTTTGGCTCAAAACAAGGCTTCCGTCCTTTTTTACGCTAAGCCATGCCCAGCCCGAGCCGAACTGCGTCACGGCCAGCGCGCTGATTTTTTCTTTAAAGGCCGCAAAGGAGCCAAAGGCTTCGTTTATCTTTTGGGCCAAAGCGCCTGTAGGCTCTCCGCCGCCGTTGGGCCCCATCACGCTAAAATACAAGTTGTGGTTCCAATAGCCGCCGCCGTTGTTGCGCAAGGCCTTTCGCAGGCCCTCGTCCGTTACGAAATCAAGGCCGGCCAAAATCTCTTCGGCGGACTTTCCTTCCAAGCCGGCCTTTTGCGCGGCCTCGTTAAAGGCCTTGGTGTAAGCGGCGTGGTGCTTTGAATGGTGCGTCTCCATCGTGAGCGCGTCAAAAACCGGTTCGAGCGCGTCATACGCGAACGGCAATTTGTACTGTTCAAACATTAGTCCTCCTAAAAAAACGCTCCCGGTCGCGGCTGCGGCCGTCGAAAACGCTAGCTAGCGTCGCTACTCGCTGTTCGCGCTTGTAACTATCCAACGCTGCCGCTATCGCGGCAGGCGCGAACAGAGAGTTTTCGCCAGCCGCCCCGCTCCCTCGCGCGTTTTTTTAACATTAATAAAATAATTATAGCGCGCGACGGCAAAAAAGCAAGCAAAAAAAAACCGGCCCATAAAAGGCCGGTTTCATTATTTTCATGTCTGTTTAAGACGCGCTAATACGTCTGGTCAAGGCACGCTGCGCTTAAAGCCTTGACTCAGCCGTTTTGCGATGCGAATGACATTTTCGCATCGCAATTACCAGTTGTCAACCATGTCGTCTTCGTCGCGGTTTTCCATGTCGTAAAGGTCGGTAACGGCGCGAAGGTCGTCAAAGTAGACAAAGTATGTTCCGCGGGCAAGAACCGGGTTGCAGTCGATTCTAAAACCGCGGATTCTAAGGCCGGGGCGGTCTCCGTGGTAGGCGGAAGACTGGACGATTCCGTGCTCTCCGTCCTCGCTGGGCGGAACGGCGGTTGAAAGGCGCTTCCAGCCGCTGAAGCCCAAGTTGCCGAGGTAGAGCTCAAAGTCATGTCCAAAGTAGTCCTGGACCAAGAGATAAATGTCGTGGTTCTGGTTGCGTCCGGCGATCCAAACGCTCACAGTCTTTGTGATTCCCTCAATCGGAATCGGGCGGACGGCCGTGATGTAAATCGAGTTGATTCCGCGGCGGTAGAACTGGATTTTGCAGCCCAAAGCGTGGGTGTCAACCTGTTCCTCTTCGCCCTCAAGCGGCTGCTTGGCGGCGGGAGCGCCCTCAAACAAGCGGATGTTGGCAAGGCCGGCGTCCGGAGAAATGTGAATGTTCCAAGCGCCGTCGCGCTCAAACTTTTCCAAAGAGACTTCGCGCAAGGCGCTGGCGGCCGAGTCGGCTCCAACATTGTTGGGGTTGGGGTCGGCCAAGCTCGAATTTCCCTGGCTGTCGGCCTGGGCAAAGGCAAAGGCGGCCGTAAAGGCAAAGGCCAAAGTGATCGCAATTATCTTTTTCATCTTTCATCTCCTGAAGAAGAGCCGTTGGAAGCGTCGCCAAAGTCCGCGTCCTGAAGCTCGTAGCCGTCGAAAATGTTTGAAAGCGTGTATGTGGTGTACTTGAGGTCGTCAAAGTAAACCATAAAGTCGTCGACGTATTCGGCGGGATCGGTGGTGATGCGGAAGCCCACGAACGTCATCTTGGCGGGGCCGCTTCTCAAGCGCGAATGCTGGCGGATGTAGCCGGGCACCTTTACGATGATGTTGCGCCAGCCGTCAAAAGCCAAGTTTCCGGCCGGAAGGATATGGACGGTTCCATCCGCGTCGCGGACGAGCATGTCCAAGAAATACAAGTAGTGCGCGCCCCAAACCCAGAAGTCAAAGTGGGTCACGGTTCCTTCAAGCGGAATCTCAAAGGGCTTGTCGTCTTTTGTGGGATAAAGCTCAAACCAGTTGTCTCCCTTGCGGTTGAACTTGGTCTTGATTCCCAAGACGGTGGGCTTGTCCTCTTCCGTGCGAAGGACGCGGAGAGAGTTGGGAATGGCCTCAAAAGTGCTTTTGATGGGATAGCCTTCCGTAACAAAGCGGCTGGCCTGCACGGCCCAATCCCAACTGGTCTTGACCCACTTTCCGTGTTCCCACATCGGCAATTCTTGGCTGCCAATCTTGTCGTAATTATCGATAGTTATTGTCACTACGCTTTTAGTGTTCGGCTGGGCGAACGCCGTTGAACCGAAGGCCAAAAGGAGGGACAGACTTGCAAGGACAAATAAGCCTCTTTTCATTCGTAACTCCTTGTTTTTCTTATCGGAATTTTTATTCACAATAATAATTATCATATTATAACGCAAACTGCGCGCTTTTGTCAAACGAAATTTAAATCTTTTTTTCTTTAAAAAAGGGCCAAATGATGGTAAACTGGGGTAAATTTCGCGCGTTTTGAGGTTTTTATGAAAAAATTCCTTTCCACATTGCTAGTTTCCGCCGTTTTATGCGCAAGCGCCTTGGCGGAGAGCGTTCCCAAAGTCCAAAAGGCCCTGCCCTTTTCCAAGGGAATAAACATGCCGGTTTGGCTTGAAGGCTCCAGGCTCAACACCCTTCTCTACAACAAAAAGGACTTTGAAAACATAAAGAGCCTTGGCGTGGAAGTTGTCCGCCTTCCGGTTTGGTTTGAAATTTGGAACCAAGGCGCGCCCGACTACAAAATCGAGGGCGAATGCTTTGAAATGATCGACAAGGCGGCCTCTTGGTGCGAGGAATTGGGAATGTTCCTTATAATAGACTTCCACAACGACTGCGACGGAAAGTCCAAGACCAACCCCAAAATAGAGCAAGTCCTTTTAAAGGTATGGCCGCAAGTGGCCGAGCGCTACAAGGACAAGGGCGATTTTTTAATTTACGAGGTGATGAACGAGCCGCACTTTAAAAGCGGAAATTTGCAGGCCGACTGCGCCAAGTGGGCCAAAATCCAAGGAAAAGCCTTGAAGGCCATTCGCGCGGTTGACCCCGGCCGTCTTGTGGTCGTGGGCGGCGGCGACTGGAATTCGCTTGACTCGATGCTCAAGCTTCCCGACTACGGCGACCAAAATTTAATTTACAACTTCCACGACTACACGCCCTTTTTGTTCACCCATCAGGGCGCGGGCTGGACAAACCTAAAGCGCCTAAAGAACATTCCATTTCCCTACGACAAGAAAAAAATGCCGCCGCTTCCAAAGGGCGCGGACGACTCGGAGCGCTGGGAATGGAACGGCTATTCCAAGGCCGCCGACCTTGGCGCGCTAAAGGCGCCTCTTGACAAGGCGGTGGAATTTGCCAACAAGAGGAAGGCGGCGCTAATGTGCGACGAGTTTGGCGTCCTTATGACTTACGCCGACCCAAGCGAGCGCGCCAACTGGTACCGGCTAAAGTGCGGCTGGATGGACGAGCGCGGAATAATCCGCGCAAGCTGGGACTACATTCAGGAATTCGGCTTGTTCAAGTCGCCCGGCCAGGCGCGCTTTCCGCAAGACCTCAACGCGCCGCTTTTGGAGGCGATGGGCTACAAAATTCCAAGCGGGGACCAAGGCGAGTCTTGGCTTGAGAACGCTCAAAAAAGCGGCGATTGGACAATTTACCAAAACGGAAGCGCTGGCGTTTTGAGGGCCCAAGGCTACGGCGCGCAAGGCTCCACGGCTTTTGCGGAAGACGGCCAAGGCCAAGCGTGCGTCCGCCTAAAAGAAATCGCGCCCTACGGAAACATCGCCTTTAGTTTTGGAGAGCCTTGCGACTTTACGGAGCTGGCGGAAAGCGGCGCGCGGCTGGAGTTTGAAATAAAGACCAACGACAAAACGCTCGCGCCGACCGTTTACTTTAGGGATTCGGAATCGAAGATTTTTCCTTGGCGCGCGGCGGCAAAAATTAAGGCGGGCGGCTCAAAGGCTGACGGCCAGTGGCGCGCGGCGTCGATTCCGTTAAAAAGATTTATGGACGCGGGCGGCTGGTCAAACGCCTCCGGCTGGAAAAACGGCGAGGGAAAATTTTCGTGGGCCTTGGTCGACGCGCTTGTCTTTGAAAACGGCGAGTCCGCCTCAAGGGAAGGCTACAGCATCCGCGCGATTAGAATTGTCGCGCCTTAATGAAAAACGGCAGCGTCCAGCGGATTACGAGCGGCTTTTGCCTAGGTAGGCTTCGCGGACGCGCTCGTTGGTCAAAAGGGACTCGCCGCTTCCGCTAAGGGCGATTTCGCCGGTCTCCAAAACGTAAGCGGTGTCGGCGGCCTTTAGCGCCATGTTGGCGTTTTGCTCGATGAGCAAAATCGTCACGCCCTTTTTGTTTATCTCGTCGATGATTGAAAATATTTGCTGCACGATCAAGGGGGCGAGTCCCAGCGAAGGCTCGTCCATCATTATAAGGCGCGGGCGGCTCATAAGCGCGCGGCCTACGGCAAGCATTTGCTGCTCGCCGCCGCTAAGGGTTCCGGCAAACTGCCAGCTGCGCTCCTTGAGGCGCGGAAAAAGCTCGTAAACCCATTCAAGGTCTTTGGCTATTTCCGTCTTGTCGTTTCTAAGATACGCGCCAATCCTTAGGTTTTCGGCCACCGTAAGGTCTGTGAAGACGCGGCGGCCTTCCGGAACGAGCGCGATTCCCTTTTTGCAAATCTTGTCGATGGAAAGGCCCAAGATTTCTTGGCCGTCAAACTTTATGCTGCCTGACTGCGCGCGGACAAGGCCGCTGATCGTTCGCAAAAGCGTGGACTTTCCCGCGCCGTTGGCTCCGATGAGGGAGACGATTTTTTTGTCGGCCACTTGCATGCTGATTCCGCGCAGGGCCTTGATTCCGCCGTAAGAAACGGACAAATCTTTTATCTCAAGCATTTTTGTCTTCTCCCAAGTAGGCGGAAATTACGGCAGGGTCGCTTTGCACTTGCGCGGGCGTTCCCTTGGAAATGAGCGCGCCAAAATTCAAAACATAGATTCTGTCTGAGATGTTCATCACCAAGTCCATGTGGTGCTCGATCATAAAGACCGTGAGCCTAAAGTCATCGCGGATTTGCTGGATAAAGTCGGTTAGCTCCAAGGTTTCCTGCGGGTTCATTCCGGCGGCCGGCTCGTCAAGCAAAAGCAATTGGGGCTTTGTGGCAAGCGCGCGCGCTATCTCAAGCCGCCGCTGCTGGCCGTATGGCAATGACGTACACAATTCGTTGCGCACGTCGTAAAGGCCGAATATGTTGAGGAGCTCCGAAACTTCCTCGCGCTGGCGCCTTTCTTCGGCGAGGTTAAGGCGGAAGGTGGCCGTCAAAAAGTTTGAGGAGCGGCGGCAGTGCTTTGCGATTAAAATGTTGTCAAAGACGCTTTGGCTTTTCCACAAGCGGATGTTTTGGAATGTGCGCGCGATTCCCAGCTTTGTTATTTTGTCGGGAGTGGGCTCAATGACTTTTGAGTACTTGCCCCGCTCCGTTCCCGCGTAAAGCTTTTTCATTTTGCCTCGCGGATAGTTTTCCACGATTTCTTCGCCGTTAAAGTAGACCGCGCCGTTTGTGGGAGCGTAAACACCGGTCACGACGTTAAAGGCGGTTGTCTTTCCGGCGCCGTTGGGGCCGATAAGGGAAACGATTTCGTTTTTGTTTATTTCAAGCGAAAGGGAGTTTACGGCGACAACGCCGCCAAACTGCATCGTAATGTCCGAAAGGCGCAGGACGTTCTGGGTTTGCTCGCTCATTTTGCGCCTCCTTTTTTGGCGGAAGCGGCGCGGCGGCTTATGAATTTGCGCGCGGCCTTCTTGATTCCGGCGATTGAAAATTCGCTCTCGCCCATGATTCCCCGCTGCCAGAAAATTACGATGAGCATGATTACGATGGCAAAGACCACCTTTCTAAAGCCGGGCTTTAACAAGGGAACGTGAAAATCGCCAATCATAAGATTGTTGTTGTCCAAAAAGCGCAGCCACCATTCCGAGCAAGCCACAAAAAGCATGGAAGAGATTACGCTTCCGCTTACGGAACCGATTCCGCCGATTACGACGATGAGCAAAATCTCGTAGGTCATCGCCGACTTGAATTGGTTGGCCTGGATCGTCGTTTGGAACATGGCCAAGAGGGCCCCGGAAATTCCCGCAAAGAAAGAGGAAATCGTAAAGGCCAGGCGCTTGTGGCTTGCCAAATTGATTCCCATAGCCTCGGCGGCAACCTCGTCGTCGCGAATCGCCTTGAATGCGCGGCCGTAGGTGGAATTTATCAACAACACTATCAGCGCTATGCAGATTCCCGACACAAAGAAGGGAAAGAGCGTTGAGCGGAAGACAGGATATTTTCGCAAAAGGTTTGAGCCGTTTGTGATTACGCCCAGCTTGTCCCACTGAAAAAGGGCGCGCATGATTTCGGCAAAGCCAAGGGTGGCGATGGCCAAGTAGTCGCTCTTTAGGTGCAGGACAGGAAGACCGATCAAAAAAGCGAAGACGGCCGCCACAAGGCCCGCGAGCAAAAGCGCCGCAAAGACGGGAATGGCGAACTGGATCGCTCCGCCGTCAAAGTATTGGTAGACCGCCGGCCTAAGCGCGACGGGAATCGTGAAGACCGCGTAAGTGTAGGCTCCAATCATCATAAAGCCGGCCTGCCCCAAAGAAAAGAGGCCGGTGAAGCCGTTGAGCAAATTCATCGAGACGGCTACAAGCGCGTAAATGGCGCCCTTTTTGAGAACCGTAAAAAGCATCGACGTTCTTGGAAGAATTTGTTCCAAGACAAATATCAAAGCAAAGACAAAGGCCAAGAGGCCGGCGGAAATGAGCCAGTCGCGGACTTTTTCTTTTTGCAAATTCTTGTTCAAGTCTTTCATGCCTCACACCTTGTCCGTGGACTTTTCGCCAAAGATTCCTGTTGGCATGAACATCAAAACGAAAATCAGCAAGACGAAAGTAAAGGCATCGCTGAAGGTCGTCCAGCCCAAGCCCTTGATTATGTTTTCGCAAATGCCGATTACAAAGGCTCCGATCACCGCTCCGGGAATGGAGCCGATTCCGCCAAAGACGGCGGCCACAAAAGCCTTGAGGCCCGGCATCGCTCCTACCGTGGGAGTGACGCCCGTGTAGTTTGAGAAGAACAAAAGAGAGCCGACGGCGGCCAAGAAAGTTCCGATTATGAAAGTGGTGGAAATAACCGCGTCGAGCTTTATGCCCATAAGCTGCGCCGTCTCAAAGTCGCGGGAAACCGCGCGCATCGCCATTCCTATTTTTGTGTGGCGGATAAGAAGAACCAGCGCCACGACGAGCGCGATTGTAAGGAAGGGCGTGATGGCCGTGACGCGCTTTGTCATCGCGCCAAAAATTTCTATTGAATCGCTTATCCAAGGAATTGGCGGATAATATTTTGTAAGGCCGCCCGTAACGTAGAGCGCCAAATTTTGAATTAAATAAGAAACGCCGATGGCGCTTATCATAACCGACATTCTGGGCGCGGTTCTTAGCGGCTTGTACGCCGCGCGCTCAATGGCAAATCCTATCAAGACTGTAACCACAATCATAAGGGGAATCGCGACATAGAGCGGAAGAACCGTCGAAGCGTAAACCAAAACCAAGCCCGCCGCCATAAAAACGTCGCCGTGCGCGAAGTTTATCAGGCGGAGAATGCCATAGACCATCGTGTAGCCTATGGCTATCAAGGCGTACTGGCCGCCGGTGGAAATTCCGGCGAGAACATACGGTAAATAAGCGCCAAAGTTCATGTTATCGGACAGACTGAATGGCTACGAATTCCCACTGGCCGGTCTTGTTGTTGGCGCGCTTTACGTAAGCCACGTCGCGCTTGGCGTCTCCAGTGTCGTTGAACTCAATCATTCCGGTAACGCCTGAGTGGCGAACCTTGGGAAGAGCCTTCTTGATGTCGCTTCCCTTTATAGAGCCGGCAAGCTTGATCGCTTCCAAAGCCACAAAGTAAGCGTCGTAGGCCATTACAGGGTTGGCGGCCACGATGTCGTTTCCGCCGTTGTCCGTCAAGCGGGCCGGGTCGGCGTTGAGCCATTCGCGGAAGTTGGAGACGAAAGTGGCGATGTCCGCGTCCTCGGCGCCTTCGGCAAAGAAGGTGGTGACGCTCACGTCAACGTTGGTTCCCTTTACGGCGCCCAAGATTACGTTGGAATCCCAAGTGTCTCCGGCCAAAAGCGGCATTCCCAAATTCTGGGTGTTGGCCTGCTCGATGATGAGCGCGGCGGCTTCCGTTGAAACCGGGGCGCAGAAAACTTCGGCCTTTTGCTTTTTGGCGTTGGCCACATAAGCGGCAAAGTCGCTTGTTCCTTCGGGGAAGGTTTCAAAGACCACCTCGCCGCCGAGCTTTTTGAAGGCCTCGGTGAAGTAGTTTGAAAGGCCAACTGAGTAGTCGTCTCCGAGCTTGGCCAAAACATAGGCTTTCTTGGCATGGAACTTGTCAACGGCGAAGTTGGCCAAAACAGTTCCTTGGAAGGGGTCAAGGAAGCAAATGCGGAAGTAATGGTCGTTGCCCAAAGTAACCTGCGGGTTTGTGCAAGTGATTCCGATGGCGGGAATGTCGGCGGCGGCGAATGTGTCGCTAGCGGCGATTGAAACGCCGGAGCCGTAAGAGCCGAGAACGACAGAAACGCCTTTTGAAACCAATTCGCTGGCGGCCGTCACGGCCTTGTCGTTTGAAGACTCGTTGTCAACGCGGACAAGCTCAACCTTGTAGTCTTTTCCGCCGACGTTGACTTTTGACATGACTTCGTTGGCGTAAATGGCGCCAAGAGTTTCCTGCTTTCCGCCGGCGCCGTTGTCGCCAGAAGCGGGTTCGTAGATTCCGATTTTAACGACAGCGTCTTTTGAGCCGCCGCAAGAAGAAAGAGCGAAAAGAGCGCAAGCGCCCGTCGCAGCTAAAATGAATTTTTTCATTTTTCGTCCTCCAAATTTTTGATATCCATACTATCATTTATGTTGAATTTTGTCTAGAAGCGCGATAGGATTGCATCAATGGCATTAAACCAAAAACGCGGCTCCCAGTCGCGTTCGGCATCGCGGAATCGCTAGATATCGTCGCTACATGCTGCCCGCGCTTGAAACCATCTACGCTGCCGCTAAAGCGGCAGGCGCGGGCAGAATGTTTCCGCAATACCGCCCGCTTCTTCGCGCCGCTTTTCGGTTTTATGGAGAATTGTATGAATAAAGAAGAACTTTTTAATTCAATAGAAAAAAATCTGGAGCTGGGCTTTTCGCGCTCAGGAGGCGCGGGCGGGCAAAACGTGAACAAGGTGAACACAAAGGTTCGCGCCGCAGTGTCCTTTGAAAGCCTTGAAGGTTTGTCGCAAGCCGAGCGGGAGCAGGCAAAGTCGCGGCTAAAGGGCTGCATGAACATAGAAGGAAAGATTTTTACGGAAGCGGATGACGAGCGCTTTCAGGAGCGGAACCGGGCCATCGCGGTGGAACGCCTCAAGGCCAAAATCGTTCAGGCCGCCCAGCTGGCAAAAAAAAGAAAAAAGACCAAGCCCACAAAGGCGTCCAAAGAGGAGCGCCTTTTAAAGAAAAAGCTCAGGTCAAAAATAAAAGCCCTAAGGCGCGAACGCTTTTAGGGCTTTTAAGGCTTTTATGTTCCTAGAACTTTAGTCGCCGAAGTTGATTCCAACGCCCAGGTAGGGAATCCAGCCAAAGCGGAAGGTGCTGTCGGCGCCGGACGTGGGGCTTGTCTTGTATCCTCTGTACTCATAGGTCTGGCCATATACAAAGTCAAACGTAAAGTCCATTCCAACTACAAAAGAGCACCTTTTGTTGGCTCCAAAGCGGAACTGGGGCGTGAGGCCTAAGCCAAAGGCGCCAAAGACGACGTCAACGTCCGTTGTCCTTCCGGCGCCTTGATCCAAAGACAAGACTCCGCAACCAAACAAGGCGTGGAGGGGCGCTCCAACTTGGAAGCGGACGCTTGATTCGCCAAGGTCGATTCCAAAGGCGGGTCCCACCATAAATTCCACGCCAAAATCAAATCCGATGGAATCAGCAGTCACTTCGCCGCCGGTCGACTTGTTCTTAATTTTGTAATTGCAGTCAACGCCGGGCAAAAAGCCGATGGAGCCGTAAATTCCTAGGTGGTTGTCAAGCCAAGGGCAAATGTAAGTGTTGATTTTAAGCGGAAGGATGTCAACCACATTATGTGAATAGACAACGTCGCCGCCCCAGTTTTTGAAAGTCGCGCTGCAATATTCAACGCCGACAACGCCCAACGCGATGTCCATTCCATAGGGATGGTTCTCCGCCACCGCTCCGACAGTCAAGGCCGCGCTGACAGCAAAGGCGGCGATTGTTTTCTTAAGGTTCATGTTTACCTCCAAAAAAAGTATCTATATATTATAGCGCATAAAGCGTTTGTTGGCAAGCGTGGCGCGGTGAAACCGCTCGAAACAACGATTATGGGCTTGCGTTAATCAATACGAGCGGACAGCCGCTTCCACGTCGTCCAGCGTGAACTCGGGGCGGCCGGCTTGGCTGGCGACGAGCGCGGCCTTGTTTAGGACGCTTTCGATTTTGGCGCAGGAAAAGCCTTTAAAAAGATCCGCGAGGGCTTGGTCGGTACAAGAGGCCGCGCGTTTTTTGGCCTGCGTATATTTTTGGACAAGCTGGACTCGCGCGTTCTGGTCCGGGTAAGGAACCGTAAAGCGCGCGTCAAAACGGCCCGGGCGAATCAAGGCCGGGTCCAGCGCTTGGACGCTGTTTGTGGCCGCCACGACCAAAACGCCCTTGGTCGGCTCAAAGCCGTCAAGCTCGTTCAAAAGCGCGGTGACAATGCGGGTGTTTTCCGTCTCTATCGCGCTTCCCGAATAATTGCGCCTTGTTCCGATTCCGTCAAACTCGTCGATAAAGACAATGCAGGGGGCGCGGCGACGGGCCTTGGCAAAAAGAAGCTTTACCTTAAGCGGGCCAATCGCCATGAACATCGACTCAAAGTCGGTGGCCTTGGCCGGAATGAAATTGACGCTGGCCTCCCCCGCCAATGCTTTGGCAAAAAGCGTCTTTCCGTTTCCGGGCTCGCCTTCAAGCAATATGCCCTTTGGCATGCGGACGCCGCGCTTTTCCCAAACTTTAGGGGCTTTCATTATCTCCATCACTTGCGCCATGTCGCGCTTTAGTTGGTCCATTCCAACCACGTCGGAAAATTTGACGCCGGTCTTTTTGACCACCTTAAATGTGTTGGGCGAAATGAATTTTTTGAAGACGCCAAAAATTATGGCGAAAAAAACGCCGTAAAAAAGAATGTCCAGCGCGAGCGACACAAGCGCGGCGGCGGATTTTTCAACTTGGACTTGGACACCGTTGCGCAATAAAAATTCTTTTAAGAGCGGGCTTTGGGGATTTTGCGTCTTAAAATGATTATTGTCCGCGTCCTCAAAGAAGATTTCGTCTTCGGCGATTTTGGCGCCGGCGACATTTCCGCCTTCAACAAGCTCGCAAAAGCTTTTGTAAGGAATTTCTTTGATTTTTGCGGAGGTTTGATAGTTGTAGAAAAAAATTCCGCCCGCCAACAAAATGGCAAGCGGAATTATGAATTTAGCCTTAAGCTTCATTCGTTGTTTTTAGAAGGCCGCGACAACTTCGCCGTTGGGGAAGTTCTTGGCGATCCAATCTTTTACCTTCTGGCTCTGCAAGGCCTGGACCAAAGTCTGGACGCGGGGATCCTTTTCGTTGCCCTTCTTTACCGCGATTATGTTCACGTAAGGAGAGTTCTTTCCTTCAACAAAAAGTCCGTCCTTGGCGGCGCTAAGGCCTGCGGGAATGGCGTAGTTTCCGTTGATTGTGGCCGCGTCGACGTCCGCCAAAACGCGGGGAAGGCTCGCGGCGTCCGTCTCGACAAACTCAAACTTTTTGGGGTTGTCCTTTACGTCAAGCGGAGTGGCTGTGATTCCGGCCTTTTTGTCAAGAGTGATGAGTCCGGCTGACTGGAGCAAAAGAAGCGCGCGGCCTCCGTTGGTCGGGTCGTTGGGAATGGCAATCTTGGCCTTGGCGGGAATGTCGGCCAACTTCTTGTACTTCTTTGAATAAAGCGCGAAGGGCTCGATGTGCACGCCGCCGGCGTTTACAAGGTGGTAGCCCTTGTCCTTGTTTGTGGACTCCATGTAAGGAATGTGCTGGTCAAAGTTGGCGTCCAACTCGCCTGTCTCAAGCGCGTCGTTCAAAATGACGTAGTCGGTCATTTCGCGGATTTCAAGCTTGTAGCCCTTGGCCTCGACGTCGGCCTTGACCAATTCAAGCAATTGCACGTGGGGAACGGGAGTGGCTCCGATTACGAGCGGGCCGTCCTTCTTGTTCTTTTTGGCGAACACGCTCGCGGCGGCCAAAAGAACCAATGCTGTCAAAAGAATCTTTTTCATATTATTACCTCCATTTCCTAGCGGAAAACTATGTTTTAGTTATAGCGTTTGCAAGAAATTTTGTCAAGCGCTTTTAAAAAAAAACAATTATTTTTTTTGCAAGTTACCTGGCGGCCAGCATTTTGTTGGAAATTCTGGTTCCCACAAGCTGAATGACTTCCACCAAGACCAAAATGACCACGACAGACCAAAACATCACGTCCGTGCGGAAGCGCTGGTAGCCGTAGCGAATCGCGAGGTCTCCCAAGCCGCCGCCGCCAATGGCGCCCGCCATCGCGGAGTAGCCTATCAAGTTGATAATCGTGAGCGTGATTCCAGCGACGATAGAAGGCATGGCTTCCGGCACCAGGACTTTAAAAATTATCTGGCGGTTTGAGCTTCCCATAGCGCGGGCGGCCTGCACCACTTCGTGGTCAACTTCGTTAAGGGCGCTTTCGATGACGCGGGCTACAAAGGGCGCGGCGGCAATGCTTAGCGGAACGATCGTCGCCGTGGTTCCAATGCTTGTTCCCAAAATAAGGCGGGAAAGCGGAAAGAGCAAAATCATCAATATGATGAAAGGAAACGAGCGCAAGACGTTGACGACGCGGCTAATGACGCGGTTGAGATTTTTTTTGGGCGTGATGCCGGTGGGGCCTGTCATGCACAAAAGAATTCCCAAAGGAAAGCCAAGCGCCGTGGAAAACAATGCGCTGAACAAAACCATTTCAAGCGTCTGAATCGTCGCCTTTGACACAAGCATGAATATTTGCATTACTCTTCCTCCACAATGACGCCGTTGTCCTTTAGGAAGGCCACGGCCTTTTGCAAGTCGTTTCCGCTTATGTCGGCGGCAAGGGTTCCCACTTTTTTGTCCTGAACGTCCTGAATGCCTCCGCCGCGAATGTTCACTTCTATGTCAAACTTTTTAATCAGCTCGTTGACCAAGGGCTTGTCGGTCATCGCGCCTTCAAAGCGCAAGACATAGCCGCCCTTTTCCTTGGACCATTGGACAAAATTCGCGGCGCGGATGTTGGCCATAAATTCTTTTGTTATCGCCGCCTTGGGCTTGGTGAAAATGTCGGACACGCTTCCCTCTTCCACCACCCGGCCTTCATCCAATACGCTGACCAAAGAGCAGGCGTCGCGCGCGACTTCCATTTGGTGGGTTATCATCACGACGGTGAGGTTCATCTTTTTTTGGATCTCGCGAATCAAGTCCAGTATCGCGCGCGTCGTCTGCGGGTCAAGCGCGCTGGTGGCCTCGTCGCAAAAAAGAATTCCGGGATAGTTGGCCAGCGCGCGGGCTATGGCGATTCTTTGCTTTTGTCCGCCGCTAAGGGAACTAATCTTGGCGTCGCCGCGGCCTTCCAAGCCTACAAGGGCCAAAAGCTCCTCGACGCGCGCCTTTATCTTGTCCTTTGGGGTCTTGCAAATCTCCAAGGGGTACGCGATGTTTTGCCCGGCCGTGCGGGAGCTGAACAAGTTGAAGTTTTGAAAAATCATTCCGGCGCGGCGACGCTGCCCGATCAAGTCGTATTTTGAAAGGTTGTCGACGCGCTTGTCGTCATAGTAGACGGCGCCTGAGTCGGGGCGCTCCAAAAGGCTTATAAGGCGGACAAGGGTTGACTTTCCCGCGCCGCTTTTTCCTATGATTCCGTAGATTGTGTTTGAAGGAATTTCAAGGCTGATTCCGTTGACCGCATGAACCACCGTTCCGTCGGCCAGCGTGTATTCCTTATTCAAGTTCTCAAGCTTTATTGACATTGTCGCGTCCTTTATTTTTTGCCGCTTGTTCCTCCAAATAAGCGTCGTAGCCTTTTTGGAAAATTTCTTCCAAAGTGAATTTGGCGTTTATTGTGTCAGGCTCGCGGCCGTAGAATTCCTTGTAACATTCGCATTGCTCCCTAAAGGCCTCGTCGCGAAGATACGCGATGTTTTCCTTGCGGCTCAATTCCGGCTTGGGATAAATTGGCTTAAGCGCCCGCATCTCGGCGCGCTTGCGCTTGAACAAAAGCTTTTCCAAGCCGCGCGGCTCCCGCCATACGATAAAGAGCGGCACGACCGGAACGTTGTTGAGCGCGGCGGCGTGAAAGGCTCCGTCCATAAAGGGCCGCGGCTGCTCAAAGAAAGGCCACATGGACTTTTCAGGAAAAAACAAGACCGAGCCGCGCCGGCTATGCAAAACGTCGTTTACCGCCGCCGTGAATTTTTTCATCGCGGTGAAGTTGGGGCTTAGCGGGAAAATTCCGCCGACGCGCATAACTTCGCCAAGCCAAGTGTTCATGTTGTTGAATTCCGCCACGACGATATAAAGCTTGTGGCCCCAGCACATCCAGCGCGCCATCTCGTTGTCAAGGTTGTGGACGTGGTTGCACACAAAGACCGCGTTCTTGACACCGCGCAAATTCTTTCTGCCTGAAAATTTGCTTCCGATTAAAAACCAGCAGCCGGGCTTGGCTCCGATAAAAAACACAAAGCGCACAAGCGCGGATTGAACGGCCTTCAAAAAGCCCTTGCGCTTGTACTGAAAATTTTCGTCGACGCGCTGCATCAAGCGCCAGTCCGGCTCTTGAATTTCGCAGTTGTAGTTGCCCTTTTCTTGGGCGATTTTTATGTTCTTTTGCTGCTCTTCGTAAGGAAGCTGCTCGACTCCAGCATATTTCATTTTTTCCTCCAACCCCTGCCGCAAAACGCGGCTTATGCGGCGCTAAGCTTCCATGCGCTCCACTTGAATCCAGTCTTGCTTGACCTGCTTTTTTGTCAAAAGCAAGTAGTACGCCTCAAGGTAAAAGCCCGCGTATTCCGCGATATAGAATGGGTTTACAACAAGCGCGAAAAGTTTTTCGCCGATTGAAATCGTGTACATGGCGCGGTCTTCGTAAAACGCGATGGCCGTGTAGAAGAAAAGGACGCCGTACAAAACCAATAGAATTCTCACGGCGAAACGGATGGAAATTAAGTCTATCGTTTGCAGCGCGAAAAACTTGTAGGCGGCGTCGCCGGCAAAGACAAGCGCCAAGATCGCCGTTCCCGCAAAGTAAAGGTAAAGGGGAACGAACGAAAACAGGTAGTCGAAGCAGCCCCAAAAATTTCCGTTGACCAGCTCCGCCTGCTTTGGGTTTTGCTCCACGGACTCCTTGCTTCCGCAAAAAAAGTCGCGGACATATTTCCAGAATTTTTTGGAAACAAGCTTTCCGTATTTTACGCCGACTTGCGCGTAGCCCATGAGCCAGCGGCGGCGGCGGGCGTCGCAGCTTTTCCAGGAAACGCCTTCTTCCGTGTAGGTGACGGCGTATTCGTAATAATAGCTTGTCCAATTGTTGAGGAGCGCGGTGACGGTAAGCTCAAAGTCTTCTGTCATGGAACGATAGGGCCAGCCGCCCATTTCTTGAACCAAGTCGCGGCGGACCATGAGGCCGGTTCCGCAAATTGTGTTGGACATGTTGCGCTCGCTTCTAAAGCAGTTGCCCATTTTGTCAAGGAAGGTGTATGTGAGCGCGTTGCAGTTGACCGCCCAAGAACGGTATTTTCTTCCGTAAAGGTAATTCTTGATGCGGCGCTTTCCCAAAATGATTTGCTTGTCCAAGACGAGCGCGTTGTTCATTTCCATCACAAAGTTGGCGTCCACGATGTTGTCCGCGTCAACGATTACAAAGGCCGCGTATTCCTTGGCTCCGTTCCCCAGAAGGTCTTGCAAGATTCCGTCCAAAGCCTCGCCCTTGCAAGTTTGGTTTGGCACGACTTTTGAAAAGGTGTTCTTGTAGCTTTTGCAAAGCTCGATGTTGGGGTCGTCGTCGCGGCCAACGACAACGTAAGTGTCGTAAAAATCTTTGTCGTAAGTTTGGGAGGCCAGACTGTCTAGCAGGACGCGCAGTCCTTTTTCGTCTTTTGCCGGAACGATGACGGCGAGAGAATTTTTTTGGGGGTTGACATAATGCTTGGGCCTCTTTAGCCCCGCGATGTAATAGCGAATTCTAGGCAAATACAAAATGAAAGAGACAACGCAAACAAAAAGAAAAACGTTAAATAAAAATTCCGCTTGAAAAGAATTAAGCATTTATATAGAATACTCAAAACGCCGCAAAAAGTCAAGAACGCGGCGGACGACCGACACAAGGGGTGTAAAATGTCTAAAACGATTTTTTTTGGAAAAAAATTTTTATGCGCGGCTGCGGCGCTTCTTTTGGGAGCCTCTCTTTTTGCGGAAACAGAGGAAGAATATAAAAAGAGAATAATTTCAACCGCGAACCTGGCGGGCGAAAGCGAGGCCGAGCTTATGGCCGCCGATGACGGCGTTGACAAGGGCGCCGCCCAGGCAAGCAAGGAAAAGCGCCTGCCGTCAGAGTTTCCCCGCGACGTTCCTTACACGGAGGCTGGAATCGCTTTTGCGGAAGCGCACTACGGCCATAAAATTTTCAACGAAGAAAAGCGCAAGAAGCTTTACGACGACAGCGTGGAGGCGGCAAACGCGCTTTCCGACGAATACTCAAAGCTCATTTCATTGGCCCGCGCCGACTACTATTACGGCCTTAGTACGATGGAAGCCTTCGACTTGACCTCAATAGAAAACATCGACCTTTCCGACGCGAGTTCCTCGGAACCGCTCAACGAAAAAGCAGGCCGCTACTATGACAAGGCGATTGAAGAATGCAACGCGGCGCTTCAAATAAAAAAAGGAAGCGACGGCTACTCCACTTTGGCGCAGGCCATTTCGATGAACTGCACGGCAAAGAACGTGGCCTATGTTTTGCAAAACGGCCTCAAGGTCCGCGCCAACGCAAAAAAAGCCGTGGCGCTGGACTATTCCAACGGCTTGGGCCAATTTATGATAATCGCGCAGGACGCTTACGCGCCTTGGCCCTTTTGCAAGCTCAAGTCAAGCCGCAAGTCCTTGCTTAGAATTCTCGACGACAAGTACATTAGAATTGAACGCTTTGACTACCAAATGATTTACGCCGCCATCGGCTACACCTTTTACAAGCAAAAAAAGTGGGACAAGTCGATCGAGTGGTACAAAAAGATTTTGGAAATCTACCCGATGAACCTTGCCGCGCGGCAAATGATAAAGAAGAACCAAGACCGCAAGGCCGGAAAAAAGTAGGAACGGTCAAGGCTCGCTGCGCTCAAGGCCTTGACTCGTTCCTTTTGCGGCGCGGACACAATTGTCGCGCCGCAATAACTCCCGGTCGCGTTTTTTTCTTTTTTCCAACTATACTAAAATTTAATCTTTCCGGGGACGCGGGCACTTTAGGTAGGTGTAGCGGGCGCAGAAGTAGCGGCCGACAAAGCGCGACAAAAGCGCCGTGGCCTTCCATTTAATCGACATGAGCGCGATTTTCTTTCCGCCAAAAGCCGCCTTAAGGCAGTGGCTCACTGTCTTTTGGGCGCTCACTCCTCCCAAAACTTCCTTGCGCGCGCCGTTTGACGCCACGGCGGCGAATTCCGTGCTAACCGAGCCGGGGCACAGCGCGCAAACCTTGATTCCCCGGTCGGCGGCCTCTGCGGCCAGCGAAACGCTGAAGCTTAGGACATAAGCCTTTGTGGCAGCGTAAACGCTGAAATTTCCCAAAGGCAAAAAGGCCGCGAGGCTGGCCGTGTTTATCAAGACCGAGCCCTCTTTCATAAAAGGAAGCGCGAGCCCCGCGATTCCAGTAAGGGAAACGCAATTCAATTCCACCATGTCCAGTTCCGCGTCAAGCGGAGTGTCGGCGAAGGGGCCGTAAGTTCCAAAGCCCGCGTTGTTGACCAAAACGCTTATCTCAAAGCCAGCGTCCTTGTCAATCATTTTTTCAGTGTCAAGAAGGGCTTTGAAGGCGGAGACTCCCGCGCGGCCCGCCAAGTCGATTTCAAAGGAGCGCGCCAAAGGGAGCGCGGGATTTTGGGAGCGCGCTTGGTTTTGGGCGGCCTCTATTTCCTTAAGGCGGTCAAGGCGGCGCGCCAAAAGCCAAAGTTCGTCGGAGCCGGTCTTGGCGCCAAGCTGCCGCGCGAATTCCGCCCCAAGGCCGCTGGACGCTCCGGTTACAATCGCTATTTTTTTCATTACAGTTCCCCTCCTATGATGCGGCTAACAACAACTCGGTCAGCCAAAAAGCGCGGCAAGCCGCTTGTTAAAGTCTTGCGTCTGTTCCTTGAGCTCGCGCAAGAAAACGTTGTCGTTTATGGAACCCAGCACCGCCGTCATTTCGTCCTTGTCGCCGTAAGTCATTTGGCGGAAGGGATCGTCGTAATCCTTTTTGCGCGAGTAAATAGAATCGGAATAAATGTCGTTGGAAACCGCCGTGACGTCGGAGACGATGTCGCCAAAGATTTCTTTTGTAAAGTCCTGAATTTTTCGCGAATACAGCTCTTCCAGCAAGTGAATCGAATATCGCGCCTTCCAGTCGCCGTAAGAGGCTTGGCAGGCGTCGTAAAATTTGTGGACGGCTTGCCAAGAATTTATTTTGCGCGCCTTAATTTTGGCGCAAAGCTCGTCGACTTTCTTTGAAGGAATTATTTGGCCGCCCGCGTTGGTCCACTTGGAATAAAGCTCGATTTTCATAATTTTTTCCAGCGCGGCCGCCGAAAGCTTTTTGCATTTGTTTTGGGCGCAAAATTCCATGATGGAGCGCGCTGCGAAATACTTTACGATTTTTCTGTATTCCTTGTAGGCTTTGACAGGCTTTAAAATCACCGCTCCATATTTTTTTTGCGCGCGCTCGTCAAAAAGCTCAAATTCCGCGCCGGGATTTTGGTGCAGGAAATCTTTGGCCGCCTGCAATTTTTGCGCCTCGCTCTTGGCGCCGCAAACCGATTCAAGGCCGGCGTCCTGCAAATAAATTTTGGTCAGCTCGATGAGCCGGCCCAGCGCGGGCAAGATTTGTTGCATCGTGTCAGGAGCCAAAGGATCGGTCTCTATGTGCTGAACCTTGACCGCGCGCAAATCGCGCTTTTTAAATTTGTAATTGTTGCGGGCGATGGCGAACATGTTGAACATGAACCAGTAGGCCGGCATTATTTGTATAGGCTCCTTTTCGCCGCCGGTGGAAATGAGCGAGAAAGGATAGCTTATGTCCAGCTCGCATTGGTAGGAGCCCTTGCTTGCCAAAACAAACGAGGCGAATTTTGAGTTGTGCTTGAAGTCGGAACACAAGCCCGGCCAAAAGCCGCGCCCGGCGATAATCTCTCCGTCGGGACTGCGCGAATTGTGGTTGCTTCCAATTGTGGCGCCCGCCGCGATGTTGGACTGGCCCATCACTGTCGTGGCGATCAAGAACGAAGAGTTGTGGTGCTGCTCATGGAAGGGGAAAATCAAGTTATTCAACAGCTCGCAGCAAGACACGGTGGAGTTGTCGCCCAACACGGAATTCAAAAGGCGGGCGCCGTACTTTAGCTGGCAATTGCGGCCAAGGACAAAGCGGACGGCGACCGCTTGATAAAAGGCGCGGCTTCCGTAGCCCATGATTCCGTTGACCATCTCTACGCCCTCGCCTATTTGGCTTTCTTCCTGGGCGCTGGACAAAACCGTTATGTTCTTCAATTTAAAGGCGCCTTTGATGTAGGCGCACTCGCCGATTTTGGCGTCCTTTAAAAGCGTGGTGTTCTTTATGACCGCGTCGTTTCCAACAATTCCGTAAGTGTCCAGCTCTTTTGAAAAGCCGCTTTCCGTCAATTCTACGAAGCGCTTTAAAAGCTGCTTGTCTCCGCGCTTGCGCGACCACAAGTAGGCGTCGGCGGTCGTCATGCTTTCAAAGGGAAGAACCGCGCGGCCGTCATTTTCGTTGGCCACTCCAATCCACACGCGCACGTCTTCGCTTTCGCCGCGCTTTAAAATTCCGTTTCCAAATTTGGAATGTTTTGTGCACGACATTTCCTGAATGTTAAAAAGAACGACGCGCGCTCCAAGGCGGTAGTTGTCAAGGTAAGCCACGTTGTGAATCGCGTCGTCGTCGCCGGTCACGGTGTCGCGCAATTTTGAATTGTAGATTCCGCACTCCAATTCCAAGTCATGGTACTTTAACGAGCCGCGCCGCAAGGCTCCCAAAATGACAAAGCCGCCAAAAAACGATCCGTGGACAAGGCTTGGATCAAAGGCTCCGTCGCAAACAAGGACGTTGCTCCAGTCGGAACAGTCGGAGGAATTTAAATTTTTTTCAAGGACTTTGATTTCCGCCTCAGTCAAGGCGCGGCGCTTTTTTAGGCATTCCTTGGGAAAGGCCGGCGCGGACGGCTTCTTTTTCGCGACGTTGAGTGTTACCATATCTTGCCATTGTAGCGCAAATTCGTATTGAAATCAATTCAATCTTGAATTATATTATGGAAGGAATGAAAAAAACGCCGTCAAAAAAAATGTTCGCAAAACTAAAACCGCTCGTAAGCCTAAAAATCGCCGCGCAAAAATTCTTCGCAAGCCCAAGAGGCGCCGCGCTGTTTGTCGCGCTGGCATTTTTGGCGCTTTCAAAAAACGCGGGGGCGCTGGAGCCGCCCCAAGATTTTTGCCAGGCGCTTTTGTCAAACGGAATGGCGGTCTTTGTTTGTGAAGATTTTTCCGCTCCGACGGTAAAAATTGAATACAGCGCCAAGGCCGGCTTTTCAAGCCAAAGCGCCGCGACCGCCGGATACGCTCCCCTTTGCGCGGAACTTTTTGCGGCAGCAGGCCGCTATTCCGGCTCAAGCGGCGAGCGCGGAGAATGGCTTTTGGAAAACCTAGAAAGCGAATGCCTAGCCGACAGTTCCCGCCACACAATCTTAGGAAGCCCAAACCAAACGGAAGAAATTTTTAGGGAGCTTAGCTTTTGCGCGTTCGCGCCGATTTATCCCGACCAAGACTTGGCGCGAACATGGAAGGAGGCCAAGGAGCGGGCGGCGCAAAACGCCTTTAGCGCGGAGGGCTTCATTAACGGCGCCATAGACTCGCGCGT
>CADBBB010000009.1 GCA_902792795.1 uncultured Spirochaetaceae bacterium | reverse complement strand
CGAAAATAAAATAACAAAGAAAGCCGCTCCAAAAAAAGCGGCCTCAACTAAGTCCAAGGCAAAGCCCGCCGCTAAAACGGCGACGACTTTGGAAAAAAATAAAAAGGCTTTGAAAAAAGCCGGGGGAAGGAATATGGCAGAAACAGCCAAGAAAGCAGCGCCCGCCAAGAAAGCGGCCGCCAAGAAACCCGCCGCTAAAAAACCGGCCGCCAAAAAGGCGCCCGCCAAGAAAGTAGCGGCTAAGAAAACTGTAGCCAAGAAGCCGGCCGCCAAGAAAGCGCCCGCCAAAAAGGCAACAGCCGCCAAAAAGCCCGCAGCGAAGAAAGCGCCCGCCAAAAAGACGACAGCAGCCAAAAAGCCCGCCGCCAAGAAAGCGCCCGCCAAAAAGCCCGCTGCCAAAAAGCCGGCCGCCAAGAAAGCGCCCGCTAAAAAGGCGTAAGTAAAAAGAAAAGCGCCCTGAAAGGCGCTTGCTTTGCAAAATCCGCTCCGAAAGGCAGCGGATTTTTTTTGTCCGTTTGCCGCTATTCTATTACAGAGATGGAATCCAAAAGCGCGGCCATGTCATCTTTTAGAGACTCAGCCTCGTCGGCGGAAAATATAAAGTCAATCATAAGGGCGTTGGGCTTGTCAAGGGAATAAATCAGCACCTTGTCGGTCAAAACATCTCCGGCGGCAAAGGCAAGCGAGGCGATTTTCACGCCGTCGTTTCCGTCGCGGACGTTGAGCTCCACGGCGCCGGATTTTTCAAGCTGGCCTTTTAGGGTTTGCAAATATTCCTCGGCAAAATCCTGGCCCACGTCCCCGACGCTTATTAGGGCGGAAGAAATCATAAAAGCGGATTTTTTTGACTTGCTCAAATACAACTTTTCAACGGCAAAGTCCACGCCCTCCATTCCGGACGGAATCGGAGAAAGCCGCTCGTCGCTCGGCTCAAAACGCTCTTGCGACGGAGTGATTAGGGTATAGCCGTTTACGCTTATGGTTTTCTGCCCTGAATACGAGCAGGACGCGAACAAAACAAGGGCGGCCAAAGAAAGGCCGCTCAAAATATTCTTATTCATTGGCTTCAACATTGGCAATAGCTTTGACAACATCAGAAAGATCGTTTACGTTGACGCTGACATCCGCAGCTTCGTTGTCTTTTACAACATATCTCAACTTGACCAAAGATTCCCTGTAATCTTTGCTTTCAACTTTTCCAAGAAGGTCGCCGGTCTTGGCGTTCTTAAAGACCAAGAAAATCGGATCGGCCTTGTACATCAAGCTTAAAAAGTCAGGCGGAAGCATTTCCATTTCAAAGCGCTGGCCGTTCAACTCCGCGTCTTTGTATAGAAGCTTTGCCTTGGAACAAGCGTATTCCGTTCCGCCGCATTCAAATGACATGACGACGTTCTGGGGCTCCTGGCCAAAAATCTGGTCGTAGAGCATGTAGCGAATCACAGGATTGTCTATCAATTCAGAATCTTTTACATGGATTGTAGTGTCGAATTGAACTATGAATTTGCTTTTTTTAATTGTGATTTGGTGCACAAAATATTGTTGCACGCCGTTTTGCAATGTAAATTCCGCGATCCTCGGCTTTGAGGCGCAAGAGGCCAAAACCGTGGCGGCAAAAAGAATGGCAAAAAAAACAAAGCGGGAAATCCCCGCAGGCATTTCCCGCTTTTTCATCATTTACTCACCAGTAACGATTGTTGTTGTCCAAGAGATGATGTTAAGAATGTTCTTGTGATAAACATCAACAGTAGAAATTCTTGAGATACCACCGTTCTTGGCAGCTGTCTGGATTGAGTAGTCGGCATAGAGAGCCTTGGGCTTGAGAGTAAGGAATCCGAGGATTGTCATTGTCTCGGCTTCACCTACCTTTGATCCTACCGGGTTAGATGTAGCGTTAACCGGAGCGATTGATGTACAAGCGGCCAAGCCAAGTGTCAAGGCAGCAGCGGCGATGAGTGTTGTAAGCTTTTTCATATTGAAAAGCCTCCTTTTTTAGTTTCCCCTGCATTAAGAAAAATTCTTTGCAAAGGTTTTAATATTTTATAAAAGATTTTTAGCTTTGTCAAGCGGAAAAAAAGGAAGTTCCGTTTTGTATAACAAATTTTTATGCTAATTTTCGTCTTTTTTCCCCTTTACAAAGACCGCTATTAGTAGTATTATAAAGCCATGCTAGACGCTATATCTAGCGTTTTTGACAACACAATAGGGAGGAAAACGCAAAGAGCGCGAAAAACCGCGCCGCTTGCGGACAGTTCAAAATGAAAATCATCAAAAGAAACGGCGAAGAAGTTCAATTTGACGTTCAAAAAATAGAAAACGCGATTCGCAAGGCCAACGAGACCGTTCCCGTGGCGGAGCGCTTGAGCGAGGACACAATCCACAAAATCGGCGCGGAAATCACAAAGAGCTTTGAGGAGCGCGGCCACGAGCCCAACGTCGAGGAAATCCAGGATTTGGTGGAAACCAAAATCATGGAAAATTCAGCCTACTCCATCGCAAAAAAATACATCACATACCGCTACCAGCACGCGCTCAACCGCAAGGAAAATTCCACCGACCAGCAAATTCTTTCTTTGTTGGAATGCAACAACGAGGACGTCAAGCAGGAAAACTCAAACAAAAATTCCACGGTCGTTTCCGTCCAGCGCGACTACATGGCCGGCGAGGTCAGCAAGGACATCACCAAGCGCTTTTTGCTTGACGAAGACTTGACCAAGGCGCACGAGGAAGGCTTGATTCACTTTCACGACGCGGACTACTTTGCCCAGCACATGCACAATTGCGACTTGGTAAACTTGGAGGACATGCTTCAAAACGGAACTGTCATCAGCGGAACAAAGATTGACCGCCCCCACTCCTTCTCCACAGCCTGCAACATCGCCACGCAAATCATCGCGCAAGTTGCCTCTTGCCAGTACGGCGGCCAGAGCATTTCGCTGACCCACTTGGCGCCCTTTGTCGACGTTAGCCGCAAAAAGATTTCCGCCGAATTGCGCGACATCGAGCAAAAGACCGGCATCAAGTACACCAGCGAGCAGTTTGACTACATCGTTCAAAAGCGCCTAAGCGACGAAATCACTCGCGGCGTTCAGACGATTCAATACCAGGTCGTAACTTTGATGACGACAAACGGCCAGTCGCCTTTTGTAACGGTCTTCATGTACCTAAACGAAGCGGAGTCCGAGCAGGAAAAGGCGGACTTGGCTTTGATTATAGAAGAAGTTTTGCGCCAGCGCTACAAGGGCGTCAAAAACGAAAGCGGCTATTGGGTCACGCCGGCCTTCCCAAAATTGATTTACGTTTTGGAAGAGGACAACATCGAGCCCGACTCAAAGTACTACTACCTCACCGAGCTTGCCGCCAAGTGCACGGCGCGCCGCATGGTTCCCGACTACATTTCCGAAAAGAAAATGCTTGAGCTTAAGATTGACGGCTCCGGCCGCGGAAACTGCTACCCCTGCATGGGCTGCCGCTCTTTCCTTACGCCGGACTCAACGGCGAACGGCTACGACAACGTGGCCGGCGCCAAGAACTGGCAGACCGGAAAGTCCAAGTATTACGGAAGATTCAACCAAGGCGTCGTGACGCTAAACTTGGTTGACGTGGCCTGTTCTTCCAACCGCGACCTTAACGCTTTCTGGAAAATATTCGACGAGCGCCTTGACTTGTGCTACCGCGCTCTTATGATCCGCCACAACCGCTTGATGGGAACAAAGAGCGACGTGGCGCCGATTCTTTGGCAAAACGGAGCGCTTGCCCGCCTCGCCAAGGGCGAAACCATCGACAAGCTTTTGATGAACGGATATTCCACAATCTCTTTAGGCTACGCGGGCCTTTGCGAGTGCGTCCGCTACATGACGGGAAAGCCGCACACAGACCCCGCCGCCACTCCCTTTGCCCTTGAGGTCATGCGCCACATGAACGACGCTTGCAAGGCTTGGAAAGAAAAGGAGCATATCGACTTTTCTTTGTACGGAACACCGCTTGAGTCAACGACATACAAGTTCGCCAAGTGCCTCAAAAAGCGCTTTGGCGAAATTCCCGGCGTGACCGACAAAAACTACATCACAAACTCTTACCATGTTCACGTAACGGAGCAAATGGACGCGTTCACAAAGCTCACGTTTGAGTCGCAGTTCCAGGTTCTTTCTCCGGGCGGCGCGGTGAGCTACGTTGAAGTTCCCAACATGGAAAACAACATTCCGGCCGTGATGGCGCTCCTAAAGCACATTTACGAGAACATCATGTACGCGGAACTCAACACAAAGAGCGACTGCTGCCAAAAGTGCGGCTACACGGGCCAAATCCAAGTTGTTGCCGACCAGGACGGAAAGCTTGTTTGGGAATGTCCCAACTGCCAGAACCGCGACCAGTCAACGATGAACGTCGCCCGACGCACTTGCGGCTACATCGGAACGCAGTATTGGAACCAGGGCCGAACGCAGGAAATCAAAGAGCGCGTCCTGCACTTGTAGCGCAGGCTGTTGACTGACCAAGAGGCGCGACCGCAAAAAAATTGCGGCCGTCTTGGATTTTCGGGGGCTCAATGTTTTACGGCCAAATAAAAAAGTTTGACATAGCCGACGGCGAAGGAGTGCGAGTGAGCGTCTTTGTAAGCGGTTGCAAAAACGCTTGCAAGGGCTGCTTCCAGCCGCAAACATGGGATTTTTCATACGGAAAGGAATTTGGCCTTGACGCGCTGAACGAAGTATTGGAAGCCTTGGACAAGCCTTTTATCCAAGGGCTTTCAATCCTTGGCGGCGAGCCTTTTGAGGTTGAAAACCAAGCCGACGTTTTGGAATTGATTCAAATTGTCCGGGCCAAGTTTCCGCAAAAAGACATTTGGTGCTGGACCGGCTACGTTTTGGAATCCGACCTGCTCCCCGACTACGGCCGCCGCCATACCGGGCATACCGAGCAGATTTTGCGCTCGATAGACGTTTTGGTTGACGGCCCCTTCATCGAAGAAAAGAAAGACTTGCAGCTGGCTTTCCGCGGCTCCTCCAACCAGCGCATAATCAAAATGAAAGACTTTTGGGCGGAACGCGACGGCGACAAAAACAACTAGCAAGCCCATGAATGCGGCCGACCAAAGATTTAGAACACGAAATCGACCTTCTTTACGTTCGATCCGTAAATCGTCTTAAAGTCGTCGCGCATGGAGATGACGACATAACCGGACTCCTTCCACTTTTCGCCAAGCTTTAGAGCCTTGTCGCGGTTGGCGTGGTCGTCTTGGTCGTCGTCGGCGATCAACATAAAGACGCGCGACTTGTATTTTTGGTTTGAAAGGCAGTAGTTGTGCATGGCGCAGTCGCCGTCGCTGTTGCCAAACGAAAGGACCGGAACTTTTCCGATTTCCTGCGCGATTTGCTTTACCTTGTTGTTCTTGATGTTTTTGATGATAAGCTTGTCGGTTCGAACAACTTTTTCGCCCACCGCGCAAGTGTAATCCACGCCTTCCGACTCGCCCTGCCCGCTTGTCTTTAACAGAACGTCCATTCCGATGACATATTCCGGCTCTACGCCGATGGAAGAAACCAAGGCGCGCGCGATAAAGCGGTCGCTGCCGGAAACCACATAAAAAGTAAAGCCCCTGCTTTTTAAATAGTCAAAGACTTCGAGCATAGGCTTGTAAAAAGACTGGGCGAACGTCATGCCGGTAAAACCGTTGGGGCGCTTTTTGGCGTATTCCTTTACGTAGGCGTCAAAGTCTTCGACAGTCATGCCCGAATACGCTTTAGCGGCCGCGTTCGCGTGAACCAGCTCAAAATGCGGCGGAAGTTTTTTTCCGCTTCGGACAAAGTCGCGAATCGCGTTGGCCGCCGCGCGCTCGCTTTCCGAAGCCTTGTCTTTGTAGGAAGGGTCGTCGAGAATGCGGTACTCAAGGATGTTGTATTCAAAATAGGTAGGGTAAAGTTCCGCCAAAATCGTTCCGTCCATGTCAAAGGTGGCGATTCTGTCTTTTTGCGGAATGTAGTTGGCCGATTTTTCGTCGGTAACGTCCTCCACAAATTCCACAAGCGAATCAAGGGAATCGCAGTCGTTCCAATAGGTAAAAAACTTTTTGGCGCTTTTCTTGCAGCCCGCCAAACAAAGCGCCAACATGATAAACAGCGCGACGATAAAAATTCTTTCGATTCTTTTCATAAACACCTCTTTGATTGTTTGTAAAGACGCCTTTTATTATAGCGCAGAGGGGGCTTGCTTGCTAGAGCGTCCCGAATGACAAAGAGCCTCTTCCCTCTTGACTTTACTCAATGGACTGAGTAAAAATTTATGGCAAACAAAGAAATTATTTTTGTGTGGTATTGTTAGCGTCCGCTTTTAATTCATCAAGCGCGGCTGAGGCGGCGGAAGAAAAGGCCGCCTTTATTCTTTTTAGTTGTTCTTTTGAAAATTTGTCAGACTGTTCTTTTTTAAATTCAGTATTATCATCGCCAACGAACAAGAGTTCAGGCTTAATTTCCAAAACTTCCGCAATTTGCAAAATCAAGTCAAAAGAAGGCTTTGTAAGGCCGCACTCAATATTGCCTATGGTTCCATTTGAAACATCGCAAGATTCCGCAAGTTGAGCCTGCGAAAGCCCCTTTTTCTTGCGATAAAACTTCATATTTTCTATAAAACATTTATGGTAATCAGCCATGCGCTCAGTTTAAATGAAATTCTTTTCTATTGATATAAATTATAAATGAGTATATAATAATTACAACGCTCATTTATAATGAGTAAAAAACGGAGGCGTTAAATGAAAAGGATTTTCACTTTAGGAATTTTGCTGGCGGTTTGTGCACTGGGAGTATTCGCGGAAGACTACAATGCAGTGCGAATTGAAGAAAACATGATTCTGCCAGATGGAAACATCGGCAAAATTTTATTTTTCAAAGAATGGAATGACGCAAAAAAATACGCGAATGACAAAAGCCAATGGGACGGATATAGCGTTTGGCCAGGAGCTTTACCTGCCAAAACAGAACAGGATTATGGATTTTGTACAAAATGGCACCAAGCCGATGAAAATGAAGACATTCAAAAAATATCAGCTATTATGAATGAAATGGGCGCTGTTTACGGAATAACATTCATACACAATGAAAAACAAATTCGACGTGGCACACTCACTAACAAAGGAAAAAAGATTAGATATGCCTTCATGGATTTCTTTGACGAATCGCATCCAGCGTATATTGCGTCGAAAGAAAAAAGGGAAGACACAATGAAAACTATAGATGAAATAGGAGATTCAATTGGAAACGCTATAGTTCCAAAAATAGGCGGTCCATCTAACAATGAGCTAACTTTTGAGCAACGATTATATATGTTGCGTCATCAAAACTGTCCGCTTAGCGCAACGGGAAACAGTCGTGGCGGCCGTGGCAATGGTCGTCGCGGTGGAGCATATGAACCGCCACTTATTGAAGAAGTTCGCCATATATATTATGACGACGGCAGAGAAGTTTATGGATATGTCGTTGATTTTAATGGGAATATAAGAGACGCATATTCTGGAGCTGTTTATCAATATTATTCAGTTCCTCAAGAAATTCGTGACCTTGCGTTAAAGTCTTTGGAATAGGAGTTAGATTATGAAAAAGATTATTTTATTTACTTTCTTATGCGCCTTAACAAGCTTATGCTTTGCATTTCAAGACGCATATGGCAATAGAGCTGGAGCGACTTATATTGGTAAAGCTAATAGTTTAAATATTAATGGCATTCTAAAAAGTCGACGAGCAGATATGATGATGGATGGAGATGTATATGAAGTAGGAAAATTGACTCGTCTTGAGAGTCAACTTGTTGGAAGCGCGTTGAATGAATATGACGCAAATGTCGGAGACGTATACGGCATTACACTTGCGATTATTACATCACAAAACTCCATAAAACTTATGAATATTCTAGTTAAAATAGATAGCGTTAGAAATTATACATGGTGGAGCGTAGGAATGAGTTATGTTTATTTCTAGCATTTTCCATAGTTCGGAGGAACAAAAAAAAATGAATTTGCTAAGTCGTTATCATTTATATTTGTATTCCCTTGGATATAGCATAAAGTCCATTGATGACAAACATTGTTCAATTACAGACTACACGAATGCAGTTGAGAAAATTGCATGTACGGAAAAAACAACTGTAGAAAATCTTGCAGACAAAATAGAATTGATTTTTCAACAATACAGTAAAGGAGGTGAAAAGAATTCATTACTGCCTCAGAATGACAATGAAAGGACCTTAAAAGGGTTGGAACATTTTAAGGAATTTATTTCACTTTGCAATAAGCGAAAATGAAGTAATTTATAATAAAAAAAAAGAGGAATTATGTTTTGTAAATATTGCGGAAAAGAGTTGAGAGATGGCTCCAAGTTTTGTTCAAAATGTGGAAAACAACTTGCAGGAGCCTCTGTTGAAAAAGTTCTTGAGAATCAGAAGATAGAAATTGTTGAAAACAATCAACAAAATGAAACGACGCAAATCATAACAGACAATTCCACTGATACCGTCAAAAATCAGAATAATTTTAATTCACGAAGCGACCAAACTTTAGGCACTCTTGCAAAAAGCAACAAAACTGTATCTGCGCTGAT
Source organism: uncultured Spirochaetaceae bacterium (assembly GCA_902792795.1). Classification (GTDB taxonomy): domain Bacteria; phylum Spirochaetota; class Spirochaetia; order Treponematales; family Treponemataceae; genus Treponema_D. Next base: position 31,095 of record CADBBB010000009.1, on the reverse strand, counting down.
TGCATTGTTGATTGTTGAGTTTATATTCTGTTGCATTCAAATTTATAGAACATCAGAAGCGTACAATGCGTTAAAATATTATAAAAATGAAGCGGCGCAAGCGCAATATGACACGGACAGCAAAAGCAATTCCACTTGGTACGGGGATAATTCTGGCAGACTTGCCAAAGCAAATGAAATGTGGACATATGTCGGCTATGCCGAATCTGATGTAACAACAAATGGACTGCTTTTAACTTTTTGCGGTGTAATTTTCGTTTGCACTCTATATGGCTTTTCAAAAACCGTAAAAAAGGCAAAAAAAGAAATTTTAAGCTCAAATATTGGCGAAAATTCCAAGGAGTAAAAATTATGTTTTGTGTTCATTGCGGAAACAAATTAGACGATGACGCGGCATTTTGTTCCAACTGCGGAAAGAATGCCACTGAAAAAGCCACAAAAGAAGAAATCAAATTCTGCAAAAAATGTGGCGCAGAATTAGAAGCTGATTCTGTTTTTTGCGCAAACTGCGGAAGCAAAGTTTGGGAAGAAAAAAATGAACGAAAGCCTGCTTCTTCATCGAAAAAAACACCAAAAACAAAAACGACAAAAGAGCAAGAGCAGAAAATAGATTCTGTAAAAGAAGTCGCCTCTCCCCCAGAGACAATCAAAGAGCAGGAATCTGTTGAAGACAAGCCACAAGTAGCCCCACAAAACAAAATCGAAACTGAAAATGTATCTTACAATGAATTGCTAAAAGACATAAAAATAAAAGAGAGAGCGTATCTTTTGCGAAAGATGTACGGCGAAGACGCTTACCAGCATTTTTTGCAATCCAGACTTAAAGAGAAACAACAAGCAGAAGAGCAAACAAACAAACCGCAATCCGAAACAGATTTGCAAACGAAAACGCCACCAGAACCTATTACAGAGCCAGCAATTCCCGAAAAAAAAGAAAGCGAAGTCGAGCATTGGAAATCTGCTTTTGAAGATCAGAAACTAAAAGCAGAGAATGCGGTTGTTTGGGCATTTTTATTCGCTATAGCCGCGGTAATCGGTTTTGGAATAGCAATTTATAATTATTCATTATTGAATCCTTGAGAATTAGTATTGCATAAAAATCAAATGCCAATAAAACACATTTTTCTCTTGTTTTCCACACTACTCCTTTCCTCTCTACCCCTATTCGCGCGCAACGCATCGGAACGGACGCACAAAATGATTCTCGCGACGCTCAAAGAAGCGCAAGGCGGAGTTTACGACTACAACGGTGACGGTCTTGTTAATTGCATTGATTACTCTTGTCTTTTCAAGTTGGCTTGGGACAAATGCTATCCCGAACGAAAAGACGATTGCGGAATTGTTCGCAACTACAACGAAAAAACTGGAATGCATCACTTGTTCATTCGCGTCTTTGACGACAATCATCGAGAAATTGAAGTGGAACCTTGGGCGGAAAATAAAAGGCGCTATCTTATGCGGCAGAATTGGGATTCAAAATACAATCCAAAATTCAACATTTACGGCGAAACTGACAAGTGGCTGAACACCAAAAAACAACGTAAACGCGCATAAAACAAAAGGCGGCGTTGAAAAACGCCGCCTTTTGTTTCTTCTACTACAACGCGCGCTTACTTGCTCGCGCCGGGAATCTCCTTTTCAAACTCCGGGTTTCCGTGAGTGTAGCGCGGAAGAAGCTTGGGAGAGACCGCGTTGCCCTTGATTTTGGCGGCGGTTCTGGCCTTTTCAAAGTCCTTCACGTGCTTCAATGAAAGTTCCTTTGAAAGCTTGATTTTCTTGAACATCTTTCCGGCTTCGATTCCGGCTTCGCGTCCAAAGACCACAACGTCAAGCAAGCTGTTTCCCATCAAGCGGTTTGTTCCGTGAACGCCGCCAGAGGCTTCGCCGGCAACCAAAAGGTTCGCGACGTTAGTGTGGCAAGTCTTGTCAATCTCAACGCCGCCGTTCTGGTAGTGGAGCGTCGGATAAACCAAAATCGGCTCCTTGCGGATGTCGATTCCGTACTTGATGAACATCTTGTACATGGCCGGGATTGACTTCAAAATCGTTCCCTCGCCGTGAATCATTTCAATCATCGGAGTGTCAAGCCAAACCGCGTCCTGAACGTCGTTCTTAACGCCGCGGCCTTCGCGAACTTCGCGGATAATGCCCGAAGCGTTTACGTCGCGAGTTTCAAGCGGGTGAATGTAAACCTCGCCGTCCTTGTTGATGAGCTTGGCTCCAAGCGAGCGGACTTTTTCCGTGACGAGCTTTCCAAGAATCTGAGTCGGGTAAGCGGCTCCTGTCGGGTGGTACTGCAAGCTGTCCTGGTAGAGCAGCTTTGCGCCCGCGCGGTAGGCGATTACAAGGCCGTCGGCCGTGGCGCCGTAGTGGTTTGACGTGGGGAAGCCCTGGTAGTGCATTCGTCCCGCGCCGCCTGTGGCGATGATTACAACCTTGGCCTTGGCGATGCGAAGCTCGTTTGTCTCCATGTTCATCAAGACGGCGCCAGCGGCCTCGCCTTTTTCGTTTTTAATCAATTCGATGGCGGCGGTAAAATCAACCACCGTGATTTTGTCCTTGCGGTTAAAAGTCTCGTCGCGGAGCGTGCGCATGATTTCAGCGCCTGAATAGTCTTTGCAGGCGTGCATTCTCTTGCGGCTTGTTCCGCCGCCGTGCGTTGTCACCATCGTTCCGTCGGCTTCCTTGTCAAATTCAACGCCAAGGTCGTTGAGCCATTTGATTACGGACGGCGCCTTGTTCACCAATGTGTAAACCAATTCGGGCTTTCCGTCAAAGTGGCCGCCGCCAAAAGCGTCAAGGTAGTGCTGGGCCGGAGAGTCGTTGGGCTTGTCGGCAGCCTGGATTCCGCCTTCGGCCATCATCGTGTTGGCGTCGCCAACGCGGAGCTTTGTCACGAGCAAAACTTTGGCGCCGGCCTCGCTGGCCATAATCGCGGCGCTTGTTCCGGCTCCACCTCCGCCGATAACCAAAACGTCGGCTTCGTAGTCGATGTGGTCAAGGTCGATCTTGTCAGGCTCCACGCGGGGCTTGGCCTGAAGCATTTCAGCCAACTCGATCGGGGCCTTCTGTCCCTTGTTGGGGCCAATCTTGAGTTCCACAAACTGCTTCTTGATGCGGTCCGGGTGGAACTTCAAAAGAAGGTCGTCCTTTTCTTCCGCCGTAAGACGGGCGTGTTCAAATTTTAAGTTCGCCTCGCGTTTCTTTTCAACGATTTTCGCGGCTTTGTCAAGGTAATTTCCGTACATATTCGTCTCCTTCCTTATTTCTCAATATCGCGAGTGTTGTAGAGTTCCTTGATTTTGTCCAAGGGCTCTTTCATCATCTTTTGAATCGCCTTCTCGCACTTTCCGCTTTCGATTTCCTTAACGCGGTCAAGAAGGTGCTGGGCCTGGGGCTGCAAGTACTTTCCGTTGATGCGGCGGGCAAGCTCGGCCACTTGCGGGTGGCTGATTCCGGCCGGGCAGCGGCTAGAGCAGCAGCCGCACATAACGCAGTCAAACGAAAGGTCGGCGCACTTGGCGAAGTCTCCGCGCTGGGCGTAGGCGATGTACTGCATCGTGTTGAGTTCCTGCGGACAGGCGCGGGTGCAGGCGTTGCAGCCAACGCAAGAGTAAATCTCCGGGTAAAGCTGCATCATGACTGACTGCTCGGGCTTAATCTTGTTGATGTCGTAAACCTGCTTTACAAGCGGGAAGAAGGGAAGCGTCGCGATGTACATTCCGTTCTGCACTTTTGTGGAACAGGCCAAGCCCGTGAGCAAGTCGTTGCTTCCTTCAATGCGATAAATCGTGGCGCAGGCGCCGCAAAAGCCGTTGCGACAACCGCATCCGCGCTTAAGCTGGTAGCCCGCGTATTCCATGGCGTTCATAATCGTCAATTCGGCGGGAACGTCGTATTTTTTTCCAAAAATGTAAATTGTGGCCATTTCCTTTTTAGTCTCTGCCATATCGTTCTCCTATTAATATTCAGGCGGCAAATCCGCCAGCTGCGTAAAACTGAACACAGGGCCGTCCTTGCAGACGAACTTGTTTCCTACATTGCACCTTCCGCACTTTCCGATTCCGCACTTCATGCGCATCTCAAGCGTTGTAAAGACGTTGTCGTCCTTAAAGCCAAGCTTTTTAAGAGCGTCAAGCGACAAGTGAATCAAAATCGGCGGGCCGCACATAATGACAGTCATGCTGGGATCAGGATTCATCTCGGTCACGTAAGGCGGAACAAAGCCAACGTGGCCGTCCCAGCCTTCTTCGGCGCGGTCAATCGTCAAGTCAAGCTTAAGGTTGGGGGCGTGGGCCCATTCTTCCTGAAGCTGCTTTAGGAAAACAAGGTCGGCCTTGCTTCTTGAACCGTAGATGACCTGGATTTTTCCGTAGTCGGAACGGTGGGCAAGCATGTAGTCAACGACCGAGTGAACCGGAGCCAAGCCGATTCCGCCGGCGATTACCAAGATGTCCTTGCCTTTGAATGTCGTGTCAACCGGGAAGCCGTTTCCAATCGGGCCGCGGACGCAGATTTGCGTTCCGGGCTTGGCGGCGTGGAGCCAGCTTGTGACGCAGCCGCACTTTTTGATTGAAAACTGCTGGTATTCCTGGACCGTCGGCGAAGAAGTGATTGAAATCATCGACTCGCCCACTCCGGGAACGATCAACATCGCGCACTGGCCGGGCTTGTGCTCAAAGAGCTTTTTTCCGTCCAAGCCGACTACGCGGAACGATTTTACGTCGGGAGTTTCGTCGAACATTTCTTTGATTACTCCGACATACGGAATAAATGATTCTTGCTCAAGCATTACTTTCCTCCCAAATCGGCTTCGTTAAAAGCCTTGATAACTTTTACGATGTTCATGTGGATCGGGCAGCTGTCCAAGCAACGGCCGCAGCCTACGCACATAAAAAGCTTTTCGTGCGCCATCGGGTAGTAAACCAGCTTGTGCATAAAGCGCTGGCGGAACCTTTCCTTTTGCGTAAGGCGCGGGTTGGCCGCCGCCATTTGAGTGAAGTCGGAATACATACACGAGTCCCAAGTGCGGCTCTGCTCGATTCCATGGCCTGTGTCGTAGTCGCGGACGTCAAAGCACATGCACGACGGACAAACGTAGGTGCAGGTTCCGCAGCCAAGGCATGACTCGCTGAGCTTTGCCCAAACGTCGGAATTGAAAAGCGTCATCATCGGAACGTTCTTGAACTTTTCCAAGTCAAGATGAGCGAACGGAAGCTTTTCAATCTTTTCTTTAATCGCCTTCTTTTCCGCGTCAACGGCGGCGGCGTCCTTTTCCTTAAGGGCGCCCTTCACGCTGGCAAGGAACTTCTTTCCCTTGTCGGTGTTGGCGTTAAAGTAGTAGTCGCCGCCGGCCAGCCAAGCGCTTACGTCGCCCGCGGGATTTGCCGCGTCCAAGCCGTAGCTTGAGCAAAAGCAGTTCTTGTCGGGAGCCGAGCAAGCGAGTGTGATTACAACCGCGTGGTCGCGGCGGTTCTTGTAATAGCTGTCGGTCGGAGTCATTTCCAAGTAAACCTTGTCAAAGATGTCAAAGGCCTTGGCGTCGCAAGCGCGGACTCCAAAGACTACAAAGTCGTCCAACTCTTTTCTTGGGTCTTCAACGGTGATGTTTCCCGCTTCGACTTTGTAGCCTACCATTTTTTCGGTCTTGGGGAAGAAAAAGTCCTTGGCGCTGCGGACAGTCTTTAGCGCTTCGGAAAGCTTCGTTCCCTTTTGCCATTTTTCAAAATTCGCTTTTCCGCTGGCGTTGTCAACGGGAAGGTAAAGCGTCTTGTCTTTTGCGATCGCCTCAAAGAGCGAATTGATTTTGTCTTTTGATACGCTAAGCATTATTCGCCTCCTTCTTCTTCAGGCGAGCGCTCGTAAACGACGCTCGGCTCCGCGTCGCCGGCTGTCCAAGTGAGCATCGGCGGCTTGGTCTCCATGTCGCTTCCGGCGACATAGGGTCCGTAGATTTCGTCGATGTCCTTGACGAACTTTCTGTTGAGCAAGTGAAGCGGAATATGCTCCGGACAAACGCGAGAGCACTCTCCGCAGTCTGTGCAGCGGCCGGCGACGTGCCAGGCGCGGATGATGTGGTAAAGGCTTTCTTCAAACGGAACTTGCGCGACCTTTTGGCTTGTGTACAAGGCGTTGTTGTCAAAGACGCACTTTTCGCAAGTGCAGGCCGGGCAAACGTCGCGGCAAGCGTTGCATCTAATGCAGCGGCTGAATTCGTTCTTCCAAAACTCGTGGCGCTCGTCGGCGCTCATCGCGGCGATTTTTTCAACGCCCTCAAAGCGCGACGGATCTCCAACCGCTTCTTCGCGGGCCTTTCCGACAACCTCGTCGTAAACGACATGCTTTTTGTTGCGGCAGTGGTCGCAGCCCTCGCCTTCCTTAACGCTTTCGTCCATCTCGCAAGAGCAAGGAACGGCCACAATGTAAACGTCGTCGCGCGTGATTCTGTTTTCCTTTAAAAGCTGGCAGAACGAGTGCGTGTCGCCGGGCTTTAGGAAGGCCAAAACCTTTTCGTTGGGAATCGGCGCTTCCGCCGCGTTGGGGTCGCGCTGCTTGGCCATCGCGTTGTTCGTGCGGGTTGTGGTCTTGGCCGTTTCGATGGCGCGGGTAATCTTCACCAAATACTTTGAAAGGTTTGCCTTGCAGTATTTGTTGAAAACAAAATTCTTTTCCAAGTCGGCCGCGTCCTTAAAGGTGGAAGGAGTCACGTCCTCGTCAAAGAGGCCGCGCCTCCAGCCGATAACCTGCTGGACAGCGCCGCTCGCCAACTTTTCCTTGGCGATTTTAATCAAATCGGAAGTTAGTTCTTGCATCGTACGTCCTCCAATTTTTTGTTTTCGCCAAGAGCGGTGATTTTGGCTACAAAGTCGTTCATAATTCCGGCAAAGCGGACGCCTTCCGCCGCCGAACACCATTCGACGCGGGTTCTGGCCTTTTCAATTCCCAAGAAGTCAAGCATGCTGAAGAGCAAGGTCATTCTTCTGCGGGCAAAGTAGTTGCCTGTCGAATAGTGGCAGTCGCCGGGGTGGCAGCCGCACAAAATCACTCCGTCCGCTCCGCGCTGGAAGGCTCTCAAAATAAAGAGAGGGTTCAAGCGGCAAGAGCACGGAATGCGGATAATTTTTACGTTGGCCGGATACTCCAAGCGGTTGTTTCCCGCAAGGTCGGCTCCGGCGTAGGAACACCAGTTGCAGCAAAAGGCCACGATTCTGGGCGTCCATTCTTTGTTTGTCGTTGTTTCGCTCATAGTACTGAATCGACCTCCGCCAAGATTTGTTTGTTGCTAAAGCCCTGCAAGTCCATGGCTCCGCTGGGACACGCGACGGTGCAAGCGCCGCAGCCTTGGCACATGGCCGAATTGACTTGCGACACATGGCGCGTGATTGTAGTGCGGTTGGGGCCGCGGAAATCCTTGTCCACGTAGCTGATGGCGCCGTAGGGACAAACGTTGGCGCACTGGCCGCAGCCGTTGCAAGCGTTCTCGTCGGGCTTGGCCGTGCAAGGATTGTTCTTGAGCTTGTCCTTGACCAAAAGGCAAATCGCCTTCGCGGCCGCTCCCGAAGACTGGGCGACGGTTTCCGGGATGTCCTTGGGGCCCAAGCAGGCGCCGGCAAGGAAGATGCCCGCGGTGGGGCTTTCTACCGGGCGAAGCTTTACGTGCGCTTCCAAGAAGAAGTCGTCGTTGTCCATAGAGGTTGTGAGCATCGTGGCAAGCGGGCGCGCGGTTTCGTCGGCTTCCAAAGAGCCGGCCAAAACAACCATGTCCGCCTCGATGTGAACTTGCTTGTTCAAAATCAAGTCGCTTCCCTGAACGTCAAGCTTTCCGTTTGACTGCGGAGTGACTTTTCCGACCATGCCCTTGATGTAGTGAACGCCGTACTGCTCCACGGCTCGGCGGTAGAACTCGTCAAACTGCTTTCCGGGAGTGCGCACGTCGATGTAGAAGACGTAACATTCTGTGTCAGGCCAGTGGTCGCGGGTAAGGATAGTCTGCTTGGCTGTGTACATGCAGCAAACTTTAGAGCAATACTGGTTGCCCTTTCCTTCCGCCGAGCAGCGGCTTCCGACGCACTGGATGAACACGATTTTCTTGGGAGCCACGCCGTCCGAGGGCCGGAGCAAGTGTCCGCCAGTCGGGCCTGACGCGTTCATCAAGCGCTCGTATTCCAAAGAAGAAACTACGTCCTTGCTGAGTCCGTAGCCGAATTCGGCGTAAGGCTTAAGGTCGATCATGTTGTAGCCGGTGGCCACTACGATCGCGCCGTATTTTTCGGTGATGACCTCGTCCTTGGCGTTGAAGTTGATCGCTCCGGCGCCGCAGACTTTTTGGCACATTCCGCAAACGTTGTCCTTTCCGTTTTTAAGCGCCTTCATGTGCAAGCAGTAATTCGCGTCGATCGTCGCGATTTTTGGAACGGCCTGCGCGAAGGGAATGTAAACGGCGGTCTTGTTGTTAAGGTTAAGGTTAAAGTCGTTGGGAACTTTTTTCATCGGGCATTTTTCGGTGCATTCGCCGCAGCCCGTGCACTTTGTTTCGTCAACGTAGCGGGCCTTGCGCTTGATGTCAACCGTAAAGTTTCCGATGTAGCCGGTGACGCCTGTGACTTCGCTGTAAGACAAAATGCGGATGTTGGGGTTCTGGCCGACTTCGGTCATTCGCGGAGTTACGATACAAGAGGCGCAGTCCAATGTCGGGAACGTTTTGTCCAACATGGCCATCTTTCCGCCGACCGTCGGCTTTTTTTCCACCAAGTCAACCGGGAAGCCGGCCTCGGCAATGTCGAGCGCGGCTGTAATGCCGGCAATTCCGCCGCCGATTACAAGAGCGCGCTTTGTCATCGGAGTTTCGCCCGGAGTAAGGGGCGTGTCCAATATAGATTTCGCGATGGCGGCTTTTCCCAAAGCGACGGCCTTTTCGGTCGCGTCCGCCATGTCCTTCATTACCCAAGAGCACTGCTCGCGAATGTTGGCCACCTCGACCTTGTAGGGGTTGAGGCCGGCGCGTTCGGCGCAGGCGCGGAAGGTTTTTTCGTGCATTCGGGGAGAGCAAGAGCAAAGGACAACGCCCGTAAGCTTGTCTTCCTTAATGCGCTCCTCAATCATCGCTTGTCCGGCGGAAGAGCACATGTAAGTGTAGTGGGTTGAGTAAACAACTCCGGGAACTTTTCCCAGCTCTTCCGCGACCTTGGCAACGTCAACCGTGCCGGCAATGTTAGTGCCGCAGTGACATACAAAAACACCAATTCTTTCCATCTGTCCCTGCTCCTATTTCTTGTATTTTCTAAAGGCGCTCACGATTGCCTGCTGGGGAATGTCCTTGTCCAAGAACGAAGGAACGGTTTCCGCCGGAAGCTTTCTGGCGCCGCGCTTGCGCTCGACAACGTCGCGAACGGCTTGAACAAGCTTTGCCGGCTCAACCTGGCGCGGGCAGCGCTCAAGGCAGGCAAAGCAGCTGAGGCAAGCGTAAATCGACTTGCTTGAAAGAAGCGGCTCAATCTCGCCGTTCTCGACCATTTGAACAAACTGGTGCGGGTGCCATTCCATCGCGCCGTAGTTGGGGCAAGTGCCGGAGCACTTTCCGCAAATCATGCACTTCTTTGGATTGACTCCGCTGACGTTAAGGATTTCTTCCTTAAGCTGCTCTACTTCAGACTTAAGCAATTTTTTCCTCCTTAATCATTTTCAAGGCCTTTTCCTTTACGCCAAGAGCCTCGGCGAGCAATTCAGAAAAGTAAATCACGTCAAGGCCGGACTCGCCCTTGTTCTTAATCAAGTTGTACTTGCAGAGGGGGCAGCTGGTGACCAAAAGCTCGGCGCCCATGTCGGAGGCGTTGGCCAAGATTTTTTGCGCGCGCTCTTGCGGAATGCTCTTGTCGTCGAACATCGTGTAGGCGCCGCAACATTCGTTGCGCTGGGCGTAGACTACAGGCTCGGCGCCGATCGCCTTGATGAAATCTTCCAAGATTTGCGGATTTTCAGGGTCGTCAAATTTGAGGACGCCCGCCGGGCGCAAAAGGAGGCAGCCGTAATAGGCGCCGATTTTCTTTCCGGTCAAGGGATTCTTGACGGCGGCCTTAACGTTGGCCCAGCCCACTTTGTCGCGAAGGACTTCCAAAAAGTGAACGACGTTGGCCTCGCCGTGGTATTCGATTCCGTCCTTCTTAAGATAGTTGTTGGCCTTGAGCGCGAAATTTTCGTCGCTCCTGGCGTCCTGGTTGACTTGCTTTAAAACGTTGTAGCAAGCCGAGCAAAGCGTCACAAGGTCGCGAGAAGAGTCGCGGGCCGCCGCCAGCGCGCGGACGGAAGAAAGCTTTTGCGCCACTTCGTCCTTGGCTGTGGGGTAGACTCCTCCGCAACATTGCCATTCGGGAATTTCCTCAAGCGAAAATCCCAAGGCTTCCGCGGAAGCGCGCGCGTAAGCGTCAAGGTCTTTGGCCTTGTTCTTGAGCGTGCATCCGGGGAAGTATGAATAAGTTGCGTTCTCCATAAAGTTTCCTTATCTATCGTTTTGTGTCGTTGTCATTTTGGGAAAGCCATCGCTTCCGGCTTGAAGACCTTGTCAAACTCGGCGGCGGACAAGAAGCCCAAGCCCACGCAAGCCTCTTTGAGCGAAATGTTTTCGTCAAAAGCCTTGTGCGCCGTCTTGGCCGCGTTCTCGTATCCGATGTAGGGATTGAGAGCGGTGACGAGCATAAGCGAGTTGTAAAGGTTGTGCTTCATCTTTGCCTTGTCGGCCTTGATTCCAACGGCGCAGTTCTTGTTGAAGCTGAGCATAGCCTCGGCCAAGAGGCGCGCGCTTTGGATAAAGTTGTAGGCGATTACCGGCATGAAAACGTTAAGCTCAAAGTTGCCTTGGCTTGCGGCAAAGCCGACCGCCGCGTCGTTTCCCATAACCTGCACGGCGACCATCGTGACGGCCTCGCACTGGGTGGGGTTGACTTTTCCGGGCATGATGGAAGAGCCGGGCTCGTTTTCCGGGATGCGGATTTCTCCAAGGCCGTCGCGCGGGCCTGAAGCAAGCCAGCGGACGTCGTTGGCGATCTTCATCATGTCGGCGGCCAAAGCCTTAATCGCGCCGTGGGCAAAGACCAGCTCGTCCTTGCTTGTAAGCGCGTGGAACTTGTTTGGCGCGGTGACGAAATTCTTTCCTGTCAATTTGGAAACGCACTCGGCGACTTTTTTGTCAAAGCCCTTGGGCGCGTTGAGTCCCGTTCCGACGGCGGTTCCGCCAAGAGCCAGCTGCTTTAAGTACGGCAAAGAGCTTTCGAGCATTTTGCGGTCGCGCTCAAGGCTTGTTCTCCAACCGGAGATTTCCTGTCCGAAAGAAATCGGAACCGCGTCCTGCAAGTGGGTGCGGCCGCTCTTTACGATTTTCATGTTTTCTTTCTCAAGCTTTTTGAAAGTCGCGACAAGAGTGTCAATCGCGGGGAAGAGCTTGTCTTCGATCGCGTAAACGGCGGAGATGTGGAGCGCCGTGGGGAACGTGTCGTTAGACGACTGGCTCATGTTGATGTCGTCGTTGGGGTGGCAAAGCTTTTTGCCCGCGATTTGGTTGGCGCGGTTGGCGATGACCTCGTTGGCGTTCATGTTGCTCTGCGTGCCGCTTCCCGTCTGCCATACGACAAGCGGAAAGTGCTCGTTGAGCTTTCCTTCGATCACTTCGTCGCAAGCCTTTGAGATGGCCTTGAGCTTTTCGGCGGTCATCTTTTGCGGCTTAAGCGCGTTGTTGGCCATGGCGGCAGCCTTCTTGAGATAGCCGAAAGCCTTTGTGATTTCGCGCGGCATTGTTTCGATGCCTACGCCAATCTCAAAGTTTTCGTGGCTGCGCTCTGTCTGGGCGCCCCAGTACTTGTCGGCGGGAACTTTCATCTCGCCCATTGAATCGTGTTCAATTCTAAATTTTTCTGCCATATTCGTTCCTAGAAATTCACCTGCTTGATGACGTCCTTGAGGCACTCGGCGCTGTGGCGGAGCTTTTCGACTTCGTCGTCCGGAAGAGGAGCGGCGATGTGGCCCTTGATTCCGTTGCAGCCGATGAGCGTGGGGATAGAAAGGCAAACGTCTGAGATGCCGTACTCGCCGTTCATCATTGAAGAAATTGTCAAGACGGAATCAGTGTTGTACTTGAGCGCCTTCACCAAGTCGGCTGTCGTCGTGGCGATTCCGTAGTTGGTGAATTTTTTGGCGTTGATGATGATTCCGCCGGACTTTCTGATGTAGTCCTCTACGTCGTTCTTGTCAAAGTCGGGAAGCTTGTCGCCTGTGAAAGACTTGGCGAAGTTGTCGACAGGAATAGAGCCGATGTTGGCCAATGACCACGGAACGAAAGAAGAGTCTCCGTGCTCGCCAAAGACATAGCCGTGAACGTTTGTGGGGCCGACCTTGTAAGTCTCGGCGATGCGGGCGCGGAAGCGGGCCGTGTCAAGCAAAGTGCCTGTTCCAAAAATGCGGTTTTGCGGAATGCCAGAAGTCTTTACGAACTGGTATGTCAAAATGTCAACGGGGTTGGCGACGATTACGTAGAGAGCGTCGGGACAAGCCTTTGTTACCAAAGGAATGACGCTCTTTGTGATGTCGACGTTTGTCTGCGTAAGGTCCAAGCGAGACTGGCCGGGCTTTCTTCCAACGCCGGAAGCGAAAATGACGATGTCAGATCCCTTGGCGTCCTCGTAGTCTCCGTCGCGGACAGAAATGGGGCCGACAAACGGCGTGGCCTGGCGGATGTCCATAGCCTCGCCCATCGCCTTGTCCTTGACGATGTCGATGATGACGATTTCAGACGCCAGCTGCCTTAGCGTAAGGGCGTAAGCCACTGTTGAGCCTACCTGACCCGCTCCGATGATGGTGATTTTCTTTGCCATACAAACTCCTGCAAATTCCGATATAGAATTTAATTTTAACCTGTGATAGTTTTTGCCTATAACTCAAAAGACAACAATGCCCCTTAAATTTTAAGCAAAAATTCAAATTCAGTATAAACCCATATCGGGAATTTGTTAATAGAAAAAGTGAATTTATATGAAGAATTTTTGCGAATTTTGAAAATTTGGCCGTTTTTTGTGAAGTGGTTCACAGTATATGCGCAATAATTAGCCTATGCTAACCAAAAAGCCGCGCAATTCCGCCCGCCCACAAAAAAACCGCCCAAAACAGGCGGATTACTGTGATTTCTTTCACAAGCGCAACGGCTATTGCGGCGCGATAATTTTATTAGAATGTCTAACGGTAGAAGAATAAAACGCGCGAAGGAGGCGGGCGGTTGGCGGAAACACTACGTCGGGCAAGCCCGCCGTTTTGCTTAAGGAAGTTTATCCAACTGCGCTCTTACGAGCGCGGGCAATCGCTTTGCGCCTGCCGCGCAAGCGGCAGACGTAATATAGTTACAAGGCGCAACCTGCGAGTAGCGACGCTAGCTAGCGGTTCCGCCAATCGCACGACGACTGGGAGCGTTTCATTCGACTTCGGTTACAGAACTGATGACGTTAAAAGCATCCAAAAAGCCGGTGTCGCTAACGGTCTTTTGCGCTTGCGGCGACATGTTCATAAGATAGAGGCGCTTTCCGGACTCGCGGCCGTCGTTGAAGCAGGCGAACAAAACGCCCATTCCGGTGGAGTCGATTTCAAATACGTTGGACAAGTCCAGCACCAAGTTGGTCTCTTGAATTATCGAGTAGACGCGGTTTTGGAATTCCGCCAAAGTGTAAGAATTTATCGCGCCGTTCAATTCCAAAAGAATGTAGTTGGCGCCTTTTTTTTCAGTTATTGTCAACGCTTCCATATTTTATTCACCTCCAAAACTGCCGCTGTCCGCGCGAGTTTGGTCGCGAGCGCGGATGTTGCGGCTTATGCGGCTAGCAAACCGTTTTGGTCAAGAACCAGTTGTAGTGCCGCTGGCCTCCCCTTCCTCGTCGTCGCTGACGGTCTGGCTGTCCTTGTCCAAATAACGAATCATCATTACGGTTATGTCGTCGTCAAGTTCCTTGGCCATAAAGCGCTTGAGGTCGTCGAACAAGAAGGAGCACATGCGCATTCCGCTGTACATATAGTTGTCGGTCATCGACTTTTTGATGCGGTCCTTTCCGTACTGCTCGCCGCGCAGAGAGTGGCTGTTGATCAAGCCGGCCGTGCTTATGGCGATGACGTCGCCGGCGTTAAGTTTGATTTGCTTTACCTTAAGGAGCGGGCTGATGTCCTTGACAAAGCCCAGGACGTAGCCGTTTCCTTGGATTTCGATGACGTTGTTGTAGGCTCTTGTGTACAAGAGCATCGTGGGAATTCCGCAGTTGACGTAATACAAGGTGTCGGTCTCAAAGTCCATCAGGCAGAAGATGCCGGCAAAGAACGTTCCCTTTGGCAAGCTGAAGCGGATGAACTGATTTACTTTTGTCACGAGCTTTTTAAAGTCGCGGGTGGAATTGAGGTAGGTGCGGATGATCGACTTTAAGATGACCATGCTCATCGAGGCTGAGATGCCTTTTCCGCTAAGGGCGCCGGTCACGAATATGTGGCGGGTGTCTGTCAAGCGTATGAGGTCGACAAATTCGCCGCCGATGTTGTGCGCGGGAACCATAAGGTAGCCCACGTCCATCTTGGGATTGTCCACGGGATCCATGTTTTCCTGAATTGAAGTGATGATTTGCGCGGACATGCGGATTTCGCGGTTGACAGTTCCCACGACGGAGGCGTTGGCGATGTTGGACATGTAGTAGCCGAACACGAAGAAGTAAGAGTAGAATTTGTCAAAGACCTGCTTGTCGTATTCGTCGTAGCTGGCGCCGCCGCGCTTTTCGCCGAGCGCTATGACGCCCACCAAGTGGCGGCCTTCGTTTAGGATTATCAAGACTTCCGCCTCGGTGGCCTTGAAGAAGGAATTTATTTCGGCGGTCTTTTGCTGAAGCGCGAAAATTCCGTCGGCCTCGTTCTTCATGAAAATGTTGAGGTCCTGCCCTCTTATGGCCTCAAGGCCGGGATCGTCCGCCGACAGCGTGGGCTTGTTCCCCTTGCTGGAAAACACTGTGTTGAGCTCGTTGTTTCCGCCGG
Organism: uncultured Spirochaetaceae bacterium; assembly: GCA_902792795.1. Classification (GTDB taxonomy): domain Bacteria; phylum Spirochaetota; class Spirochaetia; order Treponematales; family Treponemataceae; genus Treponema_D. The sequence goes on along the minus strand of CADBBB010000009.1, from coordinate 16,056 downwards.
CGATCAAAACTTTCATCGAGCCGACGTTGGCGCGGTTTTGGAAAATCTCAAAAAGCTTTTTGCAAATGTCGCCGGTTTCGTCGTTGTAGTTGATGGCGGCCAAGTCGGCCTCAAAAGCCGCTCCGTAGCTTGACGAGCGGAAGCTTGAAATTTTGGCGCAGGCCGCCGCGAAAAGACGGCCGGCAAAAACCAACGCCAAAGTTATAAAGAAAATTACAATCGTGTACAAGACGCGCGCGCCGGCGTAGAGCGGCCTTAGACCCACAAACACAAGGGCGCTGATAAAGGCAGGAGCGGCGAATTTTATGGCGTTGATCAAGAGCGTGGAGAACATTGTGAGCGAATCGTAAATCTTGTCCTGCACGGAAACGCGCGTCATCAAAGTGACCAAGACGGCCAAGACTCCCGTGTAAAGGGAAATCATCATCGGAAGCATTTGCGAAATGTAAGCCACCGCGCAGCTGGCGACCCACGCAAAGACAATCGCGCCGGCAAAGAGGACGGCCTTTTGAAAAGACTGGCGGCTCTTGGCGTTTTCGGCGCTCAAAGTCAAAATCAAGACGCTCATTCCCGGAAGCAAAAAGCCAAAGAAGGCGATGTATAGCTGGAACCAAGATAGCGGAAAATATTGTCCCAGCTCGCCCTTGAACAAGGCCGAGGACTTGAACACAAGGCGGGTGTAGTCGGCGATCTCTATCTTTGAAGAAGAAATGTAGAGCGCGAGCAGAATGAAAACGACTTCCAAAAACGAGAGAACCTTTCCGCGCTTGACCGCGTTCCCCAAAAAGTAAAAGGAAATGGCCACATAAATCGCCGCCAAAATGAACAGGAGGACATGCTCCAAAAAGACAGTGAAGCGTTCCGGGCCCCACATGACCATGAGCAAGGTCACGACAGTCAAAACCGCCGTGGCCGCCGAAAGCAAGACTATGTTGATGAGGGAATTTTCGTTCCTCATGTTCTTTGTGTTGACGTTGAACGAAGCCCACGCCAAATACGCGGCTATTCCAATATTTATAATTACGTAAATCATCAGCCTACCACCTTAGCTACCATCATAGTGATGTCGTCGTGCAGCTTGTTTTCGCCCTTGTAGTCAAAAATCAATTTGACCACGTCGTCGACAAATTCCTGCGGCTGCTTGGCCGCGCTCTTTGTAATCGTCTGCGTGTAAAGCTCGGTGTCGCCCAATTCCACGCCGTCTTCGTTCATGACTTCGGAGACGCCGTCCGACGCGAACAAAATCAAGTCGTCGCGGAAAAGGCGCTTTTCGTCCATGTGGACGTTCTCCAAGTCCAAGATTCCGACAACGCCGCAGTTAGAGGCCAGAGGCTTTATCGTGTAGCCGTCCGGCGAGCGGGTGATGATTCTTGGGTCGGACATCGAGGCGTTGACGTAGCGAATCGTCATCTTTTGCGTGTCCACGACGCTTATGAAAAGAACGGTGTACTTGTCCTGCAATTTCATGCTCTTGATGGCCTTGTCAACGGCGTAAACGATGGAAACCAAGTCTTCCTTGTTTTCCATAATCTTGACGGTGTTCATCACCAAGCCCATGATGAGGGCGGCGGGAAGGCCTTTTCCCGAAACGTCGCCGAGCATCAAGAGGGTCTTGTGGTCGTCGATCGGAAGCGCCGTGTAGTAGTCGCCCGAAACGTTGACGAGCGGGCGGAAGTAAGCGGCCAAGCGCAGGCGGCGCGGCTCGGGCAATTTTTGCGGCAAGAAGAGCTTTTGCGTTTCGGCCAGCTGCTCCCAGTCTTTTGAAAGCGAGGCGATTTCAGAAAGGTTGGCGATTGTCTCAGCCCTTTTTCTAAAGCGAACGAACTCGTCGAACAAGTCCTTGTAGATGCCTGTGTCAAAAAGCCTTGTGTAGCGGCAGAAAATGAAGAAGTGGTGCTTGTTGGCGCAAAGGAAAAAGCCTCGCGCTTTTTTGTAGGAGGAAACGACTCCCAGCTTGTCGCCGATAAAGTGGTAGCCGTCCTGCCATGACGCGGGGAAATTTTGGTTGAGCGTCGTGACGGTCTTTTTGTCGCTTGTGAGCAAGTCCGTGGAGGAATAAAGCACGTAGTCTTTTTCGGAATCGATGTAGAGGACGGAACAGTCCGCCTTGCGCTCCAAGATGTTCTTGACTATTTCGTAAAAGTCGTCCAAGGAGTAGCAAAAGCGCAGCGCGTCGATAAAAGCCTGCAAGTATTTTGTCTCGCTTTTTCGCAGAACGTCGTTTTCCAGCTTGGCGTTCATCGCGACGGCGGCGGCGGACATTATGGTAAGGCTGAACAAGAGCAAAACGAATTCAAGTATTATGAAATACGCGCTTTCTATGCCGTCGGTTATCGGCGGCAGAATGAAACGGGAGACGACAAGAAAAAGCGCCACCGCAAGCACGTTCGACAGTATAAAAACATACAATTTTTTTGTTTTGAGCATAGTGTCCCCTGAAAAAGATACAGACTATTATATCACATTATCGGCAAAAATGGGGAAAAAACGCGCAAAAATTGTGGGCGAAAGGGCGCGTAAGACATACAAAAAAAAACTCTCCCGGTCGCGATACGACTTGCGGAACCGCTTGATAACTGCGCTACTCACTGTTTGCGCTTGAAACTATTGAACTCCGCCGCTTGAGCGGCGGCGCAAACAGAGAGTTTCCGCAAGCCGTCTCGCTCCCTCGCGCGTTTTTTTTGCTTGTTAGAGCAACCCTTTCGCCCCAATTACCGAACTGGATGGTGTCATTGCCGCGCTGGACGCGGCAATCTTTAGCGGTTCAATTCAGAGAGTTTGAGCAAATCGGGGGTTTTTGTGGCGGCTTCGGCCTCGGCGAAGGCTTCCAAAAGCTGCTTTTGCTTGGAATTTAGCTTGGCCGGAATTTGAACCACGATTTTTATGTAAAGGTCGCCTTTTCTGGCTGCGGTCGCGACGCCCTCTCCCCTAACCCGCAAGAGCTTTCCGTTTTGGCAGCCGGCGGGAATTGGAATGTCAATCTTGCGGCCGTCGAGCGCGGTTATCGTCACCGTGGCGCCCAAAGCGGCCTGGCTCATCGAAATGGGCAGCGCGCAATACAAGTCGCTTCCGCTGCGCTCGTAATAGGCGTCGTTTTGGACATGGACCACCACGACCAAATCGCCCGGCTGGCCGCCGTCGCGGCCCGCGTCTCCCTGCTTGGGAATCACGATGCGCTTTCCGTCCTCAATTCCGGCCGGAATCGTGAACGAAACGACCTTGTTTTCCTTTTGGTAGCCTGTTCCGTGGCAAGATTTGCAAGGATGTTCTATTATTTGGCCTGTTCCGTGGCACTGGGGGCAAGTTTGCGAAACGGCGAAAAAGCCGCTTGAGCGCCGGATCTGGCCCATGCCGTTGCAGGCGGGGCAAGTCTTTTTGCCGGTTCCGGACTCGGCGCCGGTTCCGTTGCAAGCCTTGCAGGCGGCGTTGTGGGCAAAGCGCAAGTCCTTCTTTACGCCAAAAACCGCCTCCTTAAAGGTGATTTCCAAATCGTAGCGCAAAGAGGCGCCGTCGTTGTCGGCCTGACGTCCGCGGCCGCCTCCAAAGCCTCCGCCGAATCCGCCGCCAAAAATGTTGTCAAAAATGTCTCCAAAGCCGCCGCCCATTCCGCCGAACAAGTCGGAAAAGTCGTGGAAGGCGTGCGAGTATTGCGCTCCTCCGCCGGCGCCCATTCCGTCAAGGCCGGCAAAGCCGTATTGGTCGTAAATCGGGCGCTTTTTGTCGTCGGAAAGAACTTCGTAGGCTTCCGTAGCCTCCTTGAACTTTTCCTCGGCCTCTTTGTTGCCGGGGTTGCGGTCAGGATGGTACTTTACGGCCAGCTTGCGGTAAGCCCTTTTGATTTCGTCAATAGAGGCGCTCTTTTCTACACCCAATACTTCGTAATAATCGCGTTTTGTAGCCATTTTTTATTCTCATCTACAGGCGCATGGACGCGCCGTTTTTGGTATTGAACCGATTTGCGAGAATTCGGCGTTCGCCGAATTCTCGACGCTAAAATCACAGGAGGTGATTTTTAGTCATGGACTTCATAGTTCACGTCTTCGGCGCTGCCCTTGTCAAAGCCTGACGAACCGCCATTGGCCGCTCCGCCGTTTGAGGCGCCCGCGTTGGGGCCGGCTCCCGCTCCGGGGTTGGGGCCTGCGTTGGCTCCAGCTCCGCCGGCGGCCTGCTGCTGCTTGTACAATTCTTCGGCAATCTTGTAAGACGCCTGCTTGAGAGCTTCGGTCTTGGCCTTGATGTCGGCGGTGTTGTCGGACTCAAGCGCCTTCTTAAGCTCGGCCACGGCGTCCTCAATCTTTTGCTTTTCGGCGCCGTTCACCTTGTCGCCCAATTCCTTGAGCGTCTTTTCGGTCTGGTAAACCAAGCTGTCGGCCTCGTTCTTGGCGTCAACAGCCTCGCGCTTGGCCTTGTCGCTCGCGGCGTTGGCCTCGGCGTCCTTCACCATCTTGTTGATTTCTTCCTCGCTCAAGCCGGAAGAAGAAGTGATCGTGATGTGCTGGTCCTTTCCTGTTCCCAAGTCCTTGGCGCTTACGTTAACGATGCCGTTGGCGTCGATGTCAAAGGTGACTTCGATTTGCGGAACGCCGCGAGGAGCCGCGGGAATTCCGTCAAGGTTGAAGTTGCCCAAAGTGCGGTTTTGGGCGGCCATCTCGCGCTCGCCCTGCAGGACATGGATTGTAACGGCGGTCTGGCCGTCGGCGGCGGTGGAGAACACCTGGCTCTTTTTTGTCGGAATCGTCGTGTTGCGGTTGATGAGCTTAGTCATTACGCCGCCCATAGTTTCGATTCCCAAAGAAAGCGGAGTTACGTCAAGCAACACGACGTCCTTTACGTCGCCCTGCAAAACGCCGCCCTGAACCGCGGCGCCGATGGCAACCGCTTCGTCGGGGTTGACAGAGCGGCTTCCCTCTTTACCAAAAAGCTCTTTTACGACGTCCTGAACTTTGGGCATGCGGCTTGAACCGCCGACCAAAAGAACTTCGTCAATCTTGTCGGCCGTGATGCCCGCGTCGGCCAAAGCCTTGCGGCAGGGCTCTTTTGTGGCCTCGAACAAGTCTTCTGTCATCTGCTCAAACTGGGCGCGGGTAAGGTTCTTTTGCAAGTGCTTGGGGCCTGTCGCGTCGGCTGTGATAAACGGAAGGTTGATGGCTGTAGAAGTTTGGGCCGAAAGCTGGATCTTGGCGTTTTCGGCGGCTTCGCGGAGACGCTGCAAGGCCATCGGGTCTTTTGAAAGGTCGATGCCCGTGTCTTTCTTGAACTCGTCGACGAGCCAGTCCATTATTCGGCGGTCCCAGTCGTCGCCACCCAAGTGGGTGTTTCCGTTTGTTGACTTAACTTCAAAGACGCCGTCGGCCAATTCCAAGATTGAAATGTCGAACGTGCCGCCGCCCAAGTCGTAAACGGCGATTGTCTTTTCCTTGTTCTGGTCCTTGTTAAAGCCAAAGGCGAGCGCGGCGGCCGTAGGCTCGTTGATGATGCGCTTTACGTCAAGGCCGGCGATTTTACCGGCGTCCTTTGTGGCCTGGCGCTGGCTGTCGTTGAAGTAGGCCGGAACCGTGATTACGGCTTCGGTGACTTCGCTTCCAAGGTAGTCCTCGGCGGTCTTCTTCATTTTCTGCAAGATGAAGGCGGAGATTTCCTGCGGGCTGAACTGCTTTTGGGCGCCGTTGTCGGTGACTTCGACGCGGCAGTCGGCTCCGTTGTCAATGATTGTGTAAGGAAGCTTTGCGGCCTCGCCCGTCAATTCGCTGTAGCGGTGGCCGATCAAGCGCTTGATTGAGTAAACTGTGTTTTTAGGGTTGGTGACCATTTGGTTTTTGGCCGGCGCTCCGACGATGCGGTCGCCCTGCGCGGTGAAGCCTACGATTGACGGAGTCGTGCGGCCGCCCTCGGCGTTCTGGATTACAACCGGCTCGCCGTTTTCCATCACGGCTACGCAAGAGTTTGTCGTTCCCAAGTCAATTCCGATAATCTTTCCCATAATTATTCTCCTATTCTTCTATATATTACTTGTCTTTTGGCATGGTCACCATAACTTTGGCGTTACGGATGACCCTGTCCTTAAGCTTATATCCCTTAAGGTAAACTTCCTTCAAGACCGGCTTTTCCACGTCGTCTTGAACGCTTCCGATGGCCTCGTGCATGTCGGGGTTAAAGTCCTCGCCCGCTTGGCCAAAGGCGGTCAGGTTGTACTTTGTTTCAAGCATCTGGACCATTGACGAGCCGACCATCTTTACGCCGTCGGCGATGGCCTTGGGGTCGTCGGCTTTTTGGGCGGCGTCAACCGCGCGCTCCAAGTTGTCAAGGCTGTCGAGCAAATCCTGCAAAAGCGCCGTGTTGGCGTAGTCGTAGGCGTCCTGCTTTTCTTTTATCGTGCGCTTGCGGTAGTTGTCAAAATCGGCCGCGCGGCGCAAAAGCTGGTCCTTGAGGTCGGCGTTTTCTTTTTCAAGGGCCGCGATTTTCTCTTCCGGGGTCGGCTCTTTGGCCTCTCCGCTTTCTTGGCTTTCAGCGGAACTAGCGCAGGAAGCGGCGGGATCGGAAGCCTGGGCGGAACTTTCGTCCGCGCCTGTTTGGGCCGAATTTTCGCCGTTTTCCGAGTTTTCTTGCGTTTTATCGCTATTTTGCGCGCTTTCTTGCGTTTCTTCGCATTCTTTTTCTTCTTCCTTTTCTTCCATACTTATAAAGATAATAAAAATGAGTGGGAATCGTCAAGTAAAATAGCAAAAAAAACGCTGGAGTATAAAAAAACGCTCCCCCAAAAAGAGAAGCGTCAGAAAAAGCCAAGTTCCGCTCCTTGAACCCGCCGACAATCGAAGAGGCGTTAAAAAAGCGAGCGCCGCTCGCTTTTAGCCTCATCGATAGAACGGCGCGCCGCGAGATTCATCGAGCGGCTCGGTTCAAGCTTGTGTCTAACCATAAAAAAAGTCCAACCAAAAGCGGTTGGACTAAAAAAAATCATAGCCAACTTCCGGACTTGAACCGAATACCTGCGCGTTACGAGTGCGCTGCTCTACCAGGTGAGCTAAGTTGGCGTGGAATTTATATTACCATAAAGCGAAAAAAGATTCAAGAGCGCCGCGAGAATTTTTTCACTCCTCGTAAAGCTTGAGTTCCGGGTAAAGGCCTTGCGCCTTTCTTCGAACGATGCCCCTGATTCCGTCGCGCTTGACTTCCTCTATAACCCTGCCCGCTCCGCCCTTGTTGAGCCTGCTGATGGGAACAAAGGCCCGCATAATTTATCGATAAATATTACAGTAAGGCGCAAAGTCATTTTTTCAACATTTTTTTCCAAAAACAGGTCAAAAAATGCGCGAACGCCTCTACCTTATAGTTATAAAAAAAACTATGGAGGTTCACAATGAACGAAACTCAAAACAACAGCCAAAACTGGGAAGACCTGACCATCGCCAACAACTTTATGTTTTACAAAATAATACGTCGGGGCAAGCCCGCCGTTTTGCTATAGGAAATTTATTCAACTGCGCTCTCACGAGCGCTGGCAATGAGGAACAACCCCGACGTTTGCAAGGAACTGCTGGAAATCCTTTTGGAATTTCCAATAGAGAAAATTGAAATGTCGCAAGAGGAGGAAATCGACGTTGACTTTGGAAGCAAGGGCGTGCGGCTGGACGTTTACGCAAAGGACGCGGACGGCTTGAAAATTTACAACATAGAGATGCAGGCCTCCGACACAAAGGAGCTGCCCGAACGCGCCCGCTACTACCAAAGCGTCATCGACGTGGACATTTTAAAGACGGGCGAAAAATACAAAAACCTAAAAACTTCTTACATAATTTTCATTTGCGTTGACGACATATTTGGGAACGGATTGCCAAAGTACACATTTGAAAATTTATGTCAGGAAAATCCAAAGGTAAAGTTGAACGACAGGGCGTACAAGTACTTTTTTATTTCCAAGAATTGTGATAAACTGTTGAACGAAGACCAAAAGGCGTTTTTGCGCATGGTGACCGGCGGCAAGGCATCGAACAAGTTCACCGGCCAAGTGGCAGGCCTTTTGGCCGACGCCAAGCGCAACACGCAGTGGAGGAAGCAGTACATGGAATGGGAACGCGAAAAAACTTACATTAGGGAAGACGCAATGGAACAAAAAGCCGTGGAAGACGCGCGGAATTTTTTAGCAGAAGGCGACTCTCCGGAAAAAGTTTCCCGTTGCATTGGCCTGCCCCTGGACCAAGTGCTGGAACTGCAAAAAGAGCTGACACCTGCCCAGTAGCGACCGCAGGTCGCGGCGAACCCGCTCGCAAAATCAATTATAGTTTTCCCAGCAACAACACGAGCGGAACCCGCCCCCGCAAACTAATCGCCGCAAATCACAAAGCATTCCCGCGCGAAAAAACCGGGGCGGCCTGTTGGCCGCCCTTTATTGTCTTGCCAGACCTATACCGTTCTCAAGCCCAAAAGCTTTTGGCCAACCGCCGCCCCTCTAGGTCTTGCCAAAAACTCCTGCGCCGTTAGCCCAACCATTGTCGGTCGGCCGCTCCTAGCCTTGTCACCCCTATACCGTTCTCAAGGCCATAAATCATAGGCGTGCGACCGCCCACAATTTTTAGGCTTGCCCCGCCGGCTCCAGTCAACTAATTGCCATACTTCAACACCTTATTGTACCAAGTGCTGTTATAATTTGTCGCGTTCAATTGAGTCGATGATACATCTCCCTCATAAGTTTCGGAACTGTCGGTCACACGCTTGTAGTATTTCCATTTGTCCGTCTTTGCAAACGTCATGCTCGTCATGGTTGACGGGAAGGCTCTATAGCCTATGTGGACTACAGAGGCCGGAATTGTAATGGACTTTGCGCCGGAGCCTTCAAAGGCGACGCCTTCAATTTTTGTAACGCCGCTTAATGTGACCGACGTAAGACTTGAACAATAGCCAAATTCTCTTTGCGAAATTAAAGAATTGTTCACTGTCGCGCTTGCCAAATCTGTGCAGTAAACGAAAACTTCGCCGCCAATTGAAGTCACCGACGACGGAATGGACACGCTGGTAATCTTAGCCCGCATAAAGGCCTGTCCTCCAATCGTTGTTACAGCGCTGGGAATGTTCATTGTCCTAAGATTTTTTGCATAGCAAAAGGCGTGTGTTCCAACTTCGGTCACGGAGCTGAGCCATGAAAGAGTGTTTCCTGTCTTTGAGGCGGGATAAGCTATCTCTTGTTCGCGTTGTACACGATGCCGTCGGAGGAGCTCAGCGCGGTTGAGCCCGGCGGAACTACAAATTCTTTGACTCCGGCAAAGCAGAGCCTCACACGGTAATCGCCTAACGCAGCCGAGCAGTCTGTCGCCGGCAATATCACTTTAGTAATCGGCTGCTCCACAAGATTTTCCACGTCAAAGGTCATGCTTCCAAAGCTTGTCAAACTTGACTTGGACAAGTCCAAAGTTGAGGCGGCGATTTTTGTTGAGCTAGTGTTGACAGTTTTGTTGCACAAAGCTTCAAGGAATGTTTTCATTTTCGCGGCGTCCACGGTCGAATCAATCACAAAATTGTAGCTTGCGCTTGCCGTTGGCGTGAAGCTTGTAATATTTGAGCTTGTCAGCTTTTTGGCCTTTGCAAGTTTTCCGGCAAAAGACTCCGTCACCACAGTCCAATCCTGGCTGCTTTGCGATTTAATCTCAATTTTGGCGGCGTTGCCTTGGTTTGGAGAGCCTCCAAATTTTAAAATTTGATAGTCCTCCGCATAAAAACTTGTGGAGCCTGTCACAAGGCTTATGCTTGAATTGGTGAGGGTGTCGGTCATCGATATTTTTGGCTTGTCGCTGCTTGTCGCGTTTACATAGATGTCGTTCTTTTCGTCGGAGCCTTTTGGTATGGAAGCGGCGCCATAAAGATTTATTCCATGGGCGGTGTCGCACTGGTCCATGTAGACCGCGCCGCCATAAGTGGCCGTGTTGGGCGCGCCCCCGAGGGCGGGGGCCGGGCTTTGCGGGGTTCCGCGCTAACCGCGCTCCATTGTCCGCTCAGACTAACCAGCAGCGTCTGAAAGGCACGGAGAAAACGCTCGAAACAACCATTAAGGTTTTGCGTTCAAAAAAAACGAGCGGACAACGGCTTTGCGCCGCCCCTACAATCCCTCGCGCAGAAACCGACTAAAATCCCGCGTCCAAAACAAAAAGAAAAAAATTAAAAAATTTTTACGAATTTTTCTCCAAAAGAGGTCAAAAATGCAAAAAAAAGTCTATGGTATATGTATTCGCGACAGGCTTTTCATCGCCATTTTCGGAAAGGACAGCGAGCGGAGCAAGCGCTGGCGGCTGGACTTGTACAACGTCCTTAACGGCACGAACTACACAGATCCCAACAAGCTTGAACTGAACACAATCGAAAACGTCATTTACATAAAGATGTACAACGACGTGTCATTTTTGGTTGACGGCCAGATGACGCTTTACGAGCAGCAAAGCGAGACGAACGCGAATATGCCTTTAAGGGGTTTGTTCTACTTCGCGCAGCTTTATCAAAAGCACATAGCGAAAAAGGACTTAAACTTGCACCAATCATCGTTGATAAAAATTCCAAATCCGCGATTCATCGTCTTTTACAACGGAGACACTAAAAAGGCCGAGCGCTACAAGCTGCGGCTGTCGGACGCTTTTGAGATTAAGGACGAAAGCGGAGACTTTGAATGGACGGCGGACGTGATAAACATCAACCAAGGCGCAAACGAAACGCTTGTCAAAAAGTGCAAACCAATGTATGATTACATAAGGCTTGTGGGAAGAATTTCCGACAACAAGAAAAAGGAAATGGAAATCGGGCAAGCCGTGCGCGAAGCCGTCGACTGGGCTATCGAGGAAAACTTTTTGGAAGGCTTCGTCCGCGAGCAAAAAGAGGAGATAATCGCAATGTGTTTGACGGAATTCGACGAAGAAAGCGCAATTCGCGGCTGGCGCGAGGATGGACGCAAAGAAAAAGCCGTGGAAGACGCGCGAAATGCCCTTGCGATGAACCTGACCGCCGAACAAGCCGCGCAAATCACCGGCCTGCCCCTGGACCAAGTGCTGGAACTGCAAAAAGAGCTGACACCTGCCCAGTAGCGACCACAGGTCGCGGCGAACCCGCTCGCAAAATCAATTATAGTTTTCCCAGCAACAACACGAGCGGAACCCGCCCCCACAAACTAATCGCCGCAAATCACAAAGCATTCCCGCGCAAAAAAACCGGGGCGGCCTGTTGGCCGCCCCGCTCCTAGCCTTGTCACCCCTATACCGTTCTCAAGCCCGCCCCTCCTCGGCCTGCCGCTCCTTGCCGCAACTACTCCCCGTAAACCTTTGAGTTCAACGAGCCCGCAAGAGCGTTGTAGGCGCTGTTCGCGAAACCATAGGTTCCGGTGGCGCTAAGCCATGCGGACCTTGAGCTTGACGGAACATAAATCTTAAGGTTTTCGTTGCAGTTGGTAAAGAGTTTTGGATCGGAAGAGTTAATTGTCGGCGGCGTTGTGGACTTAAAATGAATAATCGTCAATTTTGGACACTCGCTAAAACAATTTCCTTCAAGGGTTGTAAGTGTTGAAGCAAGCGTGACAGTCGTAAGCGCCGGGCATCCCTTGATGAAACCGTAGCCATAATCGCCGGTTGTTGTGACATTCGGCAGATTTATCGACGTAATCTTTTCACACAAGCGGAACTGGTTTCCATAATTATCAATTTGCGTTATTTGGGTCAAATTCGTTATGCCAGTTAAATTTTTATTGCCCCAGAAACATCCTCCTCCAAGCGTTATGACTCCGCTTGGCAATGTGTAAGAGCTTCCGGTTTTTGAGGCGGGGTACAGCACAAGTCTAACCTTTTTGCCATTGTCATCAAGTCCGTATAGAATGCCGCTATCAGACGCAAGCTTCTTGTTTTGTGGAGAAACCTCAATTGTCTTAAGTTTTGAATTGCTCCTCAACCCTTGCCAAAGAAGTCCATAAGCGGCAAAATTATTCGGCAAGACAATGGATTCCAAACAAGATGGAATTTTAGTGGCGTCAGACAAAGAGGTAACGCTGGACTGCGACAAGTCAAGCTTAATTGTATTGCTTGTACTACCAAGAGCTGTTTTCAAAGTTTCCAACGCATCGTTGCCAAAAGTTGAGTCAGCCTTCAACTCGGCGCCGGATGACAAACCGCTTACGACAGAGCTTATGTTGCTGGACGTAATCGCGGTGGTCTTCTTTAAATAGCCGTTTGTAGTGTTTATTGTCCATGCTTGCGGCGGCGTTGTACCTGGCTGGGGAACGACGGCCAAGCATGGCGCGTAAGCGTAATTTTGGCCAACAACTCCAATACCGGCATATGTATTAGGATAAATGGTCGCGATGACACCAGTTGTACAATCTTCCGGAGGGGCGATGTCCGTGTTGAGAAGAACGCTCTTGTCGTTAAGATAAAGATCATTCAAGCCCAAAGAGCCGCCATAAGGAATATAGACGTCACCGCCAAGGTACAAATCTCCATTTTGCCAAATGGCGCCGCTCTTGTTGCTGTCCGCCCAATTGGACTCCATCTTTCCGCCCAAAAGCTTGACGGTTCCTGTTGCGTTTGTCATTCCGCCGCCGTTGTTTGCCCTATTATATGAAATGTTTCCAGTTTTCATATAAACTTTGGCAGCGGTGGACACATAAATGCCGCCAGAAACACTAGATGCGTAGTTTTGCGTTACGCCGCCCTCAAGTTTTTTTGGAGTGTTTGTAGTCTCGTTAGTCCAAGCGGTGTAGCCAAGGCAGACAGTTCCCGCGTTATAGATTCCTCCGCCTTGTATGCCGCTATAATTTCCTGTTGGAGAAGTAGAGCTAGTGCCAGGCTTTGATGTGCCATTTGCGCCGATGCGCGCCGTGCCGGACATAAGGACTTTTCCGTTGTTATAAACACCGCCGCCGCCGCCGGTGCTAACATTCTTGTTGATGGTTGAGCCGCTTTTCATAATCAACGTTGAACTAGCATCGACATAAACGCCGCCGCCGCCGCTTGACGACTTGTTCGAAAGGACGATCGCCCCGTCGTCAAGCGTCAGCGCGCAGCCTCCTTCAATATATATTCCGCCGCCATAGTTGGGGGTGACATTGCCGTTTGTGATGGTCAAATTCTTTATGGTAACGCCAAGGCTCGTGTTTATTGTAAGAGGTCTTATACCGGAAGTTTTTTCAGCGTCAATTGTCGGCGACGTTCCAGTTCCCTCCAGAGTGAGCGACTTGGCGTTTATTGTAACATCCGTTCCGCCAATTGTATGGGCGCCCTTTATGGTTCCGCTTACATACACAGTAAAATCGTAGCTTGTAGTCCAGCATTCGCCGACAGCCTTGCTGATGGTCTTGTACGGCTTTGCGCTGGTTCCAAGGCCATTCTTGTCGTCGTCGTAACCGCTTTGGGAAACGTATATTTTATAGCTTGTGTAAAGCTTTCCAACGCTTAAATTGTAAACCGCAAGCCAATCTGTCTCGCTGCCCTTGAATTTGGCGATTTGGCCTTTGAAGTCATCCACGCTTAAAGAGCTACCCCTGGACAAAACCTTCGTTCCGCGCTTCCATGTGGCGGGCGTTATTGTCATCTGGCTTAACTCAGAATTAGTTTTAAGTTCTCCCGTAACGGTAATGTATTTTTCAGAAGGAAGGTACACGTCGTCTGATCTGAGGCTTCCCTTTGGAATGTAGCCTTTTGCCGACACTTCAAATGTTCCGCCTTGGTAAATGGAGCCGCCATAAGCCTTGTCCGTACTTCCCGAAACCGTATTGGAAACCGTGTTGGACTGGCTGGTGCCTCCAAGCTGTCCCTTGGAATAAACGAACTTTCCGCCGGACGCGATGTAAACGCAGCCGCCATACGCTTTGCCGGAGCCGCCGGTTATACTCGCGCTGTTCCAGTTGGCGTTCAAGGTTTCGGTTGTGGTAAGCGTTCCGGCGACGTAAATGCCGCCGCCGCAAACGTCGCTTGAGCCGGAAGACGCGGTGGCGGTGTTGTGGTTAACGCCAGATTGCGCGGTGACTTCCGCGCTTTTTGAACTTGCCACATAAACGCCGGCGCCGTCCTTGCCCGTCTTGTTGTATGACACCCCAAGGCCGCCCATGTTGTTGGTCGAGCCGCCCGCGTAAAGGCCGCCGGCGCTGTTTGGCGCGTAATTGTAAGAAATAGAGCCGCTGCCTGATTTGAATGTTCCTGTGTTGTAAATGCCGCCGCCGTCATTGGCGTAATTGCGCCGGACGCCATAGCCGGAATCAAGCGCGTAGCCGTTGTCAGCGTCCTTTGTTCCAGACGTGTTGCAGCCAAAGTAAAGAGTTCCGCTATTGTAAATGCCGCCGCCGGATGCGCTCGCGCTGTTGGAGCAGTATGTGCCAGTAGAGCCTGTTGCGGTAGTTTCTGTCTTGTCGCCGATAATCGCCGAGCCTCGGACATAGAGCGTTCCGCTGCTGTAAATGCCGCCGCCGTTTTGCGCGGAGTTGTTGGTTACGGATCCGCTTGTCATGTCCACAGTTCCGACGCTGTAAATGCCGCCGCCGTTTGAAGCGGCTTTGTTTGCGGTGATGGAAACGCCCTCTCCAAGCGTCAGGCTCGCGCCCGTGTTGACAGTTATTCCGCCGCCGTTTGTCGAGCTGTAGCCTTTTGTAATCTTAATGTTTTTAAGCGTCACCGATGTCGTCGAATTTATTGTAAGCGCCGTTCCGGTCGATGATGAGGTGGTGGTAAGATTTCTGTCTATAATGTCGCTTGTGTTTCCTGTAACGCCTTGTATTGTAATGGCGCTGGCAAGGCCTGTCGTAGCCGTTGCGGCTGGAATTGTTTGCGCCGTCCCGGAGATGGTTCCAGAGAAGTTAATTGTAAACGGCAAACCTGTGTTCCAACAAGCGTTTACGCCCTCGGAAATAGAATTGAACGGTTTTGCCTTTGTTCCGACGCGCTCGCTTGCCGTCGAAGAAGGCGCTGTGATTCCCGACGCGCAGCCTGCGCCCGCCACATAAATGTCCGCGCCGATACACTTCTTTAGGTCGCCGGTAAGAGCCCATGAAGTTTCCTTGTAGCCAACAGACCATTCTGTGTCGGTGGTTTTAAAGTAGGTGTAATATGCCGCCGCATAATTGCCGTCCAAAACCTGCGTTCCGCGCTTCCATGTCGCGGGCGTGAGCGCCATTTTGGATGAGGCCTGCGAGCCGGTCCAAGAATCGACAACCTTTACAAACTTTCCAGAAGGGAGGCAAACGTCGTTTGAAGTTTCCGTTCCTGGGTAAACATAAGCCGTTCCGCTTATGTTGAACGTTCCGTTCTGGTAAATCGCTCCGCCCTGCAAGACCGTCACTGACTTTCCAGTAACAGTGTTAAGTTTGTCGGACGCTCCTATAGTTCCTTTTGACATAGTGAGAGTTCCGGCATTAAATATGGCGCCGCCCTGTGATGTGGATTGTCCGGAGGTTGCGGCTGCCACAGTGGCCTTGTTTGCATTCATTGTAAGGGCGCCGGTTATTTCAACAGATCCTGATGATGCATTGTAAATGCCGCCGCCATACGCATAACCTTGGCTTGTGTTTGTCTCAGACGCGGTGTTGTTGCTGATTGTAGCGGCGCCAGAAATTGTCAGCGAACCATAGTTCATTATCGCGCCGCCATACGCATTGCCCAACGCGGCGCCGTTAGTCGCGGAATTGTATGACAACTCTCCGCCGGATATGATAAGAGATTTTGACGCGTCATTATAAATTCCGCCGCCCCATGCAGCTGTATTTGCGTTGGCGGCGCTTCCGCCAATAGTTCCGCCAGACATAGACAGCGTTCCTTTATTGTAAATGGCGCCGCCATAATTCGCAGTGTTCTTATAAAGCTTGCTTTCGCTATAAATATTTACAGTTCCAAGATTGTAAACGCCGCCGCCGTTTATATTTCCGCTGTCGGCGACATTGCTGTAAATCTCCGAGCCGCTCTTTATGTTTAGCGTGGCGCCGCTTGCGACATATACGCCGGCGCCTGTTCCGCTTGAGCTAGCCTTGTTGCCGCTAACCTTGGCGCCGCTGTCCAAGTTTACAGTGCCGGCTCCAAGATATATGCCTCCGCCATTAGCAGCCTTTCC
>CADBBB010000008.1:35997-38273 GCA_902792795.1 uncultured Spirochaetaceae bacterium | reverse complement strand
CTTTTGGTCTCGGATATGTTCAAGGTAAAAGCGCAGGCGGCCCGTGTAGTCGTTTGGGCCGAGCGCTACTGGGTATCGGATAAAGGCGCAAGTATCGGCGGGCAAAAATTCAAGGGCGGCGCGCTCGGCCAACCGTTTTGTTTCCGCGTAGTCGTCGAGCCTGTCCGTCCATTTTAGCGGATGAGATGCGGCTTCAAATTCTTCTTCTTTGGTGTCCGTGTGAATTTTTTTGTAGACGGCGCACGTGGACATTTGGATGTATTTTTTGCAAGGGGCGTTTTGCAAGAGGGAGCGGACATCGTTTGAGCTGTACGCGATTTTGTCTATTGTGACGTCAAATTCTTTTTTGCCAAGCGAACGCGCGACGCTTTGCGGGTCGTTCTTGTCAAAAATAATTTGCTCCACCGTTCCGTCAAAAGAAAATTTTGTGTTTCCCCTTGTCGCCACAGTAACTTTATGGCCTTTCTTTAAAAGAGCGTTGACCATAGGGATTCCAAAAAATTTTGTTCCGCCGATTACCAATATGTTCATTTTATTTTCTCCCATTCTTCGCGGGTTATCCGCGAGACATGCGTGATTTTGTTCGCTTCGTCAAGATATTCCTTTTCAAAGCGCATTCCGATTGATTCCGCCGTTTTGTACGACGGAACGTTTGTGTATTTGCAGTAGGAATAAAGCGCTGGATAATCGGTGTTGGCGAACGCCCAATCGCGGACGGCTTTGGCCGCTTCCTTTGCGAAGCCTTTTCCCTGACAGTCCTTGCGGACATGGTAGCCGATTTCTGGAAGGAACTGGCCTTCGATGTTTTGGAGCGTGAGGCCGCAGTCGCCGATCATTTGTCCGCTTTCCTTTAGACAAAGCGCCCAAAGGCCAAAGCCGTCTTCCTTGTAGCGCTTTATGTTGCGCTCAATCCAGTCGCGGACGCGCGCCTCGTCAAAGTCGTAGGGGTAGTGGCCCATAATCTCTTTGTCGGCGAGGACCGCGTGAAGAGCGTCGTAGTCGGCCGTTGTCATTTTTCGCAAAAACAGCCTTTCCGTTTCAATTTTGAATTCCATTGCGTTCAGTATACAACATTAAGCGGGTCGTGGCAATGAAAAGCCCGGGCGTTGACTTTTCGTTCCTTCCGCGATAAAGTGAAGGCGTCTATGAGACGCAACTTTCTTTTTGATTTGGACCAAACTTTGTTGGATTTTCACGCCTCCGAGCGCAAAGCTCTGGAGCTTGTCTTGACGGCCAACGGCTTTCCGTATTCGGACGACATTTATTCCGCTTTTAAGGAATGCAACAAGCGCCTTTGGCTGGAACTGGAAAAGAATGACATCACGCGGACGGAACTTTTTACAAACAGGTTCAATTATATTTTTGAAAAGAGCGGGGGAGGCCCGGCCGGCTTGGACCCGCTCGCGGTCAACGACGAATTTATAAGAACGATGTCCGTCAACGGCGTTTTGCTTGACGGCGCCTTGGAGTTTATTGAAAGGTTAAGGCGCGAGGCGGCCGATTCAAAAATATACATAGTCTCAAACGGGGCTACGATAAACGCCAAGGGAAGGATCGCTTCCACAGGGCTTGGAAAATTTTTGGACGGCGTTTTCGTCAGCGAGGACATGGGAGTCGCCAAGCCCGCCAAAGAATTTTTTGACATTGTCCTTGACAGCATAAAGGCGCCAAAAGAATCTTGCGTCGTGATCGGCGACTCCCTTTCGTCCGACATGCTGGGCGCGAAAAATTCTTCCCTCGCTTCCGTTTGGTTTTCGCCGCAGGGTGACGTCGAGAGCGCCATGCGCGAATATGACATTGACTTTTGCGCCCGCTCGTACGACGAGCTTTTTGACGCGCTAAAAAAATGGATGGGGCAGGAAAAAAATGCGGCAATTTAACGTTACAGGAATGAGCTGCGCCGCGTGCCAAGCTCGCGTCGAAAAGGCGGTCAAGGCTGTGCCCGGCGTCCAAAGCTGCGCGGTGAATTTATTGACCAATTCTATGGGCGTGGAAGGAAGCGCGGATAGCTGCGACATTATTCGCGCTGTGGAAGCGGCTGGTTACGGCGCGAGCGTCAAGGACGGCGAGGAAAAGTCCAAAGGGCAATCCGAGAGGCAAAAGCGCTCGGACTCTTTGCAAGACACAGAGACTCCAAAAATGAAAAGGCGCCTCGCCGCGTCCGTGATTTTGCTTGTTCCGCTTATGTATGTTTCCATGGGGCACATGATGTGGTCTTGGCCGCTTCCCGCTTTTTTGGAAGGAAACCACGTGGCGATGGGCTTGTACGAGCTTTT
>CADBBB010000008.1:0-35975 GCA_902792795.1 uncultured Spirochaetaceae bacterium | reverse complement strand
TTTTTTATAAGCGGCTTTAAGGCTTTGTTCCGAAGGGCGCCCAACATGGACAGTCTTGTCGCGCTTGGGGCGGCCGCCTCGTTTGCTTACAGCGTATTCGCGCTTTTTGCGATGACGGGCGCGCTTGTTGACGCTGACAATGAGCGGGTTCTTTACTATATGAACCAATTTTATTTTGAGTCGGCCGCGACTATTTTGACTTTAATCACAGTCGGAAAAATGCTTGAGGCCAAGTCAAAGGGAAAGACGACCAACGCCCTAAAGGCTTTGATGAAGCTCGCGCCAGAGACCGCCGTTCTTTTGGTTGACGGAAAAGAAATCTCCGTCGCGATTGAAGACGTGAAAGTCGGAGACTTGTTCGTAGTCCGCCCCGGCGACAAAATTCCTGTTGACGGAATTGTGACGGAAGGCGCGAGCGCGGTGAACGAATCCGCTTTGACCGGCGAAAGCCTTCCTGTTGAAAAACAAGTCGGCGACAAAGTGGCTTCGGCAACCATAAACGCCTCGGGCTACATGGTTTGCCGCGCGACGCGGGTTGGCCAAGACACGACGCTTTCCGAAATAATCCGCATGGTTGGCGACGCGGCGGCGACAAAAGCGCCGATAGCAAAAATCGCCGACAAGGTTTCGGGCGTGTTTGTTCCCGCGGTGATCGCTATTGCGGCCGTGACGCTTTTGGCATGGCTTTTTGTCGGCCAGACCTTTGGCTACGCGATCGCGCGCGCCGTTTCGGTCTTGGTGATAAGCTGCCCTTGCGCCTTGGGCCTCGCCACGCCTGTCGCGATTATGGTGGGGAATGGAGTCGCCGCCAAGAGCGGCATTTTGTTCAAGACTTCGGCGGCTCTAGAAGAAGCGGGCCGCGTTCAAATTGTCGCGCTTGACAAAACAGGAACGATTACAAACGGCGTTATGAAAGTGACCGACATAATCCCTGCGGAGGGCGCGAGCGAGGCGGAACTTCTTTCAAAAGCCTGTTCGCTCGAAGCCAAGAGCGAGCATCCGATTTCAAAGGCGATAACGCTTTGCGCAAAGCAAAAGGGCGCGGCAGTTTTGGAAAGCAAGGACTTTGCCGCCGTTCCAGGAAACGGCCTCAAGGCGAACGTAGACGGAGCGGCGCTTTACGGCGGAAACGCGGAATACATCGCGAAGGTCGCGGACATTTCTCCGATGGAAAATGCCGTCGCCGAGCTTTCCGCGCAAGGAAAGACGCCGGTGCTTTTTGCGCAAGAGAACAAATTGCTCGGAGCCGTCGCCGTGGCGGACACAATAAAGGGAGATTCGCCGGCCGCAATAAGACAGCTGAAATCGATGGGCCTTCGCGTCGCGATGATTACCGGCGACAACGAGGTTACAGCCCGCGCGATTGGAAAACAAGCCGGCGTCGACGAAGTCATCGCTTCTGTTAAGCCGGACGGTAAAGAAGCCGCGATCCGCGCGCTTATGAAAAGCGGAAAGGTTGTGATGGTGGGCGACGGAATAAACGACGCTCCGGCGTTGACAGCGGCGGATCTTGGAATCGCCGTCGGCGCGGGAACTGACGTCGCGATAGACGCCGCCGACGTGGTCTTGATGAAAAGCGGCTTGCTTGACGTCGCCGCCGCGATTAGAATTGGCCGCGCGACTTTGCGCAACATTCGCCAAAATCTTTTTTGGGCGTTTTTTTACAACGCGATTGGAATCCCGCTTGCCGCCGGCTGTTATGTCGCGGCCTTTGGCTGGAGCCTGAACCCGATGTTCGGCGCGGCGGCTATGGGTCTTTCCAGCTTTTGCGTCGTGACAAACGCGCTCAGACTCAACTTTTTGAAAAATCCCGCGAAGGGAAATTTTATATCAAATCTTAGCGACAGAAATGTCAAGGAGGAAATCGCTATGAAAATCAATGTAAAAGGAATGATGTGCGGCCACTGCGAGGGCCATGTAAAGAAGGCTCTTGAAGCGATCGACGGCGTTGTGTCGGCAAGCCCTTCCCACGAAACGGGAACGGTTGAAATCGAAACTTCAAAAGAAGTTGACGAAGCGCTTGTAAAGGCCGCCGTCGAAGAAGCCGGCTACGAGTATTGCGGAAAATGCTAGCGGAATAAATTTTTATTCCCTAAACAAATCCGTCACATGGAACTGTGTCAAATCCTTTATGACTTCCGCCGCAATCATCATTCCCGCGGCGGGAGGAACAAAGGCGTTGCTTCCTGGCGTCTGCTTTTTTGGAGCGCCCTTGCGTTCGCTTGCGGGTGTGTCTTCAAAGTCCGCGCCGTCTTCCTTTGGAGGAATCGCGCTTTCGGTTGAAAAAACGACTTTCAGCCTCTTGATCCGCCGCTTTTTAAGTTCGTTTCGCATGACGCGGGCGAGGGGGCAGACCGAAGTGCGCGTGATGTCGGCGACCTTGAGCTTGGCCGGGTCAACCTTGTTCCCCGCGCCCATGCAGCTTATGACAGGCTTTTCGGCCGCCTTCGCGCGCTCAATGATTTCGAGCTTCCCCTTGACTGTGTCGATGCAGTCGACAATATAATCGTATTGCGAAAAGTCAAATTGGCCTGCGGTGTCCGGCATGAAAAAAGTTTTCCATTTTGTAACCTTGCAGTCGGGGTTTATGTCGCGGATTCGCTCTTGGGCGACGTCAACCTTGTCTTTTCCGATTGTGGAATGGAGCGCGTAAAGCTGGCGGTTCAAATTTGAAAGGCAAATTTTGTCGTCGTCAACAATGTCAATCGCGCCGATTCCAGAGCGGACAAGCGCCTCGACTGCATAGCTTCCCACTCCGCCAATGCCAAAAACAATTACCCTGGCCTTGTGGAGTTTTTCCATGTTCTCTTTTCCGAACGTGAGCCGCGTACGCGCGAATTGATTGCTGTCCATAAAAGTCCTATTTTTTCGCGGCCGGCGCGCTTCCGATTGAGCGGCCAATTTGGCTGCCCATCTTTACCGGCGTTTCGATTCCGGCGCTTGAGTTTTGCAAAATCTCTTTGTTGATTCGCGCGGCGCCTTTTTTTAATAGCAAAATGATTGTCGAGCCGCCGTACTCAAAATATCCTTTTTCCTTTCCGCGCTCGGCAAAGCCTTCTCCTTCGTGGTTTACAATCCGTCCGACAAGCATCGCGCCAACTTCCATTTGGATGATTTTTCCAAAGGCGCCGCTTTCTATCGTTGTCCATTCCCTGCAATTTTCTACAAAGACAGGCCGCGCCTCAAGCGCTATTGGGCGGACGGTGTGCAAGACGCCCGGGATAAAAATGTTTGGGCCTTTCTTTCCTCTTTCGGCGTAAGCGTAGCGGTGGTAGTTGTCCACGCATAGGCGGAAGACAAGGCAAAGGCCTCCGTCGTATTCTTGCGCGAGCTCGTCGTCTCTTAACAGCGAAGAAATTGTGTATTGCGATTGCTTTACGGGGATGACCGCGCCGCGCTCGATTTTCCAAACGCTTAGGAGGCCGTCGCAGGGCGAGCATAAAACGTTTGGGTCGGCGGAAAACTGCCGCGCGCCGTCCTTGATTTTTCGCCTGAAGAATTGGTTGAATGTTTTTATTCCTTCTATTTGGTATTCTTCAAGGTTGATGTTGTTCTTTTTTACAAAAGGCTTTATCAAAAAATGCGACAGGCTTGAGTCCAAAAAGGAGCCGCAAATTTTAGAAACGGCGCGCGCCGTGAGAATCTTTAAAAGAGCGCGGCCGCAAACTGTTTTGTATAAAAAAGCCAGCGCGTCCATTATTTATTTTTCATCACGATAAAGACGTATGCCAAGATTCCCGCTTCAAGCAAGCCAATCGCAATCATAATCAAGACTGCTTTTAGCGTTGGCTTTTTGACTTGGATTTCGGAGACGAACAAAAAGCCCACGATTGCCAAGAAGATGAAATACAAAAGCGTCAAGTCCGCGCTGGAAAAAATGTGAATCAAAAGAATTGTCGGAAAAATAAGCGCCGCGCTTGTGACGGGAAGGCCGATGTAAGTCTTGTTGGCGCCGTCTTCCGTTTTTTGGCGCTCCTCTTCCAAGACGTTGAAGTAGGCCAAGCGGATCATCGCGGCGAGGGTGTACAAAACGGCGATGACTGTGAGGACGACTTTAATGATTGTGGACTTGTCGGACAAGCGTAAAAACATGACGTCCGGGAAGTTGTAAAAATCGATGGAGCTTCTTAGCATCGCGATTCCGATGCAGGCCGGCAAAATGCCGAACGCCGCGAGGTCGGAAAGCGAGTCTATTTGCACGCCGAACTTTTTCATGCGCTCGTTTCTGTTTTTCTTTGTGCGCGCCACCTTTCCGTCAAAAGCGTCGCACAGGCCGCAGAACATCAAGAAGAGCATTCCCACAAATGGGTGGCCGATGTCGTTGAGGCATAGAATGATTCCTGTTGAGGCGGAAATCATCGAAAGATATGTGAGAACCACAGTGTAGTCGTAAAAGCCGATCATAAAATTTCCTCTTTGCTCTTGTTTCGTTGAAGCAGTATAAAGCCTAATATTACCGTAAAAATGCTAATTATGCTACAGGTGTAAAATGAAATTCCGCGGCTCAAGAGGGCCAGCGAATATGACGCCTCTTCGCCAATCAAGCCCGCGTAGCCAAAGCACATTAGGAATTCCGAAATGCCGACAGCTCCCGGGACGGGAATGAAGTTGGAGCCCATGACGACATAAGTCTGGATGGCGAAAACTTTTATTCCTTTTGGAATGTTTCCGTGCATCGCGTAGTAGCAAAAGACCGTCACCAAAATTTGCGAGGCGCGTTGCAAAAGATTCAGCAAGTATGTTTTTGCCAAGAGGCCCTTTTTTCCGGCAAGCGTTACGACGCATTCCTTGTATTTTTCCATCATGGAATCCACTTTGCGCCTAAATTTTTCGGCCGCGCTCTTGAACTTGAATTTTTCCATGATGGAAATTATGACATTGCAAAATTTTAAAAGGATGACTTGCTTTTTCAACAGGAGAATGAAAAATGTTGTCAGCATGGTCATCATCGCGATTCCTATGAGAATCATGATTTTGCAGGGGAACGCGAATTCCATGAATACGCTCGGAAAAAACACGAGCGAAAGAATGCCCAAGGTGATTATGGCCAGCGTGTACATCGTTAAGTTCAAAATCAAGGCGACCGTCACCGCCACGCCTGAGATTCCGTCCTTGTGCATGAAGTATGCGCTGGCCGGTTGGCCGCCGGTCGCCGACGGAGTTATCGAAGAAAAGAAAATGTCGGCCGACGCGTAAAGAAAGCCCCGGCGCTTTTTTGCGGGATAGCCCAAGGTTCGCAATATCAAAACAAGGGAGCGGCCTTCAAAAAAGATGAAACCCAGCATGCAAAGCGCGGCCGGAATGAACCAAGCCGGCGACGCGTCCTTTATCTTTTGAAAAAGTTCTGCGACGGAAAGGCCGCCGTTATGAAAGAGCGCGTAAATTGTCAATATCGAAAGGCACAACGTAAAAAGCGCCCAAAAAACCTTCTTTTTCATCTATCATAATAGTATAGCATATTTTTGCGGGGAATGTATATAGGCGGCGTGGATTCGTTATGTGCTTTCTTATTTGAACCAGCGCGGTCTTAGGGGCAAGATTCTGCTTGGCTCGGTGTGGTCATTGTTCACGCTTGCCCTTGTGTGTTTGGCGATTAATTTTTTTCATCCCTGCATTTTTTCTTTTGACGAGCGGCATGAATATGTCACAGGCCCTGGCAGGCACTTAGCGTTTGTTTTTCAAATTGTCCTTTATGTGGCGGCTTCAATATACACGCTCTACGCGGGGCGCAAATTGAGCGGCGAACAAAGGTCGCGGCATGTCGCTGTAGGGCTCACTTGTATTGTGATGGAATTGTTTTCGGTTTGGCAAATTCTCCAGCCGCAACACCCAATTTATGCCATGGGTTTGATTGTTGGAATCTGCGTCATCCACTCATTTGTTGAGGCTAGGGAACGAAAGGAAAAAGAGATATACAAGAGCGCGCGGCGCGAAGATCAAAAGAAGCGCGTCACGTTCACGCAGATTGCGGAAGCGTTGGCGGCCAATTACGACGTGATATATTACGTTGACGCAAAAGACGCAAGTTATATCAGCTACGAATGCAGAAACATTTACGGCAAGTTGGACGCGAAAAAATCAGGCGATGATTTTTTCGCGGACTTGCAAAATGACATTCCAAAAGTTGTTCATAAAGGCGACCGCGACCTTGTGGGCGACTTCCTTGACAAAGACCATTTGATCAGCGCCCTTGCGAGCCAAAAAAACTGCGGTTTGGATTATCGCATCGTTGCTTCTGGGAAAACTCACTATGTCAGAATGACTGTTCAAAAGACCGACGACGGAAGCCACTATATCATAGGCGTCGAAAACATTGACGAAGAAATCAAACGCGAAAAACAACATCTCAAGGCGCTGAACATCGAGAAAGAGCTTGCGCGCCGCGACGAATTGACTGGCGTTAAAAACAAGACGGCGTATAACGAACTTGAGCGGTCGGTGCAGGCGAATATCGACAACGGAATGGATTACCTTCCTTTTGGCCTTGTCGTGTTCTTGAGAGGAAGCGATTACGTAAACAAAGAATCGCTTATGAAAAGTTTGCGCGCCCAAGTCTTGGAGAATCACCGTTCTGGATTTGGGCCGGTTCTCGCTTCGGGAATGGCTGAATATCTTCCTAAAAAAGACACGCTTGTCGCCGAAATATTTGACCGCGCGGACAAGGAAATGTACAAAAACAAGAAGACCATTAAGGCGGGATGACAGCGCAAAGCGGCAGGATGTTGTGTCTAGCGCAGGCCTTTTTCCATCAAATAAAAAAGGCCTTTGCGCCAATTGGCCTCGCCGGTTTTGCGGTAGCCCGCGCGTTCATACAATCTTTGCGAAAAAGGGTTTTGGCTAAAGACGTCAAGACGGATGGAAGCGGCTCCAAGGTCGCGTGCTTTTTGCTCTATATGCGCGAGCGTCGCTTTTGCGATGCCTTGGTTTTGAAAGTCCGGGTGGACGCAAATGCGGTGCAATACGCGCCAGTCGCCTTGGATTGTCCACGCGGCCGTTTTGTATTCTTCGTCACATTCTTTGTTGAGAACGTAAATTACAGCTATGCGCTTTGTGTTTTGAAATTCTGTTTGGCCTATAAAAAGCGAGCGCGATTTTATGTCATTCAAAAAATCCTCGCGGGCAGGATAAATTTCATCCCACTGAAAAATTCCCCGCCTTTCCATTTCGGCGACCGCCGCTTGTACAAGCGCGCAAATTTCGTCTAGGTCACCTTCTTCCGCAAGCCTGTAAGTTATTCGCAATCCGTCATTCATTTTTTTATTATAGTTTGAGACGGCGCGCTTTGTCAAATCCGCTTTTGACTAAAGGGCGGAAAAAATGTAGAATGAAAGTATGAACCTAATCATTTACGGCTCAAAATCGATTTTGAAAGCTTGAGGCAAATTGAAGAGGCTGTGTAGCTGCTGATATCTTTGCCTTATAATTTTCTTATTCCTTTACGAACGAGCCGATTTCAATCAGGTTGCCTTCCGGGTCTGCGATGTAGCAGGTGCGCTGGCCCCACGGCTCCGTTGTGGGCGGCATGACAGGCTGCGCGCCTTTTGCCGTCACTTCCGCAAAGGTTTTGTCAACAGCGGCGTAGTTTTCCACGCCCAAGGCAATCTCAAAGTGTCCGTTGATTTTGTCGGCGTAGTTGAATTTTGAATTGGTCATCTTTTCAATGTCGTTTCTGCCGTACAGCAAAAACAAGGTGCCGTCTTTTTCAAGAAAAACGTTTGTCGTGTTCTCGTCTTCCTTGATTCCAAAGCCAAGAACGTCGCGATAAAAGCGGACCATCGTCGGCATGTCCTTTACAAAAATTCCAAATCCTTCTAGTTTCATATTGCCTCCAATCTTTTTTTTCAATTATAAGATAGATTCCGATTTATGTATTGTAAAAATCCGACAGTTTATTTTGCGCTGAATGCAATTTTGCGGGCTTCCGTAAGATTCATTCCGTGGAATTTTTTGAAGTCGTTCAAAAGGTGAGCTTGGTCAAAATAGCCAAATTCGGCGACGGCGTCCTGAATGTCAAAAATCTTTGAAAAGCATACGCTCTGCCACAGGCTTTGATAGCGGATGAGCGACGAAACTTTTTTGGGCGAGAGGGAAAGAGCTTGCGCGAAAAATCGTTCCAGTTGGCGTTCGCTTGCGTGAATGTCTTTTAGCAGGGAAGAGAGGTTCTGCGAGCCGCGGGTACGAATCATCTGAGTTATTGCGTCCATGACAAGCGAATTTTGTTCAGGCCTTTTTGAAGCGGGGCGGACGAGAAGCTTAAGAAGCGTTTCTTCGGCAATCTGCTTGAATTCCTCAAGATTCATAGCCGTCGAAAATTTTGAGCGAAGCGATTTTTCGATTGTTAGGAAATGCGCGCGCAATTCAAAGAATCCGTTCGCGGTTTTAAAAAGCGGCTCGTCTGAAAAAGCGGAAGCCTGCCATGCGTAAAACCTGATTCCAAAAAGCCGTCTGCGTTGGCCTTGCGAATGAACAGACGCAAAAATCTTGTCGCTCACGCCGCAAAAAAAGAGTTCCCTTTCCGTTCCGTCTGTCACAATGATGATGTCCGCGCATAAATCTGGAATGATGGGGACTGGCGAAACTTCATTCCATGAAGTCCAAAAGCAGCGGACGTAAGGAGCAAGCTCCTTTGAAGGAAGAAGTTCGCGATAGCCGGAGCGAGAAAACGGAGTTGATGTCAGAGGAAAAAACATTTTAAAATTATAACGCGAAAAGCCTACGATTTTCAATCATTTAATGGGCTATTGCTTGTTCTATAGCCCATCTTTGCATTTCCAAATACATCTTATTTCTAATTTCATCAACTTTAACAAATTTAAAAACATGGTCAGGTTCAATTGGTTCTGTCACCTTATCCAATAATTTTCCAACGTAATATGATTGTATAGGATGGAAATAACCTATTGTTGGATGCAGCATGTATGTTTCCGCAGAACCAATCTTTTTTTCAATTTCAACCTCATACCCAGCTTCTTCCATGCATTCTCTCTTAATGCATTGAAAATCTGTTTCATCGGCATCCAAACCTCCGCCTAATAAGAAATAACCTTTTGGTGTTTCTACGATGCCAACCTCATTTTGTCTAACAGGAATGATATAAGCCCCCATTCTGTCTACATATTCTTTATCTTCTTTTGCGCCAAAAATCTTATGCATTATTGCCTCTAAAAAACTCGGTTTTAATCTCGTTCATTCTTATTTGGCTTTCTTCGCTTTCTTTTCGGGCAGTTCCGAATGCATGCCTTCCAATAATTCCGCAATTAAATCCGCATCCTCAAAATTGTCGAATACATGCATCAGCGTTTTTGACTCTTCATAAGGATAGCGCAGCTCTGAGTCCGCAAGCAATCTGTCCGATGTCGGTGCTCTTTTTAAAAACAGTTCATTGCCGCAAATGTCGCCTATCAGTTTGCCGTTAAAGTAAACAAGGTATCCGCCCATCATGGCTCTTATGACAACGTCGCCGACTGCGGAAAAAGTCTCGCGCACATATTCGTTAAATTCATTCATTATGATTGCCCCCATTACTACCGATTTTTCATCGTATTATTATCTTTCAGCAACAAATCGAACAAGTTCTACATTGCCGTCTCTTTCTGTTGATTCTATGCGAAAGCCGCATTTTTCAGTGTAAAACTTCACGTTTTCTTTCTTGTCTATTGGCGTCACTAAAGTGAGCGTCTTCCAATCTTCAAGACGCGCCTTCAAAAATTGCATTGCCTGAGTTCCTATTCCTTTGCCTTGAAATTCAGGAATAACGCACAAGCAGCCAACCTCATATTCTCCCGCTCCAAGCTTTGCATAAGAAACACAGCCGACAGGCTCGCCATCGCATAGTATGATATGTTTTGGCCGCTGCATAATCGACTTTTCCATTGATTCTTTTGTTTGTCCATATCCCGGGCACGAGCCGAATCGCAAGTAATCGTCATAAAAAGAAGCGTTGTAAATATTCGCCAACACTTCCGCGTCTTCTATGGCGGCTTGCCTATATTCTATTTTCATAACACCCTTTCCAACATAACAATATATTCGGGGGTGCCTTCCTCAAGTTGTCTTTTTCCGTTTGCCTGAAATCCATGCGCCTCATAAAACTTTATCGCGTCAACATTCTTTTCCAAAACCCACAGGAAACGAGCGTCATGCGTTTCCTTGGCAAACTCTATGAGCTTGGCGCCAATGCCCTGGCTCCAGAAAAAATAATCCACATACAATTCAACAATTTCTTTTCCCTCTATGTGAATCATACCCTTGACAATCCCGTCATCGTAAACCCAGATGTTATCGAGATTTTTGGGCTTGCCATATTCTTCTACAAGCTTAACTACCTGCAATTCATTGAATGAATAGTCGTCGTTATTGAAAATCGGTCTATACTTAATTCTCTTCGCAAACACCAGGATTTCAGCGATTCTTGACAGGTCTTTTGCTTCTGCTTTTCTTATGTTACTCACTTAGATTCTCCATTTTTCTTCTTTCTTTTATCTTTCAGCAACAAAATGCAATTAACGTTTTATAATCATATTGCAACGGTCCCAAGACTCATCCTTGTAATTAAAGGCGCCGTTTGCGACATTCCTCTCGACAAATCCGACTTTTTCGTAGCATTTTATTGCCCGCGCGTTTGCAGAAAAAACATTTAAATGAACCGCTTCTGTCGTTTCGTCATTAAACGCCGCCGCCACAGCGCGCTTGAGCATTTCTCTTGCGGTGCCTTTGCCGCGCCTTTCAGGATCCACAACCACGAATTTCAACATCCCTTCTTTTGTATTCTCATTAACCGAGTATGTAAAGAACCCGACTTGGTTCCCGTCATCTTCTGTCGCCACATACGGAACGTCGCCGCATTGAGACGCAACGCCTTCCAAAAACTCTTTAAATGCGCTCTTTGTCATCGGAAATTGAATTCGATTCGCGCACCACAGCATATGCGTTCTTTCATCTGAAATCCAAGTTTTAATCACATCAAAATCATCGTCCAAATTAAACAATCTTATTTTCATACCGTTCTATCCCTGATATCAGTACATTCATCTTTGGCAAACGCGCGCTTAATCCCTAGCCAACTCAATCAACTTTTGAAGATGGATTTCAACGCTGTCGAGGCAGTCCACGGGGCAGTTGTTTTTGTTCAAAAGAAGAGGAAGCTCCGTGCAGCCTAGAATCAAGGCTTGGATTCCGCGCTCGTTTTTCATCTTTTCGATTATGGCGGTGAATTCTTTGAGCGTGGATTCCTTTACGATTCCGACTTCCAGCTCTTCGAAGATTCGTTTTGCGACAAGCTCGCGGTCTGACTTTTCGGGGACAAGAATTTCTATGCCGGCTTCAATCAAATCCTTTTTCATGTAGTCCTGTTCCATCGTGAAAATTGTGCCCAAGAGGCCGACTTTCTTGTATCCTTTTTTCTGGATTTCTTCGCAAACTGATTTTGGAATGCTTACAAGAGGAACGTTTGTCTTTTGGACGATTTGCTCATACACAATATGCATTGTCGCGGCTGTCAGCGCGATAATCTCTGAGCCGCCCGCCTTAAGCTTTTCAACTTTTTCGGACAAATAATCAGTTAGCGAATCATATTTGCCGTTGGAAACATAATCCCAAGCCTTGCGAAAGTTCACGCTTTCAATCGCAAGGTCCGGCATTTGCGCGCCGCCAGTCATTTTGTCAATGCGGCTGTTCAGCTCTTTGTAATACATCAAGGTTGATTCCGGGCCGGTTCCGCCTACAAGTCCAATTTTTTTCATGCTTCTGTCCTTAGGCGTTGAATTATATTGCAATTCAACCAATAAAGCAACGCGCTTGACAAAAATTCGCTTTGGATATATAGTTTGCATACAAACTAATTAATCGGAGCGAAAAATGAACATTAAGGACGTAGTTAAAGTAATCCAGGCCTCGGAATGCGCGCAAATCGCGACTTTTGGAAAAGACGAGACGGAAGGATTTCCGGAAATCCGAGCGCTCTTGAACCTGGCCAATCCCAAAAAGTATCCAAAGCTTAAGGGCAAGGCGATTAGCGTTGACGGCGAGACTGTCACGATTTATTTTACAACAAACACTTCCTCGCGCAAAATCAAGCAAATCCGCGCCAACAACAAGGTCTGTCTTTACTTTGTCCTTCCGCAAAAATTCAAGGGCGTCAGCGCGATCGGAACGATGGAAGAAGTTTTGGACATGGACGTCAAGAAAGATTTTTGGCATAAAACTTGGCTCATGTATTACCACAAGGGCCCGGCCGACCCGGACTACACGCTTATGAAGTTCACTTCAAAATACATGCATTGCTGGGGCAATTTAGGCATCCACAATTTTGGCCAGCCTGTGAATTCCGCCGCAAACTGAGCGGGCAAGGCGAGTGGCTATGAAAAACGGACGGACGGAAGGCGGAACTCTTATCTCGCAAATACACCAAGTGTGCCAGCGCGTTTGGCATGCCGTGTTGAGCCGCAACGGATTGGAAGACCTTGCCGGCGCGCGGGGCAGGGTAATCTTTGCCCTGTGGAACGAAGACAATATTCCCATAAAAAAACTGGTTGAAAAGACAAGCTTGGACAAGGCGACCCTTACCGGAATCATCGACCGCTTGGAGCGCGACGGCTATGTTTGCCGCCGTCCAAGCCCGGACGACAAGCGCGCGACGCTAGTTTTTAGAACCGGAAAAGATGAAATTTTCAAGAAAAAAGTTCCCAAAGCCTCCGACGAACAAAACGCGCTTTTTTACAAAGGCTTTTCAAAAAAAGAAATCCAGGACTTTGAAAACTACCTAAAGCGCATTTTGCAAAACTGCAAGGACGCGGAAGAAAGCCTCTAATTCGCGCATTTCATCGCTCAAAGCATGCATCTTGTCTGAAACGGCTTTTTCTTCATGGAAAAATGTCATAAAATGTAAATTATGATTACAATGCATATTGTCAAAGCGGAAGCAAATCAAGTGGAAAAGATCGTGGATATTTCTATCAGAGCTTTTGAAACAGATGTAAATGTTGGCGGCGCAAAAGGAGACTGCCCGCCTGAATTTGATTCAGTGGAATGGCATAAACAAATGGCAAGTGAGGGGCATTTGTATCAAGCAATGATTGGAAAAGATTTGGTGGGGGCCGCCATTGTATTCCCGGATGAATTAAAAAAAAGCGTATACATTGGCAGGATTTTTATTGATAGTGTCTATCATAGAAAAGGTTACGGAATTCGTTTGATGGATTGCATAGAAAAGAATTTTCCCTGCGCCTCTGAGTTTAATCTGGATACCCCATGCTGGAATGAGCGGACAAATGCCTTTTACAAAAAGTTAGGCTATCAAATCATAAAGGTTGAGGATGGCTTTAACTTTTATCGGAAAAGAAAAGACAGCTGACGGCTGTATGCGGGAGACGCCCGCATTAAGAGCGCGAGGGATTGTACCGTTGCCTGATTATGAAATTCTTTTTATCAGAAAGATTTCCATCGGTTGCTCATAGTTTGGAATATCTATTAAAAGACCGCCGCAATCTTTGTATCCAAGCTTTCTGTAAAAATGTTGCGCGCTTTCATCAACACGGGTTGAAGTGAGGGCAAAATCATAGCCTTGGGATTTCATATCTTTTTCCCAATGTTCCAATAGTTGCCTTCCATATCCTCTTTTTTGGCAATTCCAATCAATGAAGAGCATTGTACAAAATGGCGTGTTGTCCCAAAATAAATTATATCGAAGTAGGCCGACAGGCTTGTCATTTTCAAGCAATACATAGCCCTGCTTGGAATTAACCTTTGTCTCAAATTCTTTTTCAGAAAGATGTCTGTCAAGAGTGAACCAAAACTCTTTATCTGACATTTCTACATATTTTATTTTTGTCATAAAATTCTCCGGTTGTTTGCTATTTCAAAAAATGCGCGATTCTTTCATCGATTCTTCTGTGGAAGCTGTAGGTGTATGGAGAAAAGTATTTTGTCCAGAAGCGCAGAGCTGTTGGATTGAGCGTTTCATAATCCACTCCAAGGAATTCCGCGCCCTCTTTTTCCAGGATTTTGGAAAGGCAGGATACCAGGGCTTTTCCTACGCCGTCTTTTCTGTATTCTTCATTTACATACATTCCGCAGATGTTGTGTATGTTGTCGCAAAGGTAGTTTTCTCCGTCGCCTTTTTTGCAGGCGATGAAGCCGACAGGCTCTTCTCCGCAAAAGGCGCCGAACCATCTTTTACTGTCATCTTCAAACCACTGGTCAAAGTCACTCAAATCTGACGGAAAGAAAACGGGGCCCTTTTCCAGGTGATGCACAAGCTTCATTTTCAGATTTTTGAAAATCCCAAAATTTCCAAAAGGAACTTCCTTAAATTCAAATTTTTCCGGCATGTTGAATTCCGGGATTGACTTTATTTTTGCCATTGCGTCGCTGCAGCGAATTCCAAAGCCGTTCAGAATCAAAGAATTGTTGGCTTCTGTGTCGTGTGCGAATCGTGCCAGGGCTAAAGAATAAATACCGTCGCGAACCATCTCGTTTGAAATTCCTTCAAACAAAAGGGACATAACTTTTTCTCTTTCGGCCCCCAGTTCAAAAGAAACCGCGCTTCCTCCCAAAGGGCTAAAGCTTCCTTTGCAAAGTCCAAAAAATCCGTCCCAGACATCTGCAAACATCATGTAGCCCACAAGACGCCCTGCGCAAAAGGCGGCTTTTTTATATTTTTTTGTCGAAAGCCAGTTCAACAATCCGGCTGGAGATTCCTCCGGCAGCGAAGGGACTTTTTTCTTTTCAGCGGAATATTCTTCTTTAAGAATTCTTTCCGCATCAGGGATATAAGCCGGCTCAAAATCTTTTATGATGAATTTTTCCATTTGTATTTTTCTTTCTCTTTCTTACAGGCGGCTAAAGCATACCACAAAGAAGATTTATGTGAAATGGCTTTTTGACAAGATGCGCTTTTTGCGGGATAAGATGCGCCTTAAAATTCTTGTACATTCAATAATCTTTTTGTATTATGAAACAAAACAAAAGCGAACAAACAAACAGGAGAAAATAATGAATCAAAAGGAAAGGATGATCGCAAACCTTCCGTACAAGGCTTGGCTTGACGGGCTTGAAGAAGAACGGTTTGAAAACAAAAAGAAAATTTACCGCTACAACAATCTTCCGCCGGAAGAAAAAGAGGAGAAAGACCGCCTTATAAAAGAAATCCTCGGAAAGACTGGCGATTGGATTAACATTGAGGCGCCCTTTCATTGCGACTACGGCTATAACATCGAAGTCGGCCAGATGTTTTTCGCCAACTACAACTTCATCGTTCTTGACGTTGGCAAGGTTAAAATCGGCGACCGCGTTCAAATCGCGCCGAACGTCGCCATCTACACGGCGGGGCATCCGATTCATCCGGACTCGCGGAACTCAGGCTACGAGTACGGAATTGACGTGACAATCGGAAACAATGTTTGGATTGGCGGAAACTCGTGTATCATGCCGGGCGTCACAATCGGAGACAATGTCGTGATCGGAGGAGGCAGCGTGGTCACAAAGGACATTCCTGCAAACGTGATTGCCGTTGGAAATCCTTGCCGGGTTTTGCGCGAAATCACCGAGGCCGACCGCGACTATTACTTCCGCGACAGAAAATTCGACGTGGACGACTATAAATGAAAACAATTGGAAATGCCGGCGACCGCCAAAAGGGCTGATTGTCTAATACGGAAACATATGATGATAACGGAAATTTTTGGGAAAGTAAAAATATATAAGCTGCATACGCGCCTTGATAACAGGGGGTCTCTGGAATATGTTTTTGACGATAACATTGTTGATTTTAAAGCCCGTGAGACAAGAATCTACAGCATGCCAAAAGAAGGAACTTTTTTTGGCATACACTACAGGGAAGAGTGCAGCCCAATGGCGAAGTTTGTGACAGTCATAAAAGGCAGAGGGATGGATTACGTTATTGATTTGAGAAAAGAGTCGCCGAACTATCTACAATGGGAGTCATTTGAACTGTCAGAAGAAAATGCCTTGGCGGCGCTGATTCCCGCAGGTTTTGGGCACGCTTTCATTTCATTGCAAAATGATACGATGCAGCTTTATTCCGTTGACAGAAGCGGCGATGACGCTCATTCAAAACAAATAAATTACAAGGATCCAAAAATCGGTCTTAAACTGCCCGTGCCCATTTCCGAAATATCGGATTATGATTTAAGAGCCCCTTTTGTTTCAGAATGAGACGAAAAAATCCTGTGAAGTAGGGGAATGGAGAAAAACTGTAATGGAATTTGACGGTACGCAAAAATCAATCGGCCATGGCGCGCAGGCAGAAGTTTTGCTTTATCATGGATTCGCATACAAAATTTACAAGCCTTCCTATCCTGCCGAATGGATTTCGTTTGAAATAGAAAACCAAAAGACGGTGAACAAGGCAGGCCTTTGCCCGGTAAAGTATTATAAAACGGATGACCCTCATGTCGTAAAAATGGATTATGTCGAAGGCGAAACGCTTGAAAAATTTATTTCCGAAGATCCTCCAAAATATTTTGCGATGCTTTCCCAGGCTTTCCGCCAAATTCATGCGGCTGACACAAGCGGCATAGAAATTCCATCGTTTCTCTTGACAATTGAAACAATGCTTACAACCGAAGAAAAAGCGAAAGTCCTGCCAACAGTCGAGAGGCTTTCCCAAAAATACAAAAGCGTCATTTGCCATCTGGATTTGCATTTTCTGAACATAATGCTTGCCCCAAATAAAACAGACTTCACTGTCATCGACTGGATTACGGCAAGGCTTGCCCCTCCAGTTTTTGACTATGCCAGAACATGGGTAATTTTCAACGAAGCTTCAAAGGAGGCCGTTGATTTTTACACGCAGACAATCTGGAAGGATGTTCAGGCGCTTGGCATTTCCGAGGATGATTTTTATGAAGCGGTTGAAGTCAGCAAAATCATCC
Source organism: uncultured Spirochaetaceae bacterium (assembly GCA_902792795.1). GTDB lineage: Bacteria > Spirochaetota > Spirochaetia > Treponematales > Treponemataceae > Treponema_D. The sequence continues at coordinate 19,083 of CADBBB010000008.1, read as the reverse complement.
GCAGCCACGAAAAATGATGCGCTTGCGCAAAAGGCACCAAGCGCTTCCAACAAGGCCAAGAATGAGCGTCATCATGGCAGCTCCAGAGCCTTTGCCGTTTCCGAAAAGTGAAGCCAGCATGGCAGAATTTGAATGAGCTTCCATAAAAGGCTCGCACAGGCTGTCAACCATAAAGCCGCCGAGGAAAAGTCCTATTGGTCTTGTAAAAAACTGGAGTGTATTCCTGCATGCGTAAACGCGTCCCTGAAGTTCCACTGGAATTGAGCTCCTCAGGATAACTTCCAGATTTGCGCCCATTACAGGAACCAGAATCCACCCGATGACCTGACTTATGCGCCAGAGAATCGGTTCCCGTGAAAAAGCAAGAATAAAATTCTCGCTTCCCATAGAAATAAGCATTGTGATGAATACGACTTTCACGCGGTCTTTTGGCTTTGGCATGTAAGAAACCAAAAAACTTCCCACGACCATCGCTGCCCCTGCGCAAGATGTCACTAATCCAAGGACATTCATACAGATTCCTCAAGCCCTGCATGGAGAAGAAGTTTCACATCTCTTCATTTTTTACCCCCTGACAAAAGATTTTGTAACTATTCTGAGTACTTCATAGGCGTAAAGCGGCTTCCTAGCCCTCGGCAGAATAATCCGGCGATTCGTATTCGCAAAAAACCTTCCAAGCAAGAGAATGCGCTTCTGGAATCTCTGTTTTAGTAAGTTTTCGTATGCAAAATGATGATTCTGTTGCAAAGGTACATTCCATTTTTATTACCTCATCCTATTCAATGTCGTTTCACCATTCCGCGCGAACTTCAAGAATGTTGCCGCTCGTATTTAGAATTTCTTTAAGCCGCGCGTCCAATTTGCAACGAATCGATATAGACAGTGTTCAGCGCGTGGATGATGTAACCGTCGCTTGCATCATCGGCACGTGTCAGATACTGGTAGCTGATTCCGCTAGGTATTTTATTTGCCCGGAGCAGGGCGGCAAGCAGGCATGATTTTGTCCAGCAGATGCCAGTTTTGTTTTTGAGAACGTCGCTGGCGCTTTTTGAAACCACTGTGAGCTTTGCGTCCCATGTGTGCGGAATTTCGTCGCGGACAAAGTTGTAGGCTCTTTCTATGTAGTCAAGAGTGTCAGAAGAGGCGGCTTTCAGCATGAATCAAGACTTTAAATAAAATCAGATTCACCAACAAGTGGAGAACAGAAGAGACGCCAGAACTTGTCCTCACTCCAGATTTTTTGCAGCTCATCAAAATTTTCATCAGGCTCTTTTAAAAGTTCGGCAACAAGATCAATCTTTGCAAGCTCTTCCTCTGTCATCTTATCAAAATGACTCCACCAGAGAGGCGCAAACGAAAATGTCAGTTCCTGATTCATAAACGCATTCAAATCATAAAAAACATAAAGCGAAAGCGCCTTGAGTGAATTTGTACCAAGTCCATCTGCGTAGATAAATTTACTTCCATCTTTTTTACCCTGCCGAATATCAAGCCAGGTTGGACCTGCGAAATCAAACTGCTCTTGAGGAATATTGTACTGACTGTCAAAAGGCAGCTCACCCTTTTTGAAAAATCCGTCGGCATCAATCGTAATCCATTTGCCCAGAGCTTCGTCATAATACTGATTGATCCAGTGATCCATGCTGATTCCATTAACAATGTACGGAGCATATCCTGCCCTGCTTCGAGCCGCATACCCCTTTGCTTTTAAAATCGCGCTCATAAGAACAGAAACGTAACGGCAGCATAAAACAAGCTTGTTCTCAACCGCACGATCACTTGCAAAACCACGACCATCCATTCTAAAAAGTTCAGCCGTCATTGAAGATGCTGTAAGAAAAACATCGTCCTCACAACGCATTCTGTGCCATGGATATCGTGTCATGTCACCGTAACGTAAATCAGCATTTGCCCCGGAGTTTCCCTGTTTCAAAGTGATTCTATGAATAATCTGCGCGCACACAAGATTCCCAAGTTCCGTTATATCATCCGGAAGAGTCTTAAAATAAGGCGCATACAATCCAGCATAAGTGAATCGGCCGGTCTCTTTATAATGCTTCAATAATTTTTCATTCATTTTCTTTGTCTCCTATTTTATTCTGTTTCGTACCCATCTTTTTGAAGAACTTGCAAAGCTTTCTCGAATTATTTCAAATACATAATATAAATCTGGCAGGGATTTTCTTCGCCCCAGATTTCTTTGAAAACTTCCAGCTCTTTGAATCCGCAGGAAAGGTAAAAATGGTTTGTAATATCATAATCCGGATACACGCCCATCTGAACGGTTTTTACCTGCATAAAAGAATAGCCTTTTTCTGTCGCGATTTTCTTTGCCGCTTCAAAAAGTTTTCTTCCAAGTCCCTTGCGGTGGAACTCTTTTTTCACTCCCATTACCGCAATCTCAACAGTGTCTTTGCCGGTCTCTTTGAGGCAGAGAAAGCCTGAGCATTCATCTTTTTCTTTTGCGGCAAGAAAAGTCCAGTCCGCGCAATCTGAAATGTATTTTTCCCTGCTTTCGTCCACTTCAAACCAGTCGCGCAAGCCTTCAAGAATTTTTCTTGCTATTGCCTGTTTTGCCGCTGGGTTCTTTATCTGCTCAATCTCTGGGCAAGATGTCGCCATTGTTTTCCTCCTGACACAATTTGTTTTTTCCCGACCATTCTTTATCCATGTTATGCATCTTCATCAATATTCATTTTATAGAACAGAAAATCTTCCCAGCCTGTATTTTCAATCACATTGATGTACTTTTCTCTTACGAGTTCAAAATCTTTTGCAAGTTCAAGCATCTTTATACTCTCCGATGGATTTATAATCTTTGCTATTCTGTAGACGAGCTTCGCAGGTTTCGCAATCCAGACCGCAGTAAGCTATAAAATCCTTCATGCCAAAATTCTCCCAATCATTTAATACTGGCATTATAAATAATAGCTTTATTAAATACAACGGCTTTCAGATAAGATGCATATTTGTACAGATGAAATACAGTCGGCAAAAAGTAAAAAACTATAACCCGTCTGCCGTATGACAGACGGGAACTTTCATTACTCTATCGGAAGCTGAATTTCTGTAAGCCATTCGTCAAGGAACTTCATCTGCTCTTCTGTATGAAACCAGTGTTCACCGTTTTCCATAACGGTAAGCCGGGCATTATGCTTTTTTGCAAAACTGCTCATAGTTTCATACGAAGTAAGATTGTCGTTACTGCCGTAAAGGATTTTTGTAGGAACATTCCAGCTAAGAGGATGCTCGCGAACGTAGCGCAGATAATCCCATGACAAATCCTCTCCAATGCTGTTTGCAATCAGAATGATTTTGTCATAAGTTTTTTTAAGCTTGCAGACAGCATCGTGTATTTCTTTTCCTGTTTCCCACGGTGTAAATGTCTTGTAATCCAGCCCCAAAACCTTGCAATTCGGGAACAGAGATTTGTAATGCTCGCTTTCTGCTGCGAATCCGCCTTTTCCGTGAATGTATAATATTAAATTCATTTTCGTTTTTTCCTTTTAAGTTGTTTAAGTAAATATTTTTCTTTTTCTTCCAGCTTTTTCTGCCTGCGGTTCATCGTTTTGCGTTCTTTTGCATGCTCTTTCTGAGCCTCGGAAAACGCCGTAAGAGATTTTGGAATGCCACCGACATTTTTTTGTTCGGTCTTTGCAAGCTTTTTGAACCTGATTTTAGTTCTGCCCTCCACAGGCAAAAGCGGCACGTTCACAAAGCCATGCGCCATCCAGCTTAAAATTTCTGGATTGCTCGGCTCCGCGCCAAACACATGCCGCCCCGCATAGGCTTTTCCGTCCTCGCAACGTTCAATCAGGGCGCGCCAAAACTGACCGTCAAAATAGATTGTTGTTATTGTAAAATTGTCTTCTGTGATTTTCATACATCTTCCATTCGCCGTTTTCGCGCAATTAACCGCACGACAGGCAAAGATGAGAAGAAAAGAATTGTGAATCGGATTTATGGGCAAGCCATGTTCCGATTCGGAAAGTAAGATTCAAGCCGCCCTAACAAGGCGAATTGAATCTCTCGAAAGATGTATTAATAGTTTTTACAGTTTCATTTTAGCAAAATGATGAATTATGGGCAATAGCGTTTATTTCGCTTAATCAGACACAGCTATATTTATAGGTTTCTCCATTCCCCATAGTTCGTACGGATTATTTTTCAATTCATGCTCATAAATCGAAACAACATCCCAGATGTTGAAGAACATCGCCTTGCAAGAGCCAATCATTGCTTCTTTAACAAGGCCTTTTTCGTAAGCCATTTTCTGAATCGTGTACCAAGCCTTAACTGGCGGATGGCCGCATTCAGTGAACCACTCGTTAGGCGGATAGATTTTGTTCACTTCTTCGCTGGAAGCGAACGCGTTTTTGATCTCGTCTGGCGTACAGTCTTCAACATAGTGCATCGCAGTGAGTTTGTAGATGTCCACGCCCAAAAGCAGCGCCATTCCGCCGTTGTGTATGGCGTAATTCAAGCCGCCTTTCGCAGCTTCTTCGCCATGCTTTCCCCAGCCGGCGGTCGCGATGAAGTCTGGGCCGCAAAAAACGCCTGGCATTTTTTTAAATGTGTCGGCGATAATTCCCATGGCCGTTCGCTCGGCTTCCGGCGGAAGGATTTTAATCTTTACAGTAAGACCAAGCCTTTTGTCTTCCTCAGTAAGGGGAAGCTCCTTGGAAAGCCTGAGGGCAGGCATAAAAATGCTTCCTTCGCAAGTGATGATTTCTTTGAGCGTGTCGATTACGGTTTTCGCTCCGCCTTCTAATTTTCCAAAGCTGCCCAGCGAACTGTGGACTTCAAGCGTCATTCCTTTTTTAACGCCAAGCTTAATCAATGTGTCTTTGAATTCTTTCTTTGTCACCATTTTATTCAACCTTTCTCAAAATCCGCAATTCCTTTTCCAAAAGGCGGAAAACGCCCGCGCTATAATATGTTTTTTGGTCGATTATTTTGTAGTTCATTTTTTTCTCCGTGAATTTTAATTGATGAAAACTCGTTCAAAGTTAAGCCCGCCTTCTGTCGCTTCAATCAAAAGAAATGACGCGCCTTCCAAGCCTGCCGCCGAAACCGACACTACGTTTCCGTTTTCAAAATTCTGATGCGAATGGCCAACTACAACAAGGTCATATTTGGTCACTTCCTTGCTTTTGCATGCGGTGTCAAAGATTCCGTTTTTTAAGCTTGATAATTGCAAGAATGGATACGGCGCGTCAACGTCTGAAAATAAAAAATGCGAGAAACGCATTTTGTGGCCAAAAGCTTCTTCTTCGTAAAAGAGCGGCATTTGCCTTATGAATTCCATTTGACCATCAGAAATCTTCTTTCTCATTCCGTCATAATATTCTCTCAGATATTCAACGTCCGGGTCGATGTTAACTCCATGCTCAAGGTAAAGCTCGCAATTTCCTTTAATGCAGATTGCGCCGCTGTTTTTAAGGAGTTCAAGACATTCAATTTCGTCGTTTCCGCGCTGAAAAATGTCTCCCAAAAAAATCGTCCTGTCCGCATTCTTTTCTTTGATTCGCTCAAGGACAGTCTGTAAAGCCTTAAGATTGCCGTGAACATCTGTAAATACTGCAATTTTCATAATCTACTCCAAATTCATTAGAGCCTTTTGTGTGCCCGGGAAGTTCCACAATCTTTGCATTTATTCCGTATTCAGAAAGACTGTCGCCTTTCTTTACGTAAATTATATTTTGGAATGCCGCCGCTTTTTTTATTTCGTTACGTTTTTCATTGTTTCCGCGTCGGGGCGGCGCCAAAATTGGTTGCGTCCGAGCGGGCCGATTGAGCCGCGCATGACGAGGGTGTCCGCCTTGAATTTTTTTCCGTCCGCGGGCGTGAATGTGACCTTGCAGCTGTACATTTTGCCTTCGCCGCAGTCGATGATGTTTCCGCCTTCCCAAACGCCGGGCGCGGTTTTTTTCAAGGCAAAAATCCAAGGAGTTTCCTTTATGATTTTCATTTTGAAAAGGTCGCCTTGTCGGGGGAAATTTTTTCCCGGCTTTAAATTTTTGCAAGCCTCAGCCATGGCCGTTTCGTCGCACTGCGGCGAATAAACTATGACGGCCTCCATGTCGCCGCCCGCGTTGATGTAAAAATTCCAAACGGCGGTCAAATCGCCGGACTTGTCGTCATAGCTGGCCCAATAGCCTTCCGCCGGGTCGGCCGCAAACGCCGCCGCAAGCGCGGTCATGGCGAACAAAGCGCAAACAAAAAACTTTTTCATAACGGTCTCTCCTGTAATTTAGTTTAAAACAGTATAGCAAAAAGCGCTGTTTCACTGCAAGGTCGCGGAAGTGGTTTTATGAGGGATTCCCGCAAAAAACTTTGTCAGCGAATGCGTCAACAATGTACTGTTTCATTTGTTTCTCGCTTAAAAAAGATTTCTGCCTTTTTCGTACGCTGCTTTGAGATTTTTATCCCAGCCTTCTTCACGCGAGGCAAGCTTCCTTGACATTCCTGAAAAGATGACAAAGTCGGATTTTTTTGCGCGTTCAAAAATTCTGTCGCCTATCATGACTTTTTTCATGCTGTCCAGAAGTCCGAATTTTTCAAGCCGTTCCATCGTGTTGCCTGCCGTCACAAGGAAGAGGGCTTTGTCCAGAACTTTCATCGTTCTGTTTTCGCCGTAAGCAAAGCCGTAAGACCAAACTCTGTCAAACCATCCCACAAGTTTCGCCGGAGCTTCCGTCCAAAAAACAGGATAGATAAAGACAATCGCATCGGAAGAATTTATTTTTGCCTGTTCGGCCAAAACGTCTTCCGCAACATCTGGCTCCTTCCTGTAATTCGCGTCGCGAAGATATTCTTGCTCGCTCATGTCTGTCTTAAAGTTCATCTTGTATAAATCGGAAAGAACATACTTATTTCCAGAATCTTCAATTCCCTTTATGAATGAATCCCTTACATGGCGCGTGAAAGAATCTTCCGATGGGTGGCAATAAACTACAAACGCTTTCATTTTATTCTCCTATCTTGCGGCGAACGCCATTTTCTTATGTTGGACTCATATTTTTGATTCTTTTTGGAATTCCCTTAGGAATTCTTCCATATATAAATGACGGCTTTCGGCAATTTTTTTGGCTTCCTGCGTGTTCATTTTATCTTTTAGAAGCAAAAGTTTGTCATGAAAATGCTGTACAGAAGACTCCAAAGGTCTTCCAGCCTTTCCGCCGTAAGCGAAAGTTCTTGCAATCCCTACAGCTCCGATGGCATCTATTCTGTCCGCATCCTGCACGATTTTTCCTTCTAAAGTTTCGGGGTGTTTTTCTTTGTTTTTACTGAAAGACACTCCGTTGATAATCTGACAGATTAATTCTATGTCATCATTCCCGATGTCGTGACTTTTAAGAAATTGCCTTGCGTTCATGTTATCCTTTGTGTCAAACAGTTTGTGGTCATCAACATCATGCAGCAAAGAAGATAAAGCGACAACCATCATGTTGCATTCTGGATACGCTTTGGCGATTTGAAGAGCATTCTTGTAAACTCTCAGCGAATGGTTTGCGTCGTGTCCGTCAGAATTATCCTTGAATATTTCTTGTATGTACAGTTTTGCCTCTTCGATTAATTTTTCATTCATTTTCTTTGCCTCCCCATTTAAATAGATATAATCTTTCGTAAAGTATTTGCAGTCCTGATTGTTATTATTTCTAGGCTCTCCGATTTTTCATCTATCTGTTCTTCTCCAGAATCCTCAAGCCCTCTTCAACTTCATAACCAAGAACTTCCTGAATCTTTTGGAAATTCTTTTTCTTGTGGAGCGTTTCCAGGACTTTCAGCAATTCCTTTTTGCCTGCTGGCACAGCTTGTTTTTGATTCGACGCATCGCTTCCACGTGCATAATCCAGTGGCGGGAAAATGGCATCTGTATCAAGCCTTTTACGTTTTTGCCGACCCAGAAGTCAATCAGCCAAGAAGCGGATTCTTCCGCGCTGACGCACTCACTTGCGGCAAGGCGCTCTTTGTCCTCTTCCGAAAACTTTCGCTTCAAGTCGGAAAATTGCAAGCCCTTCAAAAGCTCGTTTGTGGAATCCATCACAGCCTTGCAATAATCATAAAGGGCTTTGACGCTCAGCTTTTTTGAAAAGTCAACCATCGCTTCGCCGTCAAGCTCGTTCCCTGTAGTGACAATCGGGCTTTTTGTTTTCTTTAGCCAGCTGTTTTTAAAAAGAATCTGCTTGTCGTTTAAAATCAATGTGTGAGCGACAATGTCTTCTACGCGGAACAGATGCCAAAGCGACCAAGCGAGGGTAGCGTTATGGTTCCCGTCGCCTGGTCCAAACGGCATCTGATAAAATGCCGCTGGAGGAAAAGTTTTTACAATAGAAGCAAGCTGCTCGAACAAAGAGCTTCGCAATTCAAGAAGAACTTTTATGCCTTCCGCAAAAGTTTTTTCCTTTGCAATCAGCGCTTGCATTTTCTTGTTTTTTTCAGACCATTCTTTATCCATTTTTCTTCCGAAAATTTATTTTATCACTTCATACCTAAGCCTTAGGTATGAATCCTTCAGTACCTTGCATTCAACAAGCTTCATCACTCCAAGCAAAGAAAGCTCGTCTTCTGAAAGCAAGGATTTTCCGTCGATTAAAGTGGCCGTGTCCTTTCCGTCAACGCTCATCAGCATAAAAAGAGTTGTTGTTGGCCTTGTCATTCCTCTTCCTCCTATTCTCCAAAGACCGGCGACTTTTTGTAAATCCGCACAAACTTTCCAAAGTTAATCGCAAAGCGGACGGCTTCGTCCACGATGACCGCAAGGAAAACTCCGACAATTCCAAGCCCCAGCGTGTAGACAAAAAAGCATGCGCAAGCGATTACAAAGGCCGTTCCAAAAATCTGCGTGAAGAACATCCATCTTGTGTCGCCGCTTCCGCGAATCGCGCTTCCGACGACTATGTTCCCCGACTTTGAAACCAGGTTCACCGAAATCAAAAGCAAGTAAATGCCGCTGGTCGCGATAATGCCCCTGTCCTTTGTAAAGACCGAGATGATCCATCTTGGACACAAAAGCGAAACCAAAACCATCGCCAGCGTCACCACAAGGCTGAGCGCGTAGGCCGCAAGGCACACACCCTTAAACTGCTTCCTGTCGCTCTGGCCCACCGCCTCGGAAGCCAGCGTCAATGTTCCGCTTCCCAAAGAGCCGATGATTACGACCGCCAAAACTTCCACGCCAAAGATGATGGAATAGATTCCTGCCGCAAGCTCGTTGATTGAGTTCAAAATGCGGATGATGACGAGGTTTCCAAAGTTCCAGCAAAAGTCTTCCAAGGCGGTGTTGATTCCAAGCCGCGCTGAATGCAGGTAGCTTCCAAACTTGGCGTCCTTTACCGTGCGCATGCTTGGCCGCGTGTTAAGCTTTCCGCTCCTAAAGTACGCGAACATAAGGTACGCTCCGCCCAAGTATTCGGCGATGGTCGTTCCAAGAGCGGCGCCCTTGATTCCCATTGACGGAAAGCCAAGGTTTCCAAAAATCAAAACCCAGTCCAAGAAAATGTTCAGGCACGAGCGCAGGACGCTCCAAATCGCCAAGTGCTTTGTGTGGTTTGACGTTTGGAAAATCACGGTCCAACAGCAGCCCATGCCCAGCACCAAAAATATCGGCGAAGAATAGCGCGTGTAGTCGGCGCACATTCCGATTAAATTGTCGGACACGCCCATCAGCCTAAAGATTGGCTTTGAGCCAAAGAACCAAAGCAAAAATAGCGCGAACGGAAGAATGTGGCAGTACTTTACGAGTGAGCCGGAATACTCTTCCTTTTTCTTGTCGTCCTTCGCTCCGACGCTTTGGCTTATCAAAATAGACGCGCCGGTCGCGATTGAAAAGCAAACCGACATAGTTGTCCAAAGCGGCGAGGTTGTGTTTCCCAAAACCGCCATGTACAAAGTGTTGGCCTGGCCCAAGAAAATGCGGTCGATCAGCATTTGGACTTGGTTTATGATGTTGCTCAAAATCAGCGGAACCGCGATAGCGAGCAAACGAGTAAAGTAAGTTCTGTAATTTTGAAACTTCCCATTCATATTTTTTCTCCTCCAAGGGGCGACAAAAGGCATTGTATACAATGCGGCTTATAATGAAAACAGCTTTTATACAAGATGCAAGTTTAAGGCGATGAAATGCACGGCCAATGCGCTTCGGTCTACGAAATGCGCTCTTTAAACGCGGGCGCGTACTTGCGGCGTACAAGAACTTCCTCGCCGTTGGCCATTTTGGCGTACAGGCGGCTGTTCAGGGCCGTTCGCACGGATTGAATTTTCCTCACGTTGACAAGATGCGACTTTGACACGCGAATTATTCCCGCCGCGCTTGAAAGCGTTTCCACTTGGTACAAGCGCTGGTGGACTTGGAAAATTTCTTTTTCGGTATAGGCAAAGACTTGTTCCGCGTCCGCCTCAAAGTAAAGAATTTCCGCGATGGGAATTTGCGCGCGGCGGTTTTGGTCGCCAAAGGCTTCGATGGTGGAATCCTTCGCGCCGCCTTCCGCCCCGCCGATGCACGCGTTCTGCGCGCTGGGATTGGCGGCCGCTTCCCGCAGCTTTTTGTTCAAACGCTCGGACTCTGCCTTTTCCATCAAGTACGCCACGGAATAGGAGAGCGCGTCAAAAAGCGCCGTCAGCGCGGCCACCACGACAAGTCCGGGCTTTCCCAAAAAATCGCCCGCAAGAAAATTCGCGGTCCAAACGCAAAGCGGCTCCAAAACCGCAAGCTCCAAAAGCCTTTGGACAATCACTTGCGGAATCGACATGTTTTCTATTAAGTAAACCGGAAGGCATGGGAGCATGCAAAGGGCGCCCATCGCAAGCGGAATGAAAAAATGAGCGTAGGAAATCGCCGCGTTCCTTGCGAAAATCGTTCCTACAATCGCGAACGAAAGGACGCATTCTGTTTCCACCAAAAAGAGATCCCTAAAAAATGCCGAAATATTAACGTTTTTCTTCATTATATATGCCAAAAAAATATCGTTCGGACACTATATCGCGCCGCCAATTGACTGTCAACATCCCGGCGGTCTTTAAAAAAATCACCGCGCCCACTTGAACAAATCGCGCCAAATGCGCTATAATCAATTCCACTTGGGGTATTAGCTCATCTGGTAGAGCGATAGGTTCGCAATCTATAGGTGGTCGGTTCGAGTCCGATATACTCCACAAGACGCGGTTCCTCAAGGGCCGCGTTTTTTTTAGGCGGAGGAGAGTAGGTATGAGGAAAGCGACCTGTAATTTTTGCGCGGCGCTGGCAATTCGCTTGGCGGCTTTAGCCTTTGGAGCGGCGCTCATTTTTGGAATGGCGGCTTGCGGCGGAGGCGACGAGCAGTTGTTTATTATTCCAGACAAGGAAAGTCAATCCCAAGCGGCCAGCGGCGCCTATGCAAAAATCGGAAGCAAAACAATAAACGGCGTTGAATACGACCTTGTGACATTCGGCCTATGGCCGCAAACGATAAAGGCCGCCAATGTTACGGTGAACGATAGCGAAAGCAAGGCCGCCGGCGCCTTCACCTACTGCAAGGGAAGCGACGGCCAGTGGTACGTCAAGATTAAGGAAAGGGCTTGTCCCCCTGTATGCAAGTACAGCGACGGAACAACCGCCCAAGAAAGTTCCGCCGACAGCTGGAAGTGGTTCAAGGTGGAGCCGATAAAGTGGCGCGTTCTTACGACAAACTACAACGGAACCGGCAAAAAGCTTTTGTTCGCGGAAAGCGTTTTGGCAAACAGCGTGTATTACGATTATCAGAGCGTGAACAGGACTGTTGGCGGAAAAACAATCCACCCCAACAACTACGAACATTCAAGAGTCCGGGCTTTTTTGAACGGCCTCAGCTACCAAAGAAAAGCGAGCGCCGACGGCCAGCAAGCCGCTTGCGACGACTTTTTGGGCAAGGGCTTTTTGCAGACCGCGTTCACAGCGGAGGAGCTTGCTATAATCGCGGACACGAGCGTGGACAACGGCAAGCGCTCGACATTCCCGAACGCCAACGCCAAGCAGTGGAACAATGGAGAAAATCCATACGCCAGCGACACGCCCACGACCGACAAGGTTTTTCTTTTGAGCCTGCAGGAAGCCACGACAGGCGCCTACGGCTTTGACGAGGATTACCTCGCCGCGGGCGTTGGCAACGCGAGAATCCGCGCCGCGACGGACTACGCCAGGGCCAGCGGAGCGAACCAAAACGGGACGGAAGGCCTTGGCGGCTGGTGGTGGCAGCGCTCTCCTTTATATGACTACGACTACTCCGCGCGCTATGCGGACAGCGACGGCGAGTCCTTTTACTCCGCCATCGTTTCCGAAGTGAACGACGGCATTGGCTATGGCGATATCGTTCCCGCCTTGTGCGTGGGGAACTAGCCGCTACGTCCTGCGGACGTTGCTCGTCGGCTTCCTTCAAGCGTGGGAAGCCGTTTTTTTGCGCCTATTGCGGAACATTGAGCCACAGTGAAAACAATTTAAGGTTGGGGAAAAAAGCGCGAAGGAGCGGGGCGGCCGGCGAAAACATTCTGTTCGCGCCTGCCGCTTTAGCGGCAGCGTTGGATAGTTACAAGCGCGAACAGCATGTAGCGACGCTAGCTAGCGGTTTCGACGGCCGCAGCCGCGACTGGGAGCGTTTTTAATTTCTTCCATATTTAATTGAATTTTCCCACCATTTCTGCTACAATGTTCCCCATGAAAAAGACAGGCTCACAAATAATTTGCGAACTTTTAAAGGCGTATAAAATCACGACAGTGGCGGGCATTCCGGGCGGATCGATTTTGCCGCTTTACGACGAATTGGCCCGAAGCGGAATCAAGCACGTCCTTGTCCGCCAGGAACAGGCCGCGGGCTTTATCGCGCAGGGATTCGCGCGCACTACAGGTAAGCCCGCCGTTTGCATGGCCACCAGCGGCCCCGGCGCGATGAACCTTTTGACGGCCATCGCCGACGCGCGCTGCGACTCGATTCCGATTATCGCGATTACGGGGCAAGTGAACCTTTCCATGATTGGAACGGACGCATTCCAGGAGGCCGACACTTTTGGCCTTTCGTTCCCGATCACTAAGCACAGCATGATGGTAAAGAGCGCGGCCGAGCTTTTGACGGCGATTCCCAAGGCTTTTGAAATCGCTACGACAGGCCGCCCTGGCCCTGTTTTGATTGACGTTCCGCGAAACGTTCAGCTTGAGGAAGTTGAATTTTCCTCTTGGCCAAAAATTTCTTCCGCAAAAAAAGAAGCGCGCTTTCACACAAGCAAAAAGGAGATCCCCGCGCGGCTCAAGGCGATTTTTGGCGCGATGGACAAAAGCAAAAAGCCTGTCGCCTATTTGGGAGGCGGCTGCAATTCGGTCGAGGTTGCCAAATACCTAAAGGCGCTTTTTGGCCTTTACAAAATTCCCGCAATCTCAAGCCTTATGGGAATCGGCGCCGTTCCAGCGACCGACTCTTCTTATTTGGGAATGGTTGGAATGCACGGCTCCGTCGCGGCGAACCAAGCGATGCATGACGCGGATTTAGTTCTCGCGCTTGGCGTTCGCTTTGACGACCGCGCGATTGGGCTTGCAAAAGAATTCTGCCCCAACGCGAAAATCGTCCACATCGACATCGACGCGGCCGAAGTGAACAAGATTTTCGCTGCCGACATTTCTTTGGTTTGCGACTTGGAAAGCTCCCTCGCCGCGCTTGCCGAGCTTGTCCGCGAAAAAAAAGATTCGTTCAACAAAGAAAACGCCGCGGCGCGAAAAGCGTGGCTTGAAAAAATGTCGGCCTTGCGAAAAAAGACATTTACAGTCGAATGCGGCCGCAACAAAAAGACCGGCTTGGAAAACCCGCGCGCCTTTATCGCCGCTCTTCCGAGCAAAAACGTAATCGTGACGACAGACGTCGGCCAGCACCAAATGTGGGCCGCGCAATATTATCCAGTCCAAGAGCCCAGGACTTTCCTAACTTCCGGCTCGCTTGGAACGATGGGCTTTGGACTTCCGGCGGCGATCGGCGCTGCTTTGGCCAATCCGCAAAAGCGCGTCGTTTGCATTTCCGGCGACGGCTCGATTATGATGAACGTGCAGGAACTTGCGACTTTGGCCGAGCAAAACTTGAACGTGGTCGTAATCGTTTTTGAAAACGGAACGCTTGGAATGGTCCGCCAGCAGCAAAAGTATATTTTTAAGAACAACTTTAGCGCCAGTGTTTTTGCAAAGAAGCCTGACTTATTGAACATCGCGTGCGGCTTTGGAATACAAACCTTTGACGCAGACGCCGACAAGGATTGGGCAAAAAAAGTTTTTGACCCTGCCAGAAAATCGCCCGCCTTTGTGCGCGTAAAGATTGACGCAGACGAAGACGTTCTTCCGTATGTAATGGCCGGAAGGGCCAATGTAGATTCAATAAATTAGGAGACATCTTTTGAAGAAATTTTTTAGAACGCTTCATCTTTTGGCGGCATTTTCTGTAGTGGCGTATTTCGCCGCTTGTTCAAACGATTCGTCGCCTTATGTTCCGGCGGTGGATTATTTTTCGCAAGCGGCGCTTTCTTGCAGGGCCTATATTGGAGGCTCTGTCATCTACAATCCTGACAACGCGTCCTTGTCGCAGCTTTTCTACGGCGCAAAAATCGCTGTCCGAACAAGCGAGCTTAAAAAAAGAAGCGTTAGCTTGTATCAAGTGGGAACGTCTTCCGCCAAGGATCTTAGAAAGGATGAGAGCGTCACTGTTTCAGCCGCCGGCGCGATGAGCGGCGGAGCAAAGGAAGCTGTTCAAGATTTTATTGAGGAAGTTGACAATTCCGCTGTTTACGGCTACATCGAAATTACTAGCGTTTCAAAAAATTCAATTTCTTTTATATACCGCTACTATGCCACTTTCACTTCCGGACAAAGCGTCCTGTCGTACTCGCTTAAGCTTGGAGAGTCGGCAAAGTTGGGCAGCGGAAAGTCTTCCGTAAAATATGAGACGCCCACAATTCCAAGACGCGGCTTTGAAAACGCAAGCTATCTTACATTCGAGAACAATCAGGAAACTTTGTCGGCCTGCATGTATTCTTGCATGACGGAATTTAACGCCACGCCTTCTTCATTGTATGGAGTGAATTCCGACGGAAACTTCATTTATGTTGTTGGAAACGCGGACGACACTGTAAACAAGTTTTCCACCTCAATGCCAAACTATGCCGAAGACATGCTTTCTTACGGCGACTACATAGTTGACCAAAACGATTGCAAGCTTTATTCCATAGCCGGCGACGCTTCAGGAAGTTTGCAAGGCATCTTGAAGGCCGAGTCCGACTATAAAGGCGACGGAAGCGGCGCTTACGGCACGGAAAATTTCTTGTCGTTCGCTTACTACAAGTGGCAGTTTCCTGATCCTGACGGCGGTCCAAAAGAGTTCTTCGAGCTTTTTCCGCAAAACGTCCGTTCCCGGGTTGACAGCGCTTTCGCTTCGTCCAGCCTTCGCGGCGGCGATTTGTATGTCCAAAAATTAAATTGGATTCTCTGCGACAAGGAGTCCTTGCTTGGAATCGCCGCCGGCTTGGATTCCAGCGACAAAGAAAACGCCGACAACTTGCGGGGCGCCGTCAATGAATTTTTTACGGACGCGCAGATAACCAATTTGAATAATTGGAAAGGCTATCTGGTCTCCGCTTCAAAAACTGTCGAGCAATTCGAGGACGCCAACGAAGACCATGTTGAAAGTTTGAGATACATTCTTGACGACATTTACGATTATTCGCCCGACGCGTATGTGGATCCGCCGTCTTTGTTCAACGTTTATCCTGACATATCGATTGACCTTGGCGATGACGGAAACCAAGATTACGGCTACTTGGAAACCAACGTCATACCAGATGTCATGGACGTTTCGGGCTCAAAGGCCTTCAACGCCGCCAAAGATTACACCGAGTATGTGACAAAGCGCGGCGAGATTGAAAAAGAGTTTTCAAAATACCACCAGCTTGATTTGGCAAAAATAAACGGCAACCGCCTTAGCGTTGTCGGAGTGAAATTTTCGCTTGGCGTAAAGGGAACTGTCAAAAAAAATCTTGGCATAAAGTCAGGCGAATTTGGAATTCAAGGCTTGGGAGCCGCGCTGTTCCTAAAGGCCGAGGCCAATTTAAAAAGCGTTGATCTTGGGGAACATTCCTTCTTTGACAAGGAAACCCAGGAGAAAATGAAAAAGGATTTGCATGAGCCGATTAAATTCAACATCGGACCTGTTCCCTTTGTGTACAAAACGAATTTTGCTTTTGACTTTGGCTGGAACGCGAAGGTCAAGACTTCTGTGGAATACATGGCCGGTTTTACCGCGATGTTCGGCGGAGAGATTGACATTGGCGCGGAATGGGGAGTCAAGTTCAAGTGGAAGGTTATTCCAGTTGGCGGATACTTCAACACTTGGCCGACAAACAAAAAGTCATATTCCGAAATCGCTTGCTACTTGGGGCCGACTTCTGGCGGAGACGTTGATCCCGGTTTTGACATTGGAGTTTACATTAAGGGAACTTTGACGCCCCAGTTTGGCATAGGCGTCGCAAGCATTTGCGCGGGCCTCCAAATTCCTTGCATGGCCGAGCCGGAAATCCATTACATAATTGACAAAAAGTTCATGGACCAATACAAGACCATGAAACATTTGCAAGGCCTTTTAAAGCTTTCCATAACCTTTGGGCCTTTCTTTGAAGTGACCATTCCCATCATAGGAAAAAAAGTCAAGGCCGACTGGACGGCAGTCAAGATTCTTGACAAGTCGAGCGACGGAAAGGCCATAGAAATTTTTGACGTTCCGATGTGATGAAGATAGGAGGAATATGATGAAGTTGAACACAAAATGCGTTCAGGCGGGATACACTCCCAAAAACGGCGAGCCGCGCCAAATTCCAATCGTTCAGTCTACGACATTTAAATACGACACAAGCGAAGATATGGGCGCCTTGTTTGACTTGGAAGCGTCGGGCTATTTTTATTCGCGCCTGCAAAACCCAACCTGCGATTTTGTGGCCGCAAAAATAGCCGCGCTCGAAGGAGGCGCGGCCGCGATGCTCACTTCAAGCGGACAGGCGGCGAACTTTTTTGCCCTCTTTAACATTTGCGAAAACGGCGGCCACATCGTGGCTTCGTCTTCAATCTATGGCGGAACCTTCAACTTGATTAGCGTGACGATGGCCAAGATGGGAATCCAAACAACTTTCGTTTCGCCCGACGCAAGCGAAGAGGAACTTGCCGCCGCCTTTAGGCCAAACACAAAGGCGCTTTTTGGAGAGACAATCGCCAATCCGGCGCTTACGGTTTTGGACATAGAAAAGTTCGCCAAGGTCGCCCACGCGCATGGCGTTCCGCTTATCGTTGACAACACATTCCCGACGCCGGTTCACTGCCGCCCGATCGAATGGGGCGCTGACATCGTGACCCATTCCACCACAAAGTACATGGACGGCCACGGCTCTTGCGTTGGCGGCGCGATCGTTGACTCAGGAAAATTTGACTGGCTGGCCCACGCCGACAAGTTCCCCGGCCTTTGCGAGCCCGACGAGTCCTACCACGGAATCGCCTACGCAAAAAAGTTTGGCCAGGCGGGCGCCTTTATCACAAAGGCGACGGCGCAATTGATGCGAGACTTTGGATGCAGCCAATCCCCGCAAAGCGCCTTTATCCTTAACCTGGGCTTGGAGTCCTTGCACGTCCGAATGGCGCGCCACGCCGAGAACGGCCAAGCCGTCGCCGAATTTTTGTCGGCCAGCGACAAGGTTGCCGCCGTCAATTATTCTGGTTTGCCCGGCGACAAGTATCACGCGCTTGCCCAAAAGTATTTGCCAAAAGGAGGCTGCGGCGTTGTAAGCTTTGAGCTTAAGGGAGGCCGCGAAGCCGCCGGAAAGTTTATGAAGGCTCTTAAAGTCTTTGCAATAGAAACGCACGTTGCCGACGCTCGCTCTTGCTGCCTTAACCCGGCGACCAGCACCCACCGGCAAATGTCCGACGAGCAATTGGCCGCCGCCGGAATTCCCGCCGGCCTCATCCGCCTTTCTTGCGGTTTGGAAGACAAAGAGGATTTGGTGGCCGACCTCAAGCAGGCGCTGGAAGCGGTGTAAGCGGGAACGGTCATTTTGACGCTTGACAATCATTATCTTTTAAAAGATAATGATTGTCATGAACCTTTTGTCGGAGCTTAAACTTAGAAATGTCTCGATAAGCGAATGTTCAAAGAGGACTGGCATTCCGTACGGCTCTTTGTACCCATTGATACATGGAAAAAAGCGGTTTGAGCGTTGCGAATACATCACTTTAAAAAAGCTTTCTGATTTTTTCAATTGTTCAATTGACGACCTGCTGGATTCGCCTCGGAATTTTTCTGTGTTTTGGAAAAATGAAAAGACAGCCGACGTAAAGGTGCTCGATTCTGCTGTCCTCATAAGGCGCTACACAAAAAACCCGGCAAAGCAAATTTTTTGCAAAGACCAAATGTCGCTTTTTGAGCTTGGCGAAATATTCAAGTGGCGCTGTTGGGACGAGAGGCGGGAAAACATAGAAAAGTATTTGTTCAAGCTGGGACTGGCTCAATTCAATCCGTACAAGATTTGCAAAAGGACGCACGGCGCCATGTACCAAGACAACATTTGGTTTAAGTTTGAAGGCGAAGCTCTTTCTTGGAATGACGTGAAATGCAGATAAAAACTTTTTCGATAGACGATGAATATTTGATTCGCGCGAGCGGAACAAGCGACGGAATGCAGGACAAATTCTTTAAGGACGGCCTTTGGTTCAAGTTGGACCGGCATGGTGGCGAAGGCCTTGCGGAAGCGGCGGCGAGCGTGATATTAAAGCGAAGCGGGCTTTGCGCCGACGGCTTTGTAGAATACTTTCCTTGCGTGATAAACGGAAAGAACGGCTGCTACAGCGAAAACTTCTTAAAAGGCGACGAATCGTTTGTCACATTTTATCGCTTGTACAAAAACGTCACAGGGCGAGACTTGGCTCAAGTTTGCGCGGCAATGGATTATGACGACGCGATTGAGTATGTAATTAACTTTGTAAAACAGCAAACAAACTTGGACGTTCATGAATATTTGGCCAACACTTTCGCGCTTGACCGGGCGATTCTTAACGAAGACCGG
>CADBBB010000007.1 GCA_902792795.1 uncultured Spirochaetaceae bacterium | reverse complement strand
ATATACATAAAAAGGTTCATTATTTTCTGTTGCCAGCTTTGGAGGCAACAACTTCTTGAAAAAGCCACATTTAAAGGTATTGGACATTGGCAAAGTCAAACATGATGTTTGAGATTGTCTGGACGCCGCTAAAGTTGGCCGTCTGGTCAACCGCCACAACGTTGAGCGCGTTTCCGCTGGAATTCAACACGCTGTCAATTTGCGCGTTCCAGTTGGCGTTTCCGGAACTCTTTGGCGCGCCTTTGACGGCAGTCCAGCCGTCTCCAAGGCTTAGCGTGTATTTTCCAACTACAGAATCGCCTTCCTTAATTCCAGTGTCGGCAAGGTAAAGGCCCTCGCTTCCTTCGCCGCCGCCCTGCTTTTTATAGTAAGTGACGCCGTCCTGGGCCGCGCCGGAGGCTTCTGTCCATGTCGGGTTTATCGCAGGAACGGATTCGCCAAGGCCGGTCAAGGCGTACCAAAGCTCGCAAGTTCCGCTTCCGTTGACGTCGCTCCATTTTCCGCTTGGCGTAAATGCGTAAGACTTGCTCGCCGCGCCCTGCGGAGTTATGTCGAGAATTTCTTTTCCGTCCGTTTCCTTGCAAATGTAGTATTTGCCGTCCTTGGACTTTCTTGCGGGAGCGGTAGGCTCCAGCGCGGGCGGCGTGGCGTCCGCCCAGAAAATGTATGTAGTCCTTTCGGAAGTGGCGCCGGAATTCTTTGCCTGAACTTCCAAGGCCACGGTGTAGTTGTCGGCCAATTTTTTGCCGCCCGCGCCGGTCAAGACAAATTTGTTCATGGGAAGCTCAACGGAGTATTCGCCCGCGCCGTCCTTTGAAATTTTCGTGTCTCCCGTGTCGCCGGTAAATTCAATCTCGGCAAGCGCTTGCAAAAGGTCTTTTTGGTTCAAATAGCCCTTGGTCTTGGCGTAGCCCTTGTATAAAGAAAGGCTCACGCGAACCCAGTTGCCCGCTTCTTGCATTGTGCCTTGGCCTTCGCCGGAACCGGAGCCGCCAGTTTTGTCGGTGATTTGAATTTTGGCCTTGTAAGAGGCGGACTGTCCAACGTCTATCGCGCTTGCGTTTATAAAGAACTGCTCGCCAAATTCCACCTTGGGCGCGTCGCCCGCTGTGGCCACCATAAAGGCGTAAGTGGCGGCGCTGTAGAATTTATTTCCGGCCACGTCTTCGCCGCCGGCCGTGAGCATATAGTGGACGCCAGCCGCCAAATTGCCGGGCAACGATATTTTGTAAGTGGCGGTTGAAACTCTCTTGGAGTCGTCCAAATCTTTGACTTGGTTTTGTTCGTTGTCAACAACCTCAAAGAATTTGGCCGAATCTTGGTTGTCCGAAGAATAAGAGGCGGTGGAAGGATCCTTTAGGTCCAAGCCGTCCTTGAGCTTAAGCTTGTCGTCGCATTCCCACAAGTAAACTCTGACCGTGTTGGCTATAATTTCGTTTCCGTCAAGACCCGCGCTCACCTTTACGGACATGGTTCCGCTGTTGGCGACTTCCGCAAATTTCAAGTCGTCCTTGTCAACGCTGTAGCCGCCAAATTCGTACATCGGGCTGTTGTTGGCGTTGAGGCTCATCGCGAGCGGACTGTTGGAAGAAGAAATTGATTTTTCGCCTTCCGCAAGATGGGCGTAGTAAAGGTAATTTGTTCCTATGGAGCTTTGGTTGTATTTTCCTTCAAGAATTTGTTTCATCGTCGCAACGTCAACTTCGCCAAGGCTGTAGCTGCCGTTTAAAATTTTCTTGAGCTGCGCCGTCTGCAAGGAGTCGCTTGTGGTGTCAACCTTGCAAGCCTTTGAGACAAGCTGCTTGAGGGAGCTTTGAATGTAGCATTTGTCGCTCTTGTTTCCGGCCGCGTCCGTCAAATACGGAAATATGTAAAGCTGCACGGTGTCGCCAACGCTGGCGCCCAAGTCGGTGTACATGGCCTTGTAGTTTTGGTAGAGCGGCATGTCCTCTTCCGATATGGAAGAAATCTCCGTGTCCGGGAAAAATTTAGCGATAGTAACTTCCGTTCCGCCGGCGGTCTCAAAGCCGCTGAACGTGGAGCATGGAAGCGTTATTTCCGAGGCCGCGCCGTTTTGAACCTTGAACACGCGGACGTCCATTTGCTTTACGGTGTGGTCGTCGGCAATCTCGCCCTTTATGACCACGTCGCGTCCGTAGGCGGCCGGGTCGGTTATAGTCAATGAGTTTGGCTTTGTGACGCAAAAAACCGGCGGCGTGTTGTCAACGTCAAAAACGCGGCTGGCCACGCCGCTTTTTCTTCCGGCGGCGTCGTAGCAAATTGCGTCGGCGGAATAAGTTCCGTCCGGCAAAGAGTCAACATTTAAAGTCCAGTCGGTTCCGCTTATGGCGGCGTTTTCTGTCTTTACAACTTCTTCCGTCAAAGTGTTTTTTATGCTTACGGACACGCTGGCAACAGCCTTGTCGTCCTTGCAAGTTCCGCTAACGCTCACGACGCCGCTAACCACTCCGCCGCTTTGCGGAGCGGTTATGGAAACAGAAGGCTCGGTGGTGTCGATAGACTCGCCAAGACCCGCGTCGCACGAGGCAAAATAAAAGGCGGCGGAAAGGGCAAAAGCAAAGCAAAGCCCCGCAAAAAGAGAATGTCCGCTAAAAAATTTTGACTTTTTCATCTTATCTATTATCGTCATTTTTTCCCTCCTTGCTTAATCCCTAATTGCTATTATATTCATCTATAAGCTGCGCGGACTCTACGTAACCCTTGGAATTTTTCGACGCGTCCGTATACTTGTAGCCCAAGACGGCGTTGGCCGAGCCGTTTCCGTAGATTTTAGAATTGCTTGGACCAGGCGAGGATTTAAGGACGCCCGCCGAGGTTTTCCAAACGCCGACGTTTATGTTGTCTTCCCTAATCTTGCTGTCAGAGGGAACAAGGCTTATTTCCCATGTTCCGGTATACTTGCCGCCTTCGATTCCGTCGCCGTAAACGCCTGGCGTGGCGAGGCGGGCAAATTTTGGAAGGCTCTTTCCCGAACTGTAGTAGCTTATGTAGGGCATTGGCGTCGCGTTGTCCGCTGGATCCAAGGCCACGTCAATCGTAAGGCATTTGCCCACGTTTCCTGTGTCAACCTTTACAAGCTTTTCTACGCTTGAAGTGTGGCTGGACAAGTAGGCGTACCAAACGGAGCCGGTAGTCGCGTCTTGAGCCGCGATGTGGACGCCGCCGTTTCCGTCAACGGCAACCTTGCAATACTTTCCGATGGCGGTGGAACCAAAAATGTTGGTCGGCCTTGACCAGCCGTCGGCTCCGCTCTGGCCGTTTACGCTTGGCGTTATCGTCGTAAAAGTAACGTTGTCCGCAAGAGCGGTGTAAGTGTTGCCGGAAACGCTGTAGTCCGTGCCTTCCGTAGCGTCCCACCACCAAACCTTAATTCTATACATCAGGTCGCCCGCCGGCTTTGTGAATGTTTGGCCATTATTTAAGGTGGTCTGGCTTCCTTTTATGGTCGTGAACCTAATCTCATCGGCAATAGCGGTATAAACGCCGTTAGAAAGCGTGTAATCTGTATTTTCCGCGGCGTCTTCCCAATAATAAGCGTTGGTCAGCCACCATTCAACTTTATCCACATTTTCATCTTCTGGCTTTGTAAATGTTTCGCCAGTGTCTATGGTGGTTTGGGTTGTTTTTACCGTCGTGAATCTAAGGTTGTCGACAAGCGCGGTATAAGTGCCGTCAGAAACGGCATATTGACCCCATTGAGCCCATTGATTATATCCACCCTCAACTGCTTTCTCCCATTTATTGGAGTCGGGATTTAAAAATTCAATTCCGTTTTCGGCCAAAGCCTCGCCATCCGGCACTACGAATGTTTCTCTGTCATTTATAGTTGTCTGAGTCTTTTTTACCGTCGTAATCCTGACGTTGTCGACTTTGGCGGTATACACCTTACCGGAAACGCTATAATGCTTATCCTTTACAGCCGTGGCCCAATGGTCGCTTCCGACGGAATGCTTTTCAATTCTATCAACCGTTTCGCCAGTTGGAGCAGTGAACGTTTCGCCATTTGTTTTGACATATCGCTTGACAGGCGCGCGGTTGGTGTTGGGCGTGTCGTTGTAGCTGTACCACATTCTGCTGCCGTCATACCAAACCATGACAAGCGCGTCGTCGCCTGAGCCGCCGCCGGGAATGGCCGCCATGCTCACATACTCGCCGGGCTTTGCCGTGGAAGTTTCTTCCGCCACAATTTGACAGTTTTCCACAGTGTCTACATATCTGGAAATAGTTTGGTTGCCGTGACCTAAATCTACAAAATTGCCGGGCTTGGCGTAATTTTCGCCGTCTTTAAAAGATTCTCCCAAACTTGACCTAAAGCGAATCTCCTTGTTAAAAGAGTCGTAATATGCAAGGTAAACGTTGCTTCCGGCGGTTGCTATAACAGGCGACTGGTATTTGGTGGCAAGGCTGTAATACTTTACGTCGCCGCCGGACTTAGAGCCTGTTTGGCCGGTCATCTCTATTCTTGAGCAATTTGTTCCGTCAAGAACGCCGTTTGAGGAAGGTTCCCAAAGCGACGAATGCAAGGAGAAGAAGTCAGAGTAATAACTGGCGGAATCGCCGTCCGCTGTGGTGGAATAAGTGTTTCCGTTGGAATCGTAGGCGAATGTGACGGAATACTTTGTGTCCTGTCCAGTATGCCACGCTTGGTAATTATTGCCGTTTCCGTTTGGCATGGCAAAGCTTTGTTGTCCGGCGCCGTACCTAAACGCAAATCCTATCATGCCGTTATTCGGATTGATTTTCATGACGGGATTTTCTATCGTTTGGCTGCCCAGGGTGGCCGCCTGTTGGACAGTCCAAGAGTCAATGTAAACGTCGTCGGTAAGCAAGTCGTTGTTGCGGCCGTTGGGCTGGCGGTTGTAGGCGTTTGTGTAGTCCGTTCCGCTAAGGGCGGCGTTGTTGTTGTTACAGTTGTTGAACGATGTGCAATTGTTACTCTTTGTCACTGCATAGTAACCGCTTATATTCCTAGTCTGGTTTATTATATTGCCATTTCCTTTGCTAAAGTTAAAGCCCTTCACCGTAAATTTCTCGCTGGACTTGACAGGCCAGCGGCCCTTGGCGGAGCGGGCGGCGTCAACGCCCTTTTTGCTAAGAATTGTCTCAAGCCCCGTAATGTATGGAACCACGTCCACCTTTAGCTGGTCTGGGTGGGTGGTCGCGCTAAAGTTGTTTTCTGTGGCGGTCGGCTCCGTGTAGTATACGCTTCCGTTAAGGCTCTTGTAAGCGGTTACGGTCTTGCCGCTATTGGCGCTCAACGCGCTTTTAATAATTTGGTCGCTGGAGTAAACGTCCACCGTCACATTCCAGTTGGTCACATCCGTCACATAGCTTGTGTCCCAAACAAATTCCCAGTCGGCGCTGTGGCCTGTGGAAGAAATCTTGTTGTTTGTCACCGTAAACTTTATGCCGTAGCTTTCAAGCGTGTCATCCGTTCCAACCGGCATATCCCACGCGCCGCTGGATGCCTTGTATGTGGCCGCGCAATAGCCGTAAGAGCTGTTCGTGGGCAAGCCGGCGTTTCCGTCGCCAGTTCCAAGAATTGGCATTGGCTCCGTCTTATTGTTCTGCTTTGGCATTGTAAATTTCAAGTAAATGTTGTCAAGCATCTTGTTGTCGCTGACAGTTCCGCGCAAAACAATCTTGCCGCTAACCTTGGAGTCGCGGTCCAATGTATTGCTGTTAAATGTATATTTTTTACCGCTGGCGTACTCTATAACCTGATTAGAGCTTGGCTTTGGCTCCGTAAAGAAGTTTGGAATGTCCGTGGGCAAGTCCGCGCTCAAGTCGATGTGGCCAAGCGGCGTGTCGCCGTCCCAGGCTATGGAGTTCTTGGGCTCTCCTTCGTCGTCTGCAGCGCCCGCGCCGTTCCAGAACAAGTCCTGGCGCGTCGCTTGGGGCTCCACCGCGTCGGTCATGCTTACGGCCATGTAAACGGTTGCCTTGGCCGTGTTTGTTCCGGCAAAAATCGCGCTGCCTGTGGGAGCGGCGCCGGACGCGGTTTCCGTCTGGTCGTAGAAGGTGAACTCAAATTTGTGCGGGCTTGTCTCCGAGCAGTCGGGGATTCCGCCCGTCCTTAATCCGTTGCTGGTAAAGTCGCCAACTTGAATCGTTATGTCGCCACGGCGGCCCTCTTCGTTTGCCAACGGGTCAACAATAGTTTGCGCGCTAGTGATAAAGGCCGCGGACGTGTTGTTTCCTTCCGCAAGCTTTGTTCCGGCGCTGTTGGAAATTTTGTAGCCGTAATAAATGTTTCCGTTGCCGCCCAAAATTTCTGGCTTAACGACGGTCATTCCCTTTGCGGTAAGATACGCTTTTGGCGGATCCTCGTCCTTTTCTTTTGCGTCCAAAGTGACGCTTGTCAAGGCCGTTCCGTCGTTGTAGTCCTGGTTCCAAGTCAAAGACGTCGTCTGGTAGGGCTTTGCCCATTCATTGCGCTTGGCGGCGGTGTCGCCGTTGAATTCTCCGTCAATCTCGTTGTTGCCGTTAAGGTCGGTTCCAACATAAAGGTTTGCGATGCGGGGCGCGTTGTTGCTCACAGTTCCGGTGACAATAGGCGGGTCGTAATCCGCGGTTTTTTCCTCCGGTCCGCCCGCCTGCGCCCAGTTTCCGGCCTTGTCAAAGGCCACGTAATGGATTTGTATCGGGCCGTCGGAAATGTTCTTTGAATAGATGTTGGCGTTCCAAGTCCAGTCCGTGTTGTCGTTGACCAGCGTCTCAACCATCAAGTCGCCGTCGTCGTTGGACGGGGTTCCGTAGCCAAATCCGTAATCCTTGGTCTTTTCGCGGGGAACGCTTTCGTCAGAGCTTTCTTGGGTTTCGTTGTCAACCACATTGGCGATGGCAAAGAACGCGGTCGTCTTTGCGGAACTTTCCGGGCCGCCGGTTATTCCTATCTTTGTACCGTCTTCCGTCAAGTCGTTGATTCTGTAAATTACGCCGTCAAATTCCACCAAGCCGCCCTTATGGATATTGGCGTGGCTCGCGGAAAGTGTGATTACATTTTTGGAATAGTCGCTCACGGCAACGCTCTTCCACCAAAGGCCGTATTTTTGAGTCAAGCCCGCTTTTGTTATCGAGAACTTGTTTCCCGCGATGGGATTGTCTGAGCTGTCCTTCTCAACGGCGCCCTTCTTTATCATCGGGTCAAAGATGTAGTCGCCGCGAGTAAAATAGAAGGCCAAGCGCTCAAAGCCCGACTGCGCGGTTCCGCCAACATCAGGCTCGCTGACCTTAGAGCCAAAGCTGTACCAACCGTCGTTCTGCTGGACAATTTCTTTGTTGTCCTTGTCGAACGTGTATTTTTGGTCCGCCACTTTGGCCAATGTGGGCGCCGTGTTGTCAAAACTTATCTTGTAAGTCTTGGCCGCGTTGGCGCCGCCCTTTCCGGACGTGTCTTCGTAGTAAACGTAAACATACTGGCTTCCGCAGCCCGTGTTCGTCTCCAAAGGGAGCTTTATGTCAATTCTGTCATACTCTCCGGCCACATGGCACTTTGCAACGTCTCCGTCAATGGTTGTTCCGTCAAGGTATGTCTTGACATTGGCCGCCTTTGAGGCGTCGTCCTTTGTGGCGGCCTTTCCGATTTTTATTTTGCCCAAAGCCTGGCCGTCTTTTAGGTAGAAGGTCAAGAACCACTTTCCGGTTACGTAAATGTCGTCTTCGTATTCCCTTGAAGCGGTGGCCGAGGCGCTTGTTCCGTCCGCGCCAAACTGCTCAAGCTGCAAGTCCTTGAGCTGCGGCGTGTCGGAGTCCACAATAAAGGCCCTGTCAACAGAGTTGCTTAAATTAACTCCGTCGCAAGAGAACACGCGGACCGCCGCTATGTTGGTGGTGGCGGCTTGGCTTTCTTCCGTCGCCGCCTTGGGGTCAAATTCGCTCTTTGCGTTCAGCTTTAGCGACCATGAACTTCCGTTCACCGTTGCCAAGGCGGCGTAGTCGGCCGCGGTCTCTCCTGTGGCTAGGCTTCCGCTCCACACTTTTACAGTGGCCGGATAGCCCTTCATCTTCACAACGGTGTAGCCCGCGGCCTTTAGGTAGTCCAAATCCGCCGCGCTGGGCTCAAAAGCGGTCACACCGGTGATATTGCCTTTGGAATCCGTTTTCGTGGTCAAAGTTCCCCAACCGCTTTCTGGCGGCGTGTAGCTGGCGTCCTTATACTCGTGCGCCTTGGAAATGATTTGGGCAAAGACAGCCTTTATTGTCGGGTTGTCCTTGTCCTTTGCCTTGGCGCCGCCGTAAACTTTGAACTCGCCGCCCATAGTCTCGCCGTTTTTGTCAGGATAAGAGAACGAAACTTCGGGCTTGCTGCCCTGCGGGTCAAACAAAATTTTATAGGGAACATATTTGACAAATTCGCCTTGGTCGTCATAAAGAGGTTGCGAAACAACTTCGTTTCCTACTGCGTCAACAGCCTTTATCCAAAGGTAAATCGGAATGCCGTCCTTAAACCTTCCGTCATCCGGCAGCTTGAAGCTTCCGCCCGCAACAGTTTCGTCGTCGGCGACAACGCCGCCAATCGTAGCGGATTTTCCGATGAGGAAGTCGTTCAATTTAGCGGCGTGGGTCTCGTCTTGCGCCGCGCCGCCGTCAAAGTAAACATACCACATCAAGTTGCTCTTTTGCTTTATCTCCGCAAAAGCGCTGGCGTCGGGCAGGCTTGTGGCCGCGCTCGGCTGGATGTCGTCGTCTTCGTAAGTGAGCGCGTAATACAGCTTTGTCTCGTTGTCCGCGCCGGTCACAGTTCCGTAAGCGTTGACCTTGCCGCTTACAGTTTGCGTGGAGCTTTGCGAAGGATTGATGACTGTCAGTTCGGGCGCGTCGTTGTCAACTTCCACCGGAACGCCCAAAGAGCTGTCCAAATCCGCGTTGTCCACAACTTTTATCGTTCCGCTATAGTTGCTGCCGCTGGGCAAGTCCTCCGGAATGGCGATGTCTTTTACCGTGACAAGGTAATAGTCCTTTCCGTCAAAGTCCGTCGGCGTGTCCGCTATGACAAGAGGATAAGAGGCGCTGCCTTCTTTGTATGTGTGACCGTTAAACTCAAATTCCATCTCGCTTTGCTTAAGTCCGCTCGCGTCATAGGCGTAGAAGTAAAGGGTGAACTTGTCGCGCTTTCCGCCCAAAAGTCCCAAGCTAGAAACAGAGTTTTCCACTTTGTTCTCCACGCCGGGGTTCATATAGTCGATAAAATAAGACCTGTTTGTTATGTCAGGATTTAGCGTGTCTATGGCGATGTAAAGTGAACTGTCGCCGCTGTCGTCGCCGCCAAAGAATGTTTCGGCAGCGTCTTTTCCGTCCTTGTGAATTTTTGGACGCAGCCAAGACTTGTCGTCGTCTTCGGTTCCGCCGACGCTGGTTATAAAGGTCGTTCCCTTTGCGTCCTCAACCTTAATCAAAATGTCGTGCTTGCCTTCGTGCTGTCCGTTGTTGTCGCTGAATATGTCAAAGACGCCGCTCGTAAGCTTGAGTCCTTCGTCTCCTTCGGGAAGCCAAACAAGATTTCCGTCTTTTTTTAGGCCGTTGTCGTTGTACCAAACTTTAAGGCCTGTCAAGCCGTCGTCGTCCTCAACTTTTGCGCGCAAAATTGACGAGCCTTTTTTGAGGATGTAATTCAAGGGCGACATCCATTCGTCCACGTCGGCCACTATTTGGCTTAATTTTTCCGGAACGGTGAAGGTAATTTTTGGCCTGTCGCTGTCCGGGTTGACGGAATACTCAAACACTTCTGTGGCAGTGTTTTTGGCCTTGTCGGTCGCCGTAACTTTTAGGTAAAGCGTTTTGGCAGTTCCAGTGTATTCGGCGTCGCCGCTCGCGCCAAATTTATACTTTCCGTCTTCAACGCGGCTTACAACGCAGTCGACGTTCCAGTTGTACTTGGAACCGGCGTTTGCAAGCGCCGTGTATTCGCCGTCGTCTCCGATTTTGTAGAAAATCTGGAGGGTGTCAAGGTTCATGTCGTCGGCGCTGCCCGAAATATTAACTTGTCCGTTTACGCTTTTTCCAACGGCGGGCGTCTTAATCGCAATTGTCGGCGCCGTCTCGTCGCGGTCAATCGTAAAAATCGGAGACTTTGTTTCTTTTTGAACCACGCTCTTTGCGGCCACCGTCACGGCGCCCGAAATCAAGCTCTTGGGAATTTTCGGCGTGACGCTTGTGTCGTCGTTAGGAATGAGCGCCGCCTTCCAGCCTGTAATCTTGTATTTGTCAGCGTCGGGTATTTCATCGTACTTTCTCCAGCCGTCCGGGTCGGTGTCCGAGTCGTAGTCGTTAATGGCGACATAGGCGCTCGCAGGCGCCACAGGCACGGTCGCGGTCGGCGCGATGGAAGCGTCGGTGGTAAATTTCATCGCGGGCTTTATTGACTTGTCGTCGGCGTCGCTTCCGGCGCTCTGCCACAAAAGTTCCGCCACGCCGCTCAAGTCGTTGGAGACAGTTCCGTAAACCGTCACGGCCTTTGTTCCGTCGGAATACAAGGTTCCTTCGGCCACGGCAAGGTCGTCCGCCGCAGGCGAGGCGGCGAAAGTGTAATAGGCGGCGGCAAATGCGGGCGCCGTTTGGTCAACCTTCACCTCAACCGATTCTTTTAACGAAGCGTTTCCGGCGTTGTCGGTAATCCAAATTTCAAGCGCGTTGTTTGTCAAAACTCCGCCGGCGCGCTTGCTTTGGGCAAAGCCCGTCACGGCTACATTTACCGGCTTTCCGGCCTCAAGAGTTTTCTTGCCTTCCAAATCGTCGCTTTGAGCGCCCGCGCTGCGTCCAGTGTAATCTATCTCGGCCAAGCCGCTAGTGGCTTCTATAATCTTTGCGTTAAAGACAAGGCCGGCGGAAGAATACCATGAGCTTACGGCGGAAGGATCGGTCCATGTGGACGCTTCGCCGCTTCCAACAGCGATTTTCTTTCCGTCAACGCTTCCGGTTCCGCTAAATGTGTCAAACACAGGAGACACTGTGTCCACGGTTCTTTCCAAATCATAAGGCGCGGCGGAACGTCCGGCAGCGTCGGCGGCGTTTACAGTCCATACCCATTTTCCGTCGTTGGCTCCGGCGCCCGTTCCGCTTGTGGGGGCGGCCAAAGTCACGGTTACCAAAACCTTTGTGGGGTCGTCGTTGCCATGCTCGTCTTTGGCTTGCTCTGTTGTGTAATTAAAGCCGCCGGAGCCTTTGGCCACAGCCGCGCCGTTCTTTGTCGCGCTTACGGTCACGCCGGCCGCATCAATTTTTCGCAAATCGCTCGCCTCAAACTTTATGGTCAAGACATTGCTTACGACGCTATTTTTATTGTAATACTTGACGCCGTTGTTTTGGTAAACTGTCGGCTCGCTTGCAAGCTCGGCTGTCGGAACGGAAAAGTCAAATGTCAAGCCGTCTCTCTTGGACGGGATTTGAGTTCCAGTTTCCGCGTCATGCGCGCCAAAGCTCAAGTTGCCCACGGCGTCCACGCCAACCACGCGGAACATTTTTCCTTCGCTTTCGGCAACTTGGATTTTTTGCTCCCAAGTGGTGGAGCTGGCAACTTGGCTTACGTCTTTTATCTCGTTCCATGTTCCGCCAGTTCCATCGGAAGAAGCCTTGAGCGCCAACTTGTAGTATCCTTCAACAGGCGTTTGTCCCGCCACATATTTGTCGGTGTCCAAAAGCGCGTAGCAGCTCTCCGCGTCGGTCGCGCCTGCAACTTGCTTTTCGTAATAACTTGTTCCGCTTACAAAAGTTCCGCTGGCCTCAGTCCATACAAGGCTCGGAGTTCCAGCGTCGTCCTCGCTGTACCACATGCGATGGGTCGCGGAACCGCCAAGGTCGCTCCAGTTTCCGCGCGGAGTGATCCAAGTTTTGCCGCTGTCGTCGTCATGCTCGTAGCTTGCGAATTTTTCGGTGATGACGTTTTCCGTGTCCTTTGGCGAAGTTATCGTCAACTCGGGCGCGGCCGCGTCAATCCAAACCATAAATGTGGCTTCGCTTGACCAAGTCTCGTGTCCTTGCTCGTCCCTGTATCCGCCGCAGGCCTTAATCACAATCGAGTAATTCTTTCCGGCCGCCGCGGCAAAGGCAAAGTCCTTTATCGGAAGGTCCAAGTAATAGTGGTTGGCGACATCGCCGCCTTCTATCAGGGCGCTTCCAGTGGCGCCGCCTTCTCCTTGGCCCTTGTATATTTTTTCAACTCCGGCCGGCGCCGTGTAGTTGGCGATGTAGGCCTTTCCGGGAATATGGTCTTCGTAACGGTAAGCCGTAACCTTAACGCCGTTGGCCTTTATGTTGTCCGAAACGTCCGTAATGTTAAGCTTAACCTTCAATCCTTCGCCTACGCTCAAAGCGCTTCCCGCCGCATAGAACAAATCTTCCGCGGTGAATGTCGGCGGCGTCACGCTGGACGACACCATAAAGCCGTACCATTCCGAAGAAGGCTCAAGGCCGCTGTCATTTTCGTCCTTTCCTTCCGCCTCAAGAACATAATAATTTCCAGCCCTCAAAGACGGAAGCGTCACGTAGTAAGACTGGGTCGTGACGGACGTGCTTATGTTCTTTGTCTCTGTGTTTGTCGCGTCCTTTATGGTGACGGTGGCCACTTGAGTGGGATCCTTAAATGGGTTGGAACTAAAGACAATCTTAGGGTCATCGCCAGGATTCTCGCGCTTTTTGTGGTCCGGTTCCAGCGCGTCATACTCGTAAAGATTCACTTCCAGGCTGTTGGGCAAAATGCCCCAGTCGTCGCGGCCGGCCTTCAATGTGATTGTAATCGTTCCGCCTGTGTTCACGCCCACCCAGCCTTCCGAATTGGCTGTCGGAGTTTCGTAGCCGTTAAAGTCGTAAGTTGGGCTGTTGTTTGAGTTCACGTCGGCCGCGTAAGGGCTGCGCTTGTTTTCGTCCTTGTCGTCATACTGGCAGTAGTAGGCCTTGTCGCCGGGCTGCAATTTGTAAGTTCCTTTTAAAATGGACACGACCTTTTTCTTTTGCTCGTCGTTAAGCTCGCCCAGCGTGTAAGTTCCGTTGTAAATCTTCATCAACTGCGCGGTCTGCAAGGAGTCGATCGTAGTTTCAACTCCGCAGGCGCCGGCAATCACCTTTTTTACGTCCGAAGAAATATAGCTTTGCAAGCTTGTGTTTCCGGCCGCGTCTGTGAGGGTGGGAACGATGTAAATGTAAACGTCGGTTCCAAGCTCGGCGTCTCCGTAAATGGCCATGTAGTTTTTGTAAAGCTTGTAGTCGTCGCTTTGCGCGTCCGTGGGAACGTTGGCGCCTTCAAAATATTTGGCGATGTAGACAGTCGTTCCGCCGGCGGTTTCAAAGTCGGTGAATGTCGTCTTGGCCAATTGGCTGGTTATTTCCACAGGATTGGAACCGGCCGCGTCAGTTCTAAAAACGCGGATGTCCATCTTGGCTATGTCGTGGTCGTCGGCAATCTCGCCGCTTATGGTCACGGAGCGGCCGTATTTTCTTGGGTCGCTTATGTCAAAAGTGGCCGGGCTTGTTACGCAAAAAATTGGCTCGGTGTTGTCAATGTCAAAGGCCGTGCTGGAAGTTCCGCTGGAACGGCCGTAAATGTCAATCGCGGTCACATCGGCGGTGTAAGAGCCATCAACAAGCGGATAGCCGGCGTTGGCGGCAAGCTCGTTTATGGTCTTTGTCCAGCTCTTCATGTCCTTGGAGATTTCCGCGGAATACTCGTACTTGTCGCCGGTATAAATGTTTTTTACTACAATGTTTACGGAAGCGATGCCTTTGTCGTCGGCGCAGTCGCCGCTTATCACGACGGAACCGGCGCAAACGGCGGAGGCGGCGGGAGCTGTGACGCTGACAGTAGGCGCCATCGTGTCAACCGCTTCGCCCAAACCAACGTCGCAAGTTGACCATAACAACACGGCCGCCGCCGCGCAAAGAGAAAGTCCGGTTTTCTTCAATGCCGATTTAAAAGACATTTTCATAAATCCGCCTCCGTTAGAATACATTGGCCCTTACGCCAAACGATGTCTGGAACACAACGCGGTCAATGTTTACGCCCGTGGTGTCGGTTGGAATGAACCACAATTGGAATTCTGTATAAGCGCTGAGAACCTTGAAGCACTTCCACTTGGGGAAACTCATGCGCGGGAATTCTATTTGAGAAATTACGGCGCTGAGCATCTGTCCGCTTCCAGAAGCGGACTCGTTGAAGTACTTGAAGCTCGCTCCAAGCGCGAAGTTGGCGCTGAGCCAGTCCCAGTCGTGGCCAAACATCCAGCCAAAGGGCAAGTTGGCCACGTTGGCGATAATCTTAAATCCAAGAATCGCGTTTCCGCCGTAGCGCATGTCGCTGCCCGGCATGAATATTTCGCGCTGCTGCTGGGTGAACTGTCCAAAGTTGAACTGCAAGCGCACGTTGTCGTCAAAGAACGTCAAGCCCACGCCAAGGTCAAAGAGCGTGGCGCCCCAAACGCTCGCGTCCACATACAAGCCCTGTATGAATTTAGGAACGCCGTAGCTGCTCTTGTCGCCCTTTCGCAAGGCCAGCGTAACGCTGCTAAGGCCAACGTCGTCGCTGCTCAAGCCGCTAAAGACCAAGTTTTGGTTGTAATGTCCGCCAACGCCAGGCGCGATGATGCGCACAAAGGGAGCGGTCTTGTCAATTTGCACGATGCAGCGGGTGACGGCTATTTCACCGTTGGCCATTCTCGCCCTTATCAAGAGGAAGTGGTAGCCTTCGGCCAAGTCGTCGTTCTCAATGCGGTAAGACCATTTGCCGCTCTTGCTTATTTGAGTGAACGTCCTTCCGTTGTTCAAGCTCAGGTCAACGCTTTCAACCTTGCGGCTGTCAATGTCTTCCTTAAGGTCCTTGCCGCCCTTCTTCTTTGAGGCGATGATTTCAGCGTCGCTGATGGAGAAGCCGGCCGTTCCCTTGATTGTTGGACGGTCGTAGGCAAAGTCGCCGTAGTCAAAGTTGTCGATTCTAATCCACGGTCCGTAGGCGTTGTAGTCCACGGTCTGCGTGATGGAATTGATTGTGGCGCCGCCTTCGAGCGTGGCCTGGACATAATACTTGTGCAAGCCTTCCTCATACTGGCCTTGGTCAATCGGGAACTTGTAATAGTTTGTTTCGCTCGGAACAGTTTCCGCCACGTTCTTTCCGTCAAAGAACAAATTCAATTTTTCAATCTTGCGTTCCGCGCGCACGGCTCCAATAATCGTAAAGGCGCCCTGCTTGCGCTCGCCGTTGAGCGGATAGTAAATGTCAACGTTGGCCGCCGCGATTCTCTTGTCAAGAGTGATGTTGCGGCTAACGCTGGTCACATTGCCCGCCGCGTCAACGCCGGTGAGCTTGACGTTATAAAGGCCGTTTTCAAGCGGAGTCAAGTCAATCGTCTCTGTAATGACGCGGTCAACGCTCATCTTGCGGTTGCGGAACGCCGCCGGCACCGCGCGGCCGTCAAGGCTTGTAATCGTAAGGGTCAGCTCTTCCAAGCTGATGTTGTCCAGCGTAAAGCCGGAGAAGAAAAGCGGACCGGAAGTCTGCGAGTCGTCAAGCGGCAGCTCCAAGTTAATTTCGGGCTTGGTGTTGTCGGTGTTGATTTGAGAAGAATACAATGAAGTTATGTCGTAGTTGTCCGTCGTGCGCACAAAGACGACGTGAGTTCCGTCCGGAAGAACGCGGGTGTCAAAGGTGTAGCTCCAATTGGTCGTTCCCTCGGCCAAGTTGTAGCTGTTGCCGTTGTCAAGAGAAACTTCCACGCTCTTGATTCCGTTTTCGTCGCTGGCCTTTCCGCGCAAGGTGACAATTTCTTTTTGCGTAGTGTTGATGTCGGGCGCCGTCATTTCGCAAACAGGCTCGGCAAGCGACACGCGGAACTTTTGCTCGACGGTGCGGCCGCGAACTCCGTTAATGTCGATGGCGTACATAAAGACTGTGTGCTCGTTGTCCGTCATCTGGCTGATCGGAATGTCAATCTTAAAGCTGTATCCGGGCTCGCCGCCGACCGGGCGGAAGGGTCCTTTGTCAATTCTGTAGGCGACCATGCAAGGGCCGTCGTCGTCAAGCACAACGCCGGAAATTGTGAAGTCCTTTGTGATGACTTGGTTTTCAAACGGCAGCTGAATTTGCACGACCGGCAAATCGCTTTCGCGGTCAACCTTAAATTCAAATTCTTCAATCTTTGTTTCGTTTCCGGCGCCGTCGGTGACAATGAACGACATTGTTTGGTCAAGCGCCAAGTCGTCGTCGCCCACAATCGTGTGCGGCAAAACCGTAAGAGGAATGGGGCTGCGGCGCACGCCCGCGCGGCCGTCGCGCGATGTCGGAGAGCCGTACTCGGTCTTGGCCAAGGCGCCGTTGTCGCTGGTCAAAAGCGCTATAGTGTTGATGCCGTTCAAGACCGCTTCCGCTTCCGGAACAACAATCTTGGCCTCCGGCGGCGTGACGTCCTTGCAAACGGCGGTTCTGTAATAGCTCATCAAGCCGGAAGCGTTCTTGGCGCGTATGTCAAGCGGAATCAAGCCTTCGTCGCGCGACTCAATGTTTATGTCAACGTAAATGTTCACGCTTTGGGCGCCGGTTCTAAACGGAATGACGTTCCAATTTTCGCCGTTGTCAACAGAGTATTCAAGCTGAACGATGCCGGAAGGATCCGCCGCCGTTCCTTGGACGCGAATTGAATTGCGGACCCAGGCAAAGCCTTCGGGAAGCTTCATGTCAAAGGCCGGACCGTCTTCGCTGACGACCAAATTGACGGCGGGGCTTGTGTAGCTCTTTCCGTCGGCGTCAACCGCGCGGATTTGGACTCCCCTGTAGTTTCCGCCGTTGTCGCAAGAAAGGGTGACAACTTTGCCGTCAACCGAAACATTCATTCCGGCTATGGCGCCCACGACGCTCGCGGTTATCGGGCCGGGCGCGTTGACGTAAGCGGTCAAAGTCTTGTGGGGCAAAATGTAGGCCTTGGACTCGTCGCTGTAATAAGTGTCGCCGTCCGTGACCCAGTAAATTTTCTTTGAGTCCTCTATGTCGTCGGAATCATGCTCGCGCGCGATCAAAATTTGTCCGCCAAATTTTCTTGTGTAATCTTTTCCGAGCGACAAAGTGATTTCAACGTTTGTGGCGCGCGCGGGGAATCCGGCCATGTTTATGACGGCGCGCTGGGCTGGCTCTCCCTTCACCGGCCTAACAACCTGCGCCACTCTTCCTTCGTAAACTTCCTTCTCTCCGGCGCGGGCGGGTCCCCAGAACTTGTAGCTTACCACGGCGTTCTCAACCGCGTTGATGTCAACAACCATCTCGACAGGCGCGCCCTTTGGATCTTTGTCCATAATCAAGCGCATTCCGGGCGCGAACTCCATTCCGCCAACGCTGGTGATTTGGGCGGTGGCGCGCTCGTCCTCAATCTTTTGCTCGATTTCAAAACCGGGAATCGCCTTTATGTCGGTAAGGTTTGAAACGTAAACGCAAGTTGAATAATCCGCCTCGCGTCCAAGCGTGTCCGCTACATGGAATTTCAATTCCACCGCTCCCCAAGGAAGCGCGCTTATAGGAATTGAGAAAACTTTTCTTGAGTCGTTGGCTCCGACCGCGACGCTTTGCTGTTCCAGCGTCGTTCCGGCCTTTCCAAAAGCGAACCAAGCGTTTGAGAATCCCGCGCTTGTTCCCGCCTCCACCTCAATGTTTCCGCCCTGCTCAGGACTGATTTCCTGACCGTAAAAGAGGGGGCCGGCGCCTGCGCCGCCCGCAATCTTTATTCCGTTAAAATAGGGTTTTTCGCCGGTGGCCTTAAATTCTACCGTTGTCGCCGGCCCCTCTATGTCGTAAATGTCAATCGCGCTTACAGAAATTTTGTGCGTTCCGCCGCCCAGGCTATTTGTCTCAATCAAGCTCTTGTAAAAGGCGCCCTGGGTCTCGATGACGCCGATTTCGCTTCCGTCCAAAACAACGCGGACGGCCTTTACGTTGTCGTCGTCCGTTGCAAGGCCGCGCACGAAAAGCTCTTCGGGCTTTCCGTAGTTCATTCCGGCCCTGGGCCAGTCAATCGCGACAATCGGCTTGTCTCCGTTGGCGTCAATCTCAATATTGCGGCTTTCCGAGCTCACGTTGCCGGCGGTGTCCACGGCGGTAATCGTAAGCTTTCCGTTCCTGTTGCCCTTTGCGTCGGGAAATTCGACGACCCAATAGGGGTTTCCGGCTATGATTTCAAATTCGCCCTTCTTTCCATTGTATTCCCAAGTCATAGACTTTAGGCCCACAATGTCGTTGGCGGAACCCGCCGCGGCAAAGGCTCCCTTTACCGGAGTTTTTTCCGGCGGAAAAGCGATGTTGATTTTTGGCTTTGTGTTGTCGACAAAAAGCAGGAAGGGATAAAAGCCGATGGAGCCCTGGCTGTCGTGCGCAAAGAACCACATGACGGCGGGGCCGTCGGGCAATTTTTTTGTGTCCAAGTTGAAGCTGAATGTGGCGTTAGTTCCCGTTTTGTTGCTTTTCTTAAGCTTTATGTCCTGGAAGCTGGCGCCTTCGTCAACCGAAAAGTCCATCGCGGTGACGCCGTTTCCGTCTTCTACCGTTCCCTCAAAGTGAACGGTTCCGCTCACCAATGTTCCCATCGTTTGGTTGGTCACGGCGCTCAACGGCTCCTTGCGGTCCAAGCACCAAACATGCTTGACCGACTCGCCGCGGACGCCGTTTATGTCCACGCCGTAAGCTTCGATTGTATGGTTGCCTTCTTCGAGCGGGCTTGTGTCAAGAAAATACGACCAGAATTCTTTTCCCTTAGCGCGAACCGGCTCGCCGCCGTCAAGAATCAATTCGACGTAATCCACCGCGTCGTCGTCAATACAAGTTCCTACAATATTTAGATTGCCGGGAACGCGCAAGTTGGGCTCAGGGTTTGTTATGCCGATTATTGGCAAATCGGATTTTGGGTCAATGTAAATGTTGAAGGGGCCGCCAAAGGTTGTGTTTCCGCCCTTGTCCTTGGCGGTAACGATGACGTTGTACTTGCCTTTTTTTTCGTTAATGTCGAAATTCTCCTGCCAGCTGTTCATGTTTTCAACAGCCCGCTCGGTAACGTCGCGCGCGAACAATGAGGCGCCCACGGCGAACACAAGAAGAGAAAGTCCAAATTTCAACAAAGTTTTTTTCATAATTTTGCCCATTTTAAATGCGGATCGCCGGCCGCCCTCGCCCCCACCAACAGCCGACAATACTCCCAATTTTCCATATTAATTATTAGACATTTTCGAGATTTTGTCAAACAAATTCGTCAAAAATTTGCCCAATAACTGGTTTTCCGCTTTAAATATCGGTTTAATTTTGGGAATTCATTAAAATTTTGTTAGATTTGGAAGGCTTAGAACTCGCAGACCTCGCAGCCGCGCTTGCCCTTTTCCTTGACGGCGTAAAGGGCCTTGTCGGCCTTGTCGTACAGTTCCTTGGTGAATCCGCAGCTGGAAAACGCCACGCCGACGCTGACGCTTACCGGCTTTTCGTCCAGCAGTGAAAGTTTTTCATTTATGGAAGCGATTTTCCGCTTTATCGCGTCTTTGGCCACAGGCTCGCAGTCGGGCAAAATGGCGGCAAATTCGTCGCCGCCAACGCGCGCCACATAGTCGCTCTCTCTAAAGGTTTCCTTAAGCGCTTTTGCCAAAGCCTTTAGCGCGTTGTCGCCGCCAAGGTGGCCAAAATTGTCGTTTATGCCCTTAAAGTTGTCCATGTCCACCAGCAAAAGCGCGATTTTTTGCCTTTTTTCGGTGGAACTTTTGCAAATTTGGTCAAAGGCGCGGCGGTTCAAAATTCCGGTCAAGCCGTCATATTCCGCCTTTTTAAGCAAAGACCTTTCGTTTTGGGCCTTGATTTCGTAAATTTCGTTGTAGCTTTCGGCAAGGCTCTTGAATTCCAGCGAGCCGATGACGTTGAGCTTTTTGTCCTGTTGGATGGAAGCCTTGAATCTTCCCAGCGGAACAATGACAAGATATCCAAACGCCACAAATATGAAAATGTTCACTATGAGCAAAACAAGGAAGAGGACGCGCAGGCGGCTGATGTTGTGGCCAAGCTCCTCGGCGTTTACGTTCAAGTCCTTCTTTATCTGCTGCTCGATCGCCGCGACCGTAAGCTGGCAGTTGACGTTAATGCGCATTTTGTAAATCAAGTAGCCGTCGCCAAACAAATTGTTCACGGCGGTTTCCTGCAGCTTGGCCTTGCTGTCGCCCCTGTCCTTGTCCGCGATCGGAATGTCCGCGATTTGTTCGGGCATCTTTACGTTGCCAATGACCTCAAAGGCAAGGCGCATGGCGTACTTTTCCATGTCCATAAGGCCCTGGGCCTGCTCAAGCGCTATTTTAAGGCGCTGCAAGGCCAAGTCGCTCTTGGAGCAAACGCTTTCCAAAGCCTCCATCGCCTGCTCCTGGCGCTTTGTTTCCTGCAATTCCTTTATGTAAGCGTCCGCGTATTCGTGCTTGTGGGTCACCACAAAGAGGCGCGCCTGGTCGGTCAAATAGTCCGCGGCCTCCCTTATTTTTGCGGAACTTTGCTGGCAAATGATGAATTTGTCCAACGCCTCGTTTACCGCGTCAAAGCGCTTTTTGACGTTGTTGGATATTATGAGAATAAAGCAAAATACTATTGCGGTAAGAATGGTAAAGAAAAGGTTTACCAGACTTATGCTTACGCCGCGCGGAGCCTCGTGTTTCATCACTTCCTTGAAAAGCTGAGCATTTTTTCATACAGCGCGGGATCCACGCTGGACGCTTCCTTGACAACGTCGGCGCAAGCCGCCTGCCAGGGGCGAATGTCCTTGACTTCCGTAATCGTGGCGCCTTCCTTAACCAGCTGCGCCTTGACCTTGTCTTCCTCGTCTCGGGAAATCTTGCGGCAAAATTCGCTGGCGTATTTTCCGGCCTCAAGCAAAATCTTTTGCTGGCGTTCGCTCAAAGAATTCCAGACTTCCATCGTGATGATGGTTTCCATAACGCCCAGCGTGTGTCCGTCCAAAATCATGTAGGGGGCAACCTGGTAAAAATGGTTGGCCAAATAATTGGCGATGGGCTGCTCGGCCACGCTTATCACGCCGGTTTGCAGCTTGGCGTAAAGGTCGGCGTAGTTTACCGGAACGCTCTTGGTCTTGAGGCCGGCCAAAAGACCCTGCATGGCCACGTCGTTGGTTCCGCGGGCGCTAAGGCCTTCAAAGTCCTTTACGCCGGTGATTTTTGTCGTTGAAAAGAAGTGGCGGAATCCTTCCTCGCCGTAAAAGAGCCCCTTCATGCCCATAATCTCCACGGGCTCGTCCAAAATTTCTTGGGCGATGTCGGACTTGGTGAATTTCCAAAAAGCCTCTTTGCTCGCGAACGTGTAGGGGATTCCCAACAAAGAAGACTGCGAGCAGCCGTAGCTGGCCATGTTTACGGCGGACATTCTGTGGATGTGAATAGTGCTGTGGGGCTTCATCATCAAGGCGACGACGGAATCCACGTCGCCCAAAATGCCGGAGCACTGCAAGTCTATTTTTATCTTTCCGCCGCTAAGCTCCTCAACCTTTTGCTTAAAGGCTTGGTCCATCTGTCCGGCGATTGTTTCCGCCGGATTGACTTCCGCCATGACAAGCGTGATTTCTTTTTCCTCAACGGTTCCTTTCTTGCAAGAAATCAACGGTCCGCAAACCAAAAATGCCGCGGCGGCAACCAAACAAAGTCTCTTCATACCTTCTCTCCAAAAAGCAAAAGCGCCAATTAAACTATTTTCTTATTATATACGCACAATGAATTTTTGTCAAATTATTCTCTTGCCCGCGTTTTTGTTTTACTTTTTGCTTAAAGCGCGCTATTGCCAGTCGCGCTCGCGAGAGCGCAGTAAATATTTCCACTAGCAAAACAACACGAAATGTTGTACAATATTGGCATGGGCAATCAGATAGAAGAACTTCAAAAAATCATCGACGGTTCCAACAAAATCGTGTTTTTTGGCGGCGCAGGCGTTTCCACGGAGAGCGGAATCCCCGACTTTAGAAGCCAGGACGGCCTTTACAGCCAAAAATGGAAGTATCCGCCCGAAACAATTATCAGCCGCTCCTTTTTTGACGCCGACCCAAAGGAATTCTACCGCTTTTATCGCGAAAAGCTCATCATAAAGGGCGTCAAGCCCAACGCGGCCCACTTAAAATTGGCCGAAATGGAAAAAGCCGGGAAACTTTTGGCCGTCGTCACCCAAAACATTGACGGCCTGCACCAAGCAGCCGGAAGCCAAAAAGTTTATGAACTGCACGGCTCCACCCTGCGCAACTTTTGCATGAAGTGCGGCGCTCCTTACGACATAGACTTTATCGCCAACTCAGGCACCTCGCCCGACACCCTTCCCCGCTGCGCCAAGTGCGGCGGCCTGGTAAAGCCCGACGTTGTCCTTTACGAAGAAGGCCTTGACGACAACGTGATAAACGGCGCCGTCCAAGCCATCGCCGCCGCCGACACATTGATTATTGGAGGAACCTCGCTTGTGGTCTACCCCGCCGCCGGCCTCATCAACTATTTTAGGGGAAACAAATTGGTTTTGATAAACAAGTCCGAGACCGCCGCCGACTCCAAGGCCGACCTAGCCATCCACGACTCAATAGGAAAAGTGTTTTCACAAATTAGGATATAAAACCCATTTGCGGAACGTGGACAAAGCGGCGCACGCTCGCGCGGCTTATATATTCTGCCGGAACGCGGACAACTTCGGGGCCGGGAATTCCCGCTATTTCCTGCAAAAGCACTTCGCTGGCCAATTGCGCTATCCTGTCGCGGTCCTGCCTAAAAGTGCTCAGCATGGGGGCGGCCTTTAAAACCGTCGTGTCGTCGTCAAAGCCTATCACGCTTATGTCGTCGGGAATTGTCTTTCCAATTTCAAGAAGGTATTTCATCGCGCCAAAGGCCAGCGCGTCGCAAACAATAAAGACCGCCGTTATGTCGGGGCAGCGCTCGTAAAGTTTTTTCATGCCATCGTAGCCGGCCTGGTCCCACCAAGCGTCGCAAACTTCCAAATACCGCTCGTCAAATTCAAGGCCG
This sequence comes from uncultured Spirochaetaceae bacterium, assembly GCA_902792795.1. Classification (GTDB taxonomy): domain Bacteria; phylum Spirochaetota; class Spirochaetia; order Treponematales; family Treponemataceae; genus Treponema_D. The sequence continues at coordinate 27,521 of CADBBB010000007.1, read as the reverse complement.
TAAGCCTCTATTTCCGCCTTAAAGCCCTTGTAGCGCTCCAAAGCGGCGGGCGAATTTTCCCTAAAGGGCGCGCCCAAAAAGCCGATCTTTCTGTGGCCGGCCTCGTAAAACTCGCGGGCGGCTCTCCGTCCGGCGGTCTCGTTGTCGCTTATAACCGCGCACACGCCGGGAATGAACTCGTTGGCGCTAACGCACGGAATTCCGCAAGCGCCCAAGGTCTTCATTTCGGGGTCGTCGTCAATCGGATTTACAATTAAAATGCCCTCCACGTCGCGGTAGCGGCAATGGTCGATGTAGGACATTCCGTCGTTAAAATGCTTTGAGAGGAACAAAAGGTCGTAGCCCGCCATCTCTATCTCATGGCGGAACTTGTTCAAAAGGCCGCCAAAAAGGGGGTGTTCAAAACCCCGCTTCATGGCGACGTCTTCCAAAATGACGCCTATAAGGCGCGAATGTTTGGTCGACAAGGCCTTTGCGGCCATATTGGCCGTGTAGCCGGCTTTTTTGGCGGCGTCAAGAATGATTTGGCGCGTTTCTTCGCTCAACTTTCCGTTGCCGTTCAAGGCCTTGGAAATCGTGGGAGCGGAAAAACCAGTTTGCTTGGCCAAATCATATATTGTAATCACGTTGTCATTCGCCTTTGCTGTAGGTGAAGTACTCAAAGTCCGCGTAGTTGGCGTAGTCAGCCATGTCCACGCAGAACATTCCGACAAAGGCGCCTGTAAAGCCCATTCCGCCGTATTCGTCGGAAAGCTTGTTCACGTCAAGTTCCGGCCTAATCATGCGCCAAGTCTTTCCGTCTGTGGAATAAGAGAAGTTGGCGCGGTCGTAGTTGGCGCTCACCTTGAGCCAAATCGGGCCGTCATTGGGAATCGGCGCCTTTTGGCCTTCCCTATATTCGCCGAGCATAAACGACTGGAACTGAATAACGCGGCCCAGCTCCTCGTCGTAAGTGACGCAAAGGTTGTACTGCGTGGTCTCGCTGTAGCGGTATGTCAATCCGGCCAAGTGCTGGAAGTATGTCGGGTTGAATTCCATTTTGGTCTCAGCCTCAAAGACAAAGTCCGTCTGCCTGCGGCAAAGAATTCCTTGCTCATAGGTGGAAATCGGAGACTGGCCGCCGACGATTCTCAAAAAGCCCTTGCGCGCGTCAAGGCTAAAGCGCTTGCTCTTCTTTCCAAAAATAGGAAAGCGCAAGGTCTTGAAGTCGGCCAAAAAGTCTGTGTCGTTGAATGTATATTTTGTCACGCGGCAATACTCGTCGGCGCGCTTGCCGACCACATTGCGGTCTTTTTCGCCGGGAAGAAGCTCGGCGTTTCCGGGAACTTCAACATAATCCGGCGGGGTGTTTCGCAAGCTTCCGTCGGGCTGCATCACCCACGGCCAGTCGTCCTGCCATTTGATTTCCGCAAAACTTGTCTCGCGTCCAAGCGGGCAGTTGAGCGTGCCGGGCAAGGGGCGGCCGCACAAGTAAACCAAGTATGTCTTTCCGTCCGAACCTTCCGCCCATTGGCCGTGGCCGGACTTTTGGATCTTAAGTTCCGGATGCCTGTAAGCGGAAATGAGCGGATTTGTAGGATGCAATTCGTAAGGGCCAAAAATGCTCTTTGAGCGGCCAACGGTAATCGCGTGCTCGTAGCTTGTTCCGCCTTCCGCGCTAATTATGTAGTACCAGCCGTTCCTCTTGTAAAGGTGGGTTCCTTCCACCATGCCGATGTCGCTGCCATTAAAAATCTTTTTGGGCTTTCCGATAAGGCGCTTTTTTGTGGCGCTGTATTCCTGCAACAAAATGCCGGTAAACTGGGGCGCGCCGTCTATGTGGTTGCCGCCGGCCTTGCGGTAGTCCCATTCCATGTTGAGATACCAGTGGCGGCCGTCGTCGTCGTGGAACATCGACGGGTCAAAGCCGGACGCATTCAAGAAAACCGGATCCGACCAAGGGCCTTCGATGTTTTCGGCCGTAGTCAAAAAGTTGGGCGTGTCCTTCCACGGGCCAACGTTCCAAGAGCGGACGTTTGTGTAGATGAGCCAAAATTTTCCTTCTGAATATGACAGGCAGGGCGCCCAAATTCCGCAGGACTCAATGTTGCCCGCCATGTTCAAAAGACGTTCCTCGCTAAGCGGCGACGGAACGCTTGTCCAGTGAACCAAATCCTTGGACCTGTGCAACTCAACGCCGGGATACCATTCAAAAGTTGAATTGGCGATGAAGTATTCGCCGTTCACATAACAAATAGAAGGATCGGCGTGAAAGCCGGTCAAAATAGGATTGTTCACTTTGGACATTTTTATTTCCTCAAAAAAAAGGGCCGGCCAAAACGCCGGCCCGTTCATAAAGTTTATTCTTTGACGCCGCCCATTGAAACGCCGCTTATGATGAAGCGCGACATGAAGCAGTAGAAGATGATAATCGGAACAAGCGAAACCGCGATACCCATATAGATGGCTCCGAACTCCGTTCGGTAAATGTCGCCGCGAAGCAACTGAACGAAAATCGGCAAAGTCTTCTTGCTGTCGGTCTGGAGCAAAATCATAGGAGTTACAAAGTTGTTCCAAGAGCCTACAAAGCCAAAGATTGACTGGGTGGCCAAGGCCGGCGACATGATTGGTAGAACGATTTGGTTGAAAATCCTAAACTCGCCCGCTCCGTCGATGCGGCCCGCGTCGATCAATTCCAATGAAAGAACCGAAGCCATGTACTGTCGCATGAACAAAACTGTCGCGGAGCTGGCTATGGCCGGAATGATCAACGGTATGAAGCTGTCGACCAAGTGGATGCTTGACATGAACTGATAGAAACCGACGAACGAAATCGAAGCCGGAATCATCATAACGAACATGATGAAAGCCCAGATGAAGGCGCGTCCGCGGAAGCGGTATACGTGCAAGGCATAGGCTGTCAAAGACGAGAAGTAAACGTTCAAGCCGGTTGAGAAAATCGCGATTATGGCCGAGTTAAGGAAGCCTTGCCAAATCTGGAATTTACCAGCCTTGAAGAAGATGATCCAGTCGCCGATTTTGGCGAATTTTCCGGCATATTGATTGATGTGCTTGTTGAGCTCGTCAATCAAGCGTCCGCCGGCGGCCACTTTAAGGCCGGAACCGGTTGTAATCAAAATGTTCCAGTTGTTGATGAGACTCTTTCCGGGCAACAAGGTTACGCCGGCGTTAATCTCTTCGGTCGTGCGGGTGGCGTTGACAAGCATCAACCAAACCGGGATGACCGCTATCAAAATAAACAGAACCATGAAAAAGTAAACTACGCTCTGTTTGGCAGTTTTAGCCGCTTTATAATCCATTTCTTTCCTCCTACTTTTTGCCCTTGGGCTCCGATCGATCCTGCATAAAGAAGAATACCAACGCAGAGAAGAACATTGTGATTATAAATACGCCCATGGCGATCGCCGAAGCGTATCCATACCTGTTCTTGTTCTGGAAAGCGGTATTGTACATGTACAGAACCATCGTTCTAATCTTGTAATCCGGGCCGCCGCGCATGTCGGTCAGCAAGAAGGGGATTTCAAAGAGCTGCATGCCGCCGATGATTGAAGTTACGAGCAAGAAGAGCATCATCGGGCGCAAAAGCGGAAGCGTGATGTACCATGTCTGCTGGCGCTGGGTGGCGCCGTCGACAACGGCCGACTCATACAATGACGGAGAAATTGAAGTGATTCCCGCCATCAACATAATCAAGGTTTGGCCGCACCACATCCACCACTGGATGAAGGAAACGATTCCGCGAGACCAAGCGGGGCTGCGGAAGAAGTTAAGGCCTTCTTTAATAACCTCGCCTGATGCTTGGGTAAATTCGTGCTGAATTCCAATCTTTGTGAAGAATTGGTTTACAGGTCCAATCGGATATGCAAAAAGGCTTCGGAACAAAATGGCTACCGAGGCCGCCGTAAGCAAGTTTGGAAGATAGAAAATCGCGCGGAAAGCGTTCTTTCCTTTAAGCCCGCTCATTCCAGGATCGGTGAAGATAACCGCGAAAATAAGGGCGATTCCCAACTGCGGAGCGAAGTTGAAGCCCCACATGATGAACGTGTTGATAACAGCGCCCCAAAAGTTCGGGTCCTTTACAAGGGCGGCAAAGTTGGCGGCGCCGACAAACTGCGTTTCGGGGCTGCCCAAGGTGTTGAAGCCTTGGAGGTTTGTGAACGAAAGCAAAATCGTGTACAATGTCGGCCACAAATTGAATATTGCGTAAACGCAAAGGAAGGGCAGAACAAAGAACACGCCGTATTTTGCAAGACGCGCTTCGGATCCTTTCGCTTTTTTAGTTTTCAATAAAGGCATGTTTTTCTCCTAAAAAACCCGTTTTGTGAATCCGTCGCTTGAGGGGGGGAATCACAGAAAAAACATCAATAATAATTTTTTGTTTTTATTTTTAGCAAAATTAAGTTAAAAAAAGGGCGCAGTCCGACAAATCGCGCTGATTAATCTTCCTGCGCCCTGTTTGCGACTTCAATCCGCCCAAAAGAGCGGACTGAAATCTTAACTGTGGTTTGGATTAGAATCCAAGCTCGTCAGCAACGTGCTTCTTGAAGTCGGCCAAGGCTTCAGCCTTAGACTTCTCGCCGTTTACGAATGAGCCAACCGCTTCGCCCCAGAATCCTTCGATGGCCTGGTCTGTTCCCTGGTTGAGCTTTCCGTCTACGTTGTTGGCCATGGCGGCGAACTCAGCGTAGTGGTTCTGTCCGTTAAGGAACGGCTCGTTGTATGTGTCTTTGATGGCGTTGATAACGTTGTTGTTAGAAACAACGTCGCCTGTGTCTTTGGCCCAGCGTGTCAAGAATCCGTCGTCTGTGGCAACGTACTTGATGAAGTCTTTGGCCAACTTGGGAACCTTTGTTCCTTTGTAGGCGCCAACCCAAGTGCCGCCCCAGCGGTAGGGAGCGGGTCCAGCGATCATGCCCCAGTCGCCAGCTGTGTTGCCAGCGTTGGGCTTAAGAACGTAGTGGAGTCCCCATGTGGGCAAGAATGTTCCGAACACTTCAACCGGCTTTCCGGCTTCGTCCTTGAGCTCGCCCTTGAATCCGGCGAACCAGCCTTCTGACCACTGTCCCTGGCGTCCTTCAAGTCCTTCGTCCTTGAGAGTCTTGGCCATTTCCATGTAGTCTTCCATGGCGGGGTCTACGACCAACTTTCCGCCCTGGATCCACGGTCCCTTGCGGGCGCCCTGGAACGGCTTGAACAAGTCGCCAGTTGTAGAAAGGATAACGCACTTTCCGCCAGAAGCCTTCTTGAGGGCGCGGGCTGTGTCGAGGAATGTCTTCCAGTTGGCGAAAGCCTTCTGAACTGTGGCGGGATCGTCAGATCCGAGGTACTTCTTGGCCAATGAGCGGCGATAGAAGTAGGCGCCAGGACAAGCCTGCCAAGAAAGGCCGTAAACTTTTCCGTCTTTCATACCAACTTCGGCAGGATACGGAATCATCTTGTTCTTAACTTCGTTGTAAACGTCCGTCAAGTCGAGCATGAGCTTGTCGCCCTGTTCAACATACTTGCGAACGAAAGCGTCTTCCAAGGCGAAAACGTCGGGAGCGCCGTTGCCTGAGGCCAAAACGGGGTCCAACTTGTTGGGGAACTGGTCTGTCGGAGTGAGCGAGTACTCGATCTCGACATCGGGGCGGTCGACTTTGTAGTACTTGTCGATCATTGTCTGAAGCTCGTCTGTGAAAGACCAAACGACCAATTTCTTCGCTTCTTCTTTGCTTCCAGCTTTTCCGCAGCTTGTTACAAGAAGCATTGCAGCGGCGGCTACCGATGCAACAATAACATGACTTTTCTTCATATTTCCTCCAGGATATATGATTTAATAAAATAACCGGGAGCGACTGTCAAGGCAATCGGTTTCCCTTTTCATATTCCTATTATCACTCTGTTTTTAAAGTTTGTCAACAAAATTCGTAAAAAAAATTTAAAAAAACGCCCTAAAGCCGCTTTTTTGGCTTGTTTGGGCGTTTTGAAACCGCTTGCCGCGCCTTTTTGCGGCAAGTTGAAGGAAAATTTAGGCTCTACAAATGTATTTTCTAGCGCAGAGGCGTCAGGACAAAGTCGTCCAGGCTGCCCCATGAGCCTGGAAGGCCCGAAACGTCTGCGCCGACGACGCATTCCCCGTCTCCGCCTACGACAATGTTGGGAATCGCGGGGTTGAAAAAGTTCCGCCAGCCGTCTGTGAATGTGTAGGCCTTGTAGTTTTGGCCGCCGCTGGCCGCGAACAAGAAGATTTCCTGCTGTTCGCGGGGGCCGTTGTCGCCGCCGTGGATTTGCATGGAAGCCTTGTAAACGCCGGGCTTGAGCCCCTTTACGGTCTGTCGTACGGTGAAGTGGACCGCCTTTTCCGACCACCAGTGCAGGGCCTTTGTTCCGCTCTTGGCGTCGTCGGCCTTGTCCACGACAAAAAGCTCGTTGGCGTTTTTGTTTAAGTCTTGGATTTCCCACATCGAAAGGTCTTTTTCGTCAAATGAAGGATTTTCTATATAGTTCAATTCTATCGCGGAAAAGCGCGCCAAAACCGGAACGCCGGAACTAGAATCGGTCACTGCCCCAGAAGCGCCCGCCACGCCGTGAACCTTGTAATCGCGCGGCCCATGCGAAGTGAGTTCCGAAACAGGGACTCCGTCGTCGCTCTTGTCGTTCCAAACGACGGAAACTGTGGCCGCGCTGCCGTCGTTGTTGGTCACTGCCACCTCTTTTGGCAGGATTACCGGCTCGCCGAGGCGGGCGCGAATTTCCACGGCTTGCGCGTAGTCCGGGCGGACGTCCGTTGTGGCGCCGACGCCGGCCAAGCCCCAGGCGGCAAGGGAAGCGAGCGGCTTTCCGTCAAAGTCAAAGAGCGCCTGGTTGTCCCAAGCCGAGCCGCCGTAATACTTTCCGGCGTCGTCGGGGTCGTAGGCCGCGGCGTAACTGGAGGCCCAGCCGGAGCCGTGTTTTTGCCAAAGCGCCTGGCGTTCCTCTCGGCTCGCGCCGGGAACAGGAATCCAGGCCGGCTCCCACCAAAAGACGCCCAGGCATTTTTTGCCAAGCGCGCTGAGGTCGTTTATGTAATCGTAAATGACGTCGGCCTGGCCTTGGACGCTGACCGAGTATTGCTTTTCGCCGTAAAAGTATGAGTCTTCGCTGATTGAGTTTCCGTTGTCGTCGCCGTCGGAGTATGTGTAGGGCGCGGAGAATTCGCAGACCATAACTTGCTTGCCTGTCTTGTCGGCGATTTTGTCCAAGAGCGCGGCGAGATTTTTTGTTCCCAAGTGCCAGTAGGGGTAGTCGCTGGTGCCAAAGACGTCGTAGTCAACCTTGTTGTGCGCGAGAATGTCCGCGATATGCTCGTACTCTCCGGCCTTTTCGGGGTTGGTGAAGTGGACGACGACCTTAATGTTTTTTGAAACCTCGCGCGCGGCCGAGGCGCCGGCGTTCATGAGCTTGCAAACTTTCATCCAGTTTTTTTCGCCGGCCATTCCGGTGGTAGTTTCGTTGCCCACTTGAATCATGCCGATGGCGGCGCCGCTCGCGACCAACTTTTTAAGGCAGTCTTTGGTAAAGTCGTGGACGGCCTTTTGCTTTTGGTCAATGTCCATTTCTTGCCACGCGCGCGGAGCCTTTTGCTTGTTTGGGTCGGCCCAAAAGTCGGAGTAATGAAAGTCGACCAAAAGGGGCAGGTCGTACTTGGCGGCGCGCTTTGCGATTTGGACGGCGGTGTCGATGTCGTTGTGGCCGCCGCCAAAGGAATGGCCGTCGTCCGTCCAAGGATTGTTCCAAACGCGGACGCGGATGTAGTTCACCCCGCTCTCGCGCAGGGTTTTGAAAATGTCTTGCGGCTCGCCGTTGTAGTCGCGGTAGATTACGCCGCTTTCTTCCTCCGCTATGACGGTGGAAACGTCCACGCCGCGGATAAAGTCGGAGCGCGCGGTGGCGGATTTTTTTATGAAAATTCCCGGATTATGCTTGGGAACCTCGGTGTAAACGCGCGCCTTTTTGGCGCAGCCGGCGGCGCAAAATGCCATTACCAAAACCGTCGCTCCAACCGCAATATTTTTCATTGACTCTACTCCTTGACCGCGCCGCCGCCCATGCTCATCATCATCGCCTTTTGTCCAAAGATGAAGAAGATTACAAAGGGAACGGCGATTATCAAGGAGCCGGCCGCGAACGTCGTGAAGTCGTTCTTTTTGTCGGTGACAAAGCTGAACAAGCCCAACGCAAGCGTTTGCTTGTTGACCGAGCGCAAGACCATTTTGGGGAAGACAAAGTCCATCCAAGGGCCGGTGAAAGTCGTGATTCCCAAGAAGGTTATGATGGGCTTTGCCACCGGCATTACAATCGTCGCCCAAATTCTAAAGTGGCTGGCGCCGTCGATGCGGGCGGCCTCGTCCAAGGATTTTGGAATCGTGTCGATGTAGCTTTTTACCATCCACACGTTGTAGGGAATGTTTCCCGCGACATAGACCAGAACCAAGCCCCACAAAGTGTCCAAGCCGCCGATGCGGAGCAAGATTACATAGATGGCGATCATTCCGACAAAAGACGGAAAGACTTGCAAAATCAAAAGGCTCATCAAGAAAGGCTGTTTAATAGTAAATCTAAAGCGCGAAAAAATGTAGGCCGAAAGCGCGGTGATTACCATCGTGATGATTGAAGTTGACGCCGCGATTTTGAAGGTGTTCAAAAACCAGAGACCGTACTGGCTTTTGAAAAACAAATACTTGAAGTGCTCAAACGTCACGCCTTTTGAGAAGGGCTTGGGATCCATGTCGGCGATTGAGTTTCCCGGAGTGACCGCGCCGGAAATTACGTAAATCATAGGATAAATGACGGCGAGCGAAACGAGAACGAAAAAGGCGACCATGAAAACTTTGATGATGTATTGCGTGGTCCTGTAATTTCTAGTCTTGGTTTCCAATGAAAGTGAAGTCATAGTTCGCCCTCCTTATATGAGCGGGTATTGCGGAACAAGAATATGGCGAAGGGCGCCATGACGATGAAGATGAGAACCGCGATGACCGAAGCGTAATTGTATTTGAGAATCGTAATCGTAAGCTTGTAAATCCAAGTGACCAAAATGTCCGTCGCGCCGGCGAGCGTAGTGGAGCTGTCCTTGGCCGTCGGGGAGCCGCCCGTAAGGAAGAAGATGATTCCAAAATTGTTGAGGTTGTGCGTGAAGCTCATGATGATTTGCGGCATCGTCTGATAGAGGACGAGCGGCAAAGTTATTTTTCGCAAGACCTGGCCGCCGGAAGCGCCGTCGATGCGGGCGGCTTCGTAAAGGTCGGCGTTGATCGCGGTCATCGAACCCATAGAAAGCATCATAAAGTAGCCGAATCCCGCCCATAAGTTTATGACGATGCACATTATTTGCGCCAAGACGGGCGAGCCGAGCCACGGAATCGGCTGGCTGATCAAGCCAAGCTCCATAAGCGTTCGGTTGACGGTTCCGAACGTTCCGTTGAGCAAGTTGCGCCAAGTAATCATCGTTATTACGGCAGGAACCGCGTAAGGCAAAATGAATATGACTCTAAATATAGAGCCGAATTTTATTTTGGCTTCGTTCAACATGACGGCGATGATGAGGCCGCCGAAGTAGCAAGTGAACGTGGCGCCAAAAGCCCAAATCACTGTCCACAGCGCCACGCGGCCAAAGCCGACCGACCAGTTGGTTCCGCCAGAAAGCAGAGTCTTGAAATTTGAAAAGCCGACCCAGTCGACTGTGTTGCCCGGAGATATGTGGTCGGGAGCGGAGTAATTGGTGAAGGCCACCGCCACCGAGAACACAAGCGGGACCACGACGAATATGATGAGCATTATGACGGCGGGAGCCAAGCCCAAGACGGTGAAGGAGCCGCCGACAAGCTCTTGCAAAGAATTTTTCTGGTTTGAAAAGCGCTTTATGGCGCAATATTTTTGGTAAGACTTTTCGGCGCTTTTTACCGAAATGACGTAGGCGATTACAAAAATCGCGATTACAGCCAAAAACAACATTCCGTCGATAAGCATGAAAACAGAATTGTCGCGCAACTTGACCGGAAGCTCCGGGTGAGGGTCGCCAAGCGTAATCATTTGAATGATTTTGCGGACGGAAATTGGAAGCAGGCAAATGAAAATAATTTCAAGCGCCGCGAACAAAGAGCCCTTTACGTATTCCCTTAAATAAAGAATGTGGCTAAGGCCCATAAAACAGCGGGAAGCGATTTTTATTTTTTTAAGGGCGCTTCCGTCTGCGGGCAATTCATTTGCCATGATTCCTCCAAAAAGAACAGAAAAAAGCCGAAGCCCGCGCGGGGCTCCGGCAAAAATTTTTTACTACAATCCAAGGATGGCGGCGTTAGCGGCGTCAAGCTCTTTCTTGACGTCGGCTCCGTCCCAAATGTTCTTGGAAGCGTTGCCCATAGCGTCCCAGAAGGCGCCCATCTGCGGGATTGACGGCATCGGGAAGGCGTAGTCAAGCTGGGTGAGGAAGCCCGGAATGTAGGGGCTGTCGACCTTTACGTTGATGGCGGGCATGGCTCCAGTGATGTCAAAGCGGAGCTTCTGCATTTCGGGGGTGAGAAGGAACTGCGCGAAGTCCGCGGCGGCTTCCTGGTGCTCCGAGTAGGCCGAAACGAACATGGCGCGAGTGCCTGAGAACGAGGCGCAGGGCTTTGAGTCGCCGGGCAAGGCAGGAAGCGGAGCCACGCCAAAGTTGATGCCGGCGTCAACGAAGGGCTTGATGTTCCAAGGTCCGGTGATGTGCATGGCGGCCTTTCCTGAAGAGAAGGCTGAGTCGGCCATAGAGGTTGAAAGGTCGGCGGCGGGAACGTTCAAAGCCGGGCGCAAGGTCTTTTGCATGAACTGCATTCCCTTGACAGAGTCGGCTGAGTTGATTCTTGTGTCGCTGGTGTCAGTTCCGGAAGGTCCGAACAAGCGGTTTCCGTTGGCCGTCGTGAAGATGATTGTGTAGTAGGCGGCTCCGATGTCCATTACAAAGCCGTACTTTCCGGGGTTGGCGGCGTTGAACTTCTTTGAGAAGGCGGCCAAGTCTTCCCATGTCTTGGGGAGGTCGCTTTCTGAGATGAGGTCCTTGTTGTAGAACAAGGCGTATGTTTCGGCTGAAATCGGATAGCCGTACATGTTTCCGTTGTAGGTCAAAGCCTGGCCGCAGGCGCCGAGAACTTGGCTCTTGACGGCGTTGGGGTTGGCGGTGACGGCGACATGGCCTGAGTTGACCAACTCACCAAGCTTGTCGTGGGGAGCGGCGAACAAGTCGGGTCCGAGTCCGGCAGGTCCGTCAAGCGCGATCTGGCCGGCGGCGTCGCCAAGTTCCACGTGGACATATTCAATAGTAACATTCGGGTGGGTCTTTGTATAAGCCTCGCCCGCCTTTTTGATGAACTCGTCGGGGCCTTTGTCGGACTCCCATACCGAGAGCGTGATGGGGCCGTCGTTTTTGGCAGCTTTTTTTGAGCAGCCGGCGAGAACCAAAGCCGGAATCAAAGCGAACAATACCGGTACCAATGACTTTTTCATAAATCTCCTCCTTATGAAAAACATAACTATTTTTCAGTATTTAAAGATTATAAGGGCTTTTTTGCTAAAAAGATATAACGATTTTCACCTTTTTTGCGGAACAAGCGCGAATTTTGAAATAAAATTCGCTTGTCGGCCGAAGTTTTTTCGCTTGTTCGGCGTTCCTTGACAAAGGGCCAAAAGCGCTTTATAATTTTATTCTTGTATGGACAAGTTGAAACAACAAATAAAAGAGCTAATCATCAGTTCCTTGGAATTGGAAGACACGACGCCGGAGGACATCAAAGACGACGAGCCCTTGTTTGGAGCCGGACTGGGCTTGGACTCAATCGACGCGCTTGAATTGGGCGTGGCGTTAAAAAAGAAATTTGACGTAAAACTTTCCGCCGAAAGCGAGGACAGCAAAAAGCATTTTGCGAGCGTCAACGCCTTGGCGGAATTCATCAATTCGCAAAAAACGGAGGAAACAAAATGACAAAGGAAGAATTGTTCGCGAAAATTCAGGAAGTTCTTGAAAGCGACTTTGAGATCGAAAAGGACAACGTAAAGATGGACTCAAAGCTTTTTGAGGACTTGGACTTGGACTCAATCGACGCCGTTGACCTTCTTTCTAAAATCAAGCAGTACATGCCCGGAAAGCAGATCGACCCGGAGATGTTCAAGAACGCCAAGACTGTCGAGAACGTAATCGACTTGTTGATCGCCTAATTATGAAAATCTTGCTCGCAATCGCGGGCGTCTTATATCCTGTACTGGTCTTTGTTCTCCTTGCGGTTTTCAAAGCGCCAGTCAGGATTATTTCTTTATGCGCCGTCGCGCTGGCCCTTGTCCTTTTTTTGTCCGCCACGGGCAACGCTTCCAAGGGCGCGGACGGAAAAAGAAAGCTCAATCCTAAAAATTTAATTTCTTCAATTTTCTTTTTGCTGGCGGGAACGGCGTGTTTTGCCACCAACTCGGCCTTGTTTTTAAAGCTTTATCCGCTGGCGGTGTGCGGAACGTTTTTCTTTGTCTTTGCGATGAGCCTGGCCTCGCCGCCCAACATAATCTTTAGGTTTGCCACGCTGCAGGACAAAAGCATTTTGGGCTCGCCATTTAAGGGCCGCGTGGAAGCCTATTGCAAAAAGGTGACGCTGGTTTGGCTTTGCTTTTTTGTGTTGAACAGCGCGGCGGCCGTATGGACTGCTTTTTGGGCAAGCGAGCGCGTTTGGGCGGTTTACAACGGCGGCGTTTCGTATATAATAATGGGAATTATCTTTGCGATAGAATTTATAGTAAGAAAGAGGGTGAACAAAAAAATGGGCGCTTACATTCCAATCACGCAATTTAAGGCGGACAGCCGCGCGGACGACTACGTTCTTTGCTACGAAGACACTTGGAGCAAGGGCGTTTACAAAACTTGGCTGGACTTTTTGACCGACACCGCCAAAATGAGGAAAGTTGTCGCCGCCAAGAAGGCCGACGAGTTCATTTTGCACTGCAACGACTATTGGTTTTTCTTGGTCACCTTTGTCGCTCTTTTGCAATGCAAAAAGCAGGTAATGCTTACGGCGAACATCACGCCCGAATTTTTAAAGGAAATGCGAAAGCCGGGCTACGCCTTTTTTACCGACGCGGAAGGAGTTTCCGACTCGGACTTTATTCCGGACTTGCTTAAAAACGCTCCGCAAGCGACGGAGGAGGAAATAAGGACCGCGCCGCAAATTGTCGCCGACGACACGCGCATCCACATGTTCACTTCGGGAAGCACCGGAAAGCCCAAAGACGTAATCCAACGCATGACCGAGTTTAACGAAGACAACGCGTTTGTATTCAGCAAGTGGGGCGAAGAATTCCAGAAGCGAAAGTTGGTCGCCACGGTAAGCCAGCACCACATCTACGGCTTTTTGTTCACTATCGCGCTGCCCTTTGCGGCTGGAGTTCCGTTCCGCAGGAAGAGAATAGAAATTCCCAACGAGTTTGAAAAGCTGACCGACGAGCGCTACATGATTATCGCCGTTCCAGCCTTCCTAAAGAGAACCAACGAGGTGGAAGAAAAGCTTCCCTTGAACGACTGCTTTATCTTTACAAGCGGCGGCGTCCTTTTGCCGGAAGTGGCCAAGCGGACAGACGAGGTTTTTGGCTTTTGGCCGGTGGAAGTTTACGGCTCAACCGAAACGAGCGGCATCGCATACAGGCAAAGCAAGAACGGCTTGGAATGGACGCCCTTTGACAACGCGCAAATTTGGAAGAACGAGGACGGCTGCCTTGTGATAAAGTCGCCCTACATAAAAGACCCGGCCGGCTTTGCCACCGCGGACTTGGTTGACATTCACTCAGACGGCCGCTTTATCATGAAGGGCCGCTCGGATTCCATCGTTAAGATAGAAGAAAAGCGCGTTTCGCTTGCGGAAGTGGAAAACCGTCTTTTGCAGTCCGGCCTTGTCCGCGACGTTTGCGTCGTCGCGATGAACGACAGGCGCCAGTACCTTGCCGCCGCCATCGCCTTTAATGACGAGGGAAAGAAAAAATTTGAAGGCGCCAAAAAGTTTGACATCAACATGTTCTTCCACGACTTTTTGATGGACTTTTTTGAGAACGTAGTCATTCCAAAAAAATGGCGCTTCCTGGACGCGCTTCCCAGCGACTTGCAGGGCAAGCACAAAAAGCTTGAGATTCAGGCGCTGTTTGCGAAAGAAGAATGAACGTGACTGAGAACGGTTGCAAGACCATAACGCGCGCGGCGGGAAGTGATGGCAAGCCTGAGACTGTCGCTGCCGCGACTGAAAACGAATGCAAGCCTAAAACTGCGGGCGCGGCTGAGATTGCTTGCAAGACCAAAATGGCCGCCGCCAGCGGGGAACGGTCACAGACCAAAAAGGCCGCGCTAAACCCGGTGGCCGCGCTGGCTTTGTGCGCGCTCTTGTGGAGCTTTGGCGGCCTTGTCATAAAGTTGATAAAGTGGGACGCGCTGGCCATCGCCGGCATCCGAAGCCTCTTGGGAATGCTGACGGTGACGATCGCCTTTAGGCGGCCGCCGAAACTGTTTATCCGCCAAAGCGACAAAAATAGTTTGCAAGGCCAAAAAGCGCGGCCCAAAAAAATCGACTGGCGCGCCACGACAAACCTTTTGCTCGGCGCTTTTTTTTACGCGGCCACAATGCTCTTGTTTGTTCCGGCGACAAAAATGACGACCGCCGCCAACGCGATTTTATTGCAATACACAAATCCGATTTACATAATAATTTTTGGGCCGCTCTTGGCCGGCGAAAAAAGCGACTGGATTGACATCACCGCCGTGGCCGGAATCTTGGCTGGAATGGTCTTGCTTTTGTGGGGCGACTTGGGCGGCGGCCAAATGGCCGGAAACATTTTGGCGCTTTTGTCGGGAGTGACTTACGGCGGAACCACGATTTTTTTGCGGCGGGCAAAGAACACGCGGCCTTCCGATTCGTTGAATTTGTCGTGCCTCTTGTCGTTTTTGTTCGCGATTCCCTTTATCGCAAAGGCGGGCCTTCCGCAAAGCGCCATGTCATATCCCGCCCTCTTGTGCCTGGGCGTTTTTCAAATAGGAATGCCCGCCGTCCTTCTTTCCATCGGAATAGAAAAAGTTCCCGCGCTAAGCAGCGTAATCATCACGATGATAGAGCCGATGATGAACCCGGTTTGGGTCGCGCTTTTTGCGGGCGAAGTCCCCAGCGCGTCCAGCGTTTTTGGAGGCCTAGTGATTTTGGCCTGCATCGTGGCGCATGTGGCCTTAAAGCGCGCGGCCGCGGTAAGAAAGATGCGGGGGTGAGGCGCGCGATAACCCAAACGGACTAAAGACTAAAAACGAAGCGGCGGGATGCCTAAAATTTATTCCTGACTAAAAAGCGGCGCGGCAAAGTTCCGTGTAGGGCTTGCAAAGCGCAAGCGAAAGCGCGGCGACTCGCGCCGACTGGGGCAAAACAATTTGCGCGGAACAAGAATCGGTGGCAAGACCAAAACTGTCGCCGCCGCCTTGAGCGCTAGAAAGCCCAAGAAGCGGGGCGCATTTTTCAAACTGCATGGGCGTAAGCTTTACGGCAAGCGCCGCGTGAGGGAGCCAACGCTCCGGCAAATAATTTCTGTTGTCTCCCGCTTCAAATAATGGAAGAAATTTTTGGTGGAGAATTTCGTTCAGCCTTTTAACGCAGGCAAAGCTTGGCGAATCTTTTTTTACCGCAAGAAAAAGAACCTTGTTCAAAAAACAATCCGCTCCGCCAAATTCCAAATCAAGGCCCTTGCCGCCCAAGACATCGCGCGCGGACATTGCAAAGTCGTCAAAGGCGTTTTGCAAAGCGGACAAAGCGCCGGGTTCCGCGTGAAAAACGCCAAGCGTGACGTGCGGCGGAACGGAATGTTCGATTAAAAAATTGTTTCCGCAAATTTGAGCAAGGCGCTCTTGGACGGCCTTGACGCTTTGGGCAACGGCGTCGTCAAAACAAAGCGAAACTGCGTAAGTGGAATGCTTTGGCGTCAAAATGTTTTGCATAAACAAATGATAGCGCCGCAAAAAATCGTTTGCAAGACCAAAAGGCGCGGGCTACAAGGCCGCGGCCACCTTGTCCAAAATCGCCTGGTCCGCCGGAAGCCATTTGACAGAACGCAAGTCGTCCGCTCCAAGCCATGCCGCGCTTTGCGCTTCCAACAACTCCAATCCGCCGGAGACAAGAGCGCATTCAAAGCATTGCATGCTAAGGTGAAAGTCCGGGTAGTCCCATTCAACGTCCGCGATTTTTTTTCCGACGCTGATTTGCGACGCAAGCTCTTCGCGGATTTCGCGGACAAGCGCCTCCTGCTCCGTTTCGCCGGCCTCGATCTTTCCGCCCGGAAACTCCCACCAGCCCTTCCAGTCGCCATAACCTCGCGCCGTGGCAAAGACCTGGCGCTGTCCTTGGGCAGTGGCGCGGAAGATTACGGCGGCGACGACGCGGATGAGTTTGCGGTTTGTTTGTTGCATGTCGGCTCCTTTTTTTTATTTAGGGGAAAGCCTTCCCCTCGCTCCAGCCCGCTCCCGCGGTCTTGCACTACCCCTTCTCCTAGGGGCCCCGCCCCTAAGACCCTGGGTAGAAAAACTTGAATTGTCGTAGCAGCGATACGAGAATTTTAAGTCTCTCAAATCATTTTTTACAATACAATGATGAAAGATTAGTTGCGACAGCAGGTAAAACCGGTTGCTTATACGAATACTTTGTAAAATCACCATTACGAATTTCACGGTTTAGTGAAAAAATTGTTCTAAGTTCAGAATGTGTGTATTCATTATTAAGATGATCTCTTATCAAATCTATAAACCGTGCAACAGTTATTGCAGAACCATTCACAGATGATTCATCGCTTATACTCTTTAATTGTGAATCTATATTAGAACCAAAACCACCTGCAATATACGTAAAAAATGCTAATGGTACTCTTGAATCACTATAATTATTTATTCCATAAATATAATTATGAATCATTCTATTTCTATGATCATTCGATATCGTATATTTTGAATATGCCTTATTATCAATAATTGCTTGATAACCATCCGAATCTGATATTAACAAAACATCTGGTGTTAGGCCAACTGGACCAATGTGCTTTGCGTTATAATGAAAAATATCTTGAAATAATAAAACGGTACTTTTTTCAAATTCGGTCGCATCTTCACGGCCTTTAAAAGCCATTTCAAAATATTCAGACATAAAACTGCCAATTGCACCATGCGGATAAGTTTTCATCAAATAATCTTCGACTTTATTCTTTTCAGCCCCAGTCTTTTTTGCAATATCTTCAATTAGCTCTTGAGAAATATTAGATATAGGATTTTGCAATGATAGACTTATAAAAACAGTTTTTATATTCTGCTCGTCAATTATCTTGCTAGTTATTGTTTGGGTTCTTGCAAGATTTCTTGTATCTTTTGAATGTTTAGTATCGAGCCCATACTTTCTCTGAAAAACTTCTTCGTTCTCAGGCCTATCAATGAATGACAACTGCTTCAACAGAAGAATATTAACTTCATCATTTTTATCATAAAGTATTCTTAACTTCCTTTCTTCATCGCGTTTGGCAAGTTGTGTATATTCAAGCCAGTTTATTATCGTGTTGGCTATGTCTAATAAATGTCCTGTTGGATTATCAAATCTTCCATTTCCCTTTGAAGGAGGATATAAAGAAAAATTCTCTTGTTGAAGATATTTCTCACCATACTCCCGATAATCAAGAATCCTATCAACAATTTCTTTATAGCAAGATGAAGATTCATTCTCTGCATGCAAAATTATAATAAAAGCTATTTCCTCGACCGTAAGATACTGTATATTGTTATCGTTTAGCAATTTTAGTAGAAAGACAAAAGGATGTATTTTAAATCTTGGTGACACATCTATATTTCTAGAAACTGAAAAACTAGAGGGAAATTGATATTTCAAAACTTGATTCTTAATAATTTCAAAAGGAAAATCGTTCTGTAAAACAGCTTCACCAGCAAGTGTTAATTCAAGTTTTCTTGAATTTTGCGAAGTAAAAAGCAATCCTAAACTTTTCAACCAAGCAATATAAGTTCTAGCTCCACTACCGCTTTGATCACGACGTTCACCAATCCGTTTTAATCCTGCATCTTCGAGAGCTTCTTCAACAGACAACTGTGTGTTTCTTTGTCCCTCCCATTCATTTTGTAAGGCTATAGTTGAAATAGAAGACAATACTTCAGGAACACTATTTAATTTTCTTTTTGGACGTGTAACCCACCAATAGTTCAACATATATCAATCCTGCAAGTTTGATTCCATTGATTCATATTCAATTCCAGCAAAAGTTTTCAGAATTGCTTCAAAAATGATTCTCGCTCCATTACACGGAACAGCCATGCCTATTTGCTTTCGCACAGATTCTTTTGAACCTTCAAAAACATAATTATCAGGAAATGTTTGCAATCTCGCTCTTTCACGATTGGTTAAAGCGCGCGGCTCTGTCCAGTGATACACATGCGTTCCGCCACCACCTGACCCTGTAATTGTATATGAAGGCAATGTTGGATCAAGCCGTTTATAAATTTGGCTCATTCTAGCGCCACGAACATTAAGTTTTAAATGCTCAGGTAAATCAGCGTTAAAAGCGTTTTGCCCCGGCAAAATATGATTAAGCCTTTCCACAACCAACGCAGATTGCGCTGTCCTTTCATTGTTTGCGGCATTTACTGGAATTGGCGGATTTTCTATCGCATTTCTACAAGAAACATCAACATTCGAATACGGAGCAGTTGAAGGAATTTTAAAATCAAATGGCAAATCATCGCGGATGCCTATAATAATAATTCGGTGGCGAGCCTGCGGAACACCGTATTCTTCAAATTTGTAAAGATTTGGATACAAGCGATAACCAGCTCTTCGCATGGCATCAAAAATCGTCTGCATTGCCCGCCCCTCATTTGCGCTTTGCAAACCGCCAACATTTTCGGCTAAAAACCACTGAGGTTGTTTTGCTTTTAATACTTTCACTCCATAAGTATATAGCGGGCCAAATTTTCCATCAAATCCTTTTTGTTTTCTCGAATATCGCCACAAATTACAGATTCTGGATTGTTAGGGCAAATATTGCGAATGTAGGTTTTGCAAGTATCCTGATCATAATCATTCGCCCATTGATGAGTAATCCCACATTCGGGATTATTTATGTTTGCTGTCGTAGCCCCGTAAGCTATTCCGCCCGGGCCGCAAAACAATTCACCTAACCGAAAAATCATTATCTTATTCCTGTGTTAAACAAAAGTTTAATCTGATTTATAAAGCTTTGTGTTCTACCTACACAAACCATAGGTTCAAAATTCCCTTTTTGCTATGCAACATGAGTTTTTATAAGTGGTATAGGTTTTAGATACTTAAAATTTTGCATAAAAACTTTTAAATCAGACTCCACAAAGTCATAATTTTCTAAATCAATATCTTTCTTTTCATCTCGTGCATCATAAACAAGCAAATATCCAGTGCGTAAACTTTTTTCAGAAGTATTAAGAAGTTCTTTTATATACTCTAAGGTTTGAGTTACACCTTCTTTTACTCTTTCAACTCCATATGTTGTACTAATTCCGGTTCCAGAATCATTAATTGAAACACCAATCCATTTAATTTCAATAAAATACAGTTCTCCCCTAACATCAAAATATATATCATTCCGCTTCTTCGACTGCCCCAATTCAACTTCTACATTAAAAGTATATTGCATATGCTCTGTTAAATACTGACACAATTGATCTCTCATATAATGCTCTGGTTTGTTTTTCAGTATATTACGATTAATAAGAGCTGAATCAATCTGACGTAAGGTTGCATTATCTGCTAAGATGCACATATAATTTACTTGTTGTGTTAAATACTGCTTTGCATATTCATCCAAAACAATCTCTAACTGAGATATATCTCTTTTTTTTAGATATCGCATTCTGTCTTCATGACTATAAAAAAAGTTGTTATCTTCTATCGCCCCCCCATCAATATAGAGAGTAACACCTTCTTCTCCAAAGAAAAAAACAACATTGGCATATGATTCAGATTCTAATTGTTTTCGTACTCCAAAAGTATTTCCTAATAAGTATTTTTTCTCGAGAATGTCACATGATGCATTAATTTTAATGAAATTATTCTCCCGGATTTCACTCTCAACAACTTTTAACCTTTCTGTAAAAACTGAAAATTGTATTGAATCCAAAATATCATTCGGAATAGCTATTGAGAATAAATTCCTTTTATTAAGTTGCTTTTCCCAAAATTCTTGAAAAATTCTTTTATGCAAAATATCAATTTTATCTTGATTTTTGTTGTGGTTTTGTTTAACCCTTATAATTTTTTTTAGCAAATCCTCAGAAAGAGAAAAATCCATTATTTTTCCCCCCTCAAGATTTTTCCAAAAATGTATTCAAAATACAGTTTTAAATAATCTTTGTTATTAAGGATGTTTTCTTTCATTGTTAGTTTACTTTCAAAAGTCTCTTTGAACTTATTTAAAAATTTTACTGTATCATTATCAGAACTGATATTAAGATTATAAACCGAATTAGATTCTAAAGAGTTCTTATACTCTGGATCTCTAAAAATGAAATCGAATATTTTATCTTCTCCATAAATCCCAAGTATAAAAGAAATATCATCAAACCATGACTCCTTTAATTCATAATTTTCTGACAAAGAAATAGTATGTTTGACATGAGATAATCCATATCCTTCTTCAGAATGAATCAATAATTCATTTGCTTTTAAATTTATAACAGCATTGTCAATATCGGCATCTTCAGGGCCACTCAAAGTTCGTATAAAATTATAATCGCCCTTAAATATATTATCTTTTTCAGCATATCGGAAAGAATATAAAACTGCGGACAAATATAAAATACGATTTATTGAAGATTCACGGACATATTTCCAACCTATATTCTCTAGTTTTTCTAATAGGAGTAAAATATCTTCGCTTTTTAGAATTATTTCATCATATTTAGCCATTACAAATATCCTCCAACTCGTCAGACATTTTTTTTAACATTTCATGCTGTTTCTGAACAGCTGAAACTTTACCAATCTTTAGCAAATTCAAAATCTTTTTATTTTTTGTTTTTGATACAATGGTTTTTATAAAAGATGTGTTATTTAAATTTGTTGTCAAAATGAGCACATTTGGTGAAGAAATATATTTTACAAAAATGTCAGCTGCATTCTCCTCATATGAAATATCCAAACTGCTATCTGGCGTTTCGCAAATGTAAAAAGAGCCTGTTGTATAAAAAAAACTCAAAAGACTCATTCTAAATGAATAATCAACAAAAAATCGCTGAGATTCAGACAGTTCCTCGGAATCATAACGAGGCTTTTTATCAATTACCGGGTAAAACAATTTTGTTTTATTTCCAGCTATAAGTTCCAAAGTTAAAGAACATGGGAGCTTCATAAACGCTTCTGCGAAATCTGAAAAAACTTGAGAAATAGATCTTGTATTCCGTTGCAAATCTTCTTCAATTTTCTTGGATATGTTGATACTTTTCAAAGTATACTCTTCACTTTTTTTCAAATGCCCATCTTTTTCAATCTTTAATTTATTTATTCTATTCATCATAACCTGATATGATAAATCTTCTTTTTTATTAAATTTGCTATTACTCTCCAAAGAATGTAATAAGTTTTTTTTATTAAACAAATCAACTTTGAAGATCCTAAAAGTAGAATCTAAATCATTTAATTCTTTTTCAGAAGAATTAATGTTCTTTTCGCATTGAGTTCGTTGATTGATTAACTCATTTATTTTTTTTTGAATTTTTAATAACATTTCGTCTTTTTCAGTATTTTCATTTAATTTTGCATGACAAAAAAAACATTTTGAATCAGAAACAGGCATTTCTCTTAAAGATACATCAGCATTACAAAAAGGACAAATTTTATTCTGTACATACTGTTTTTTAAATATCGTGTATTTTGGATTTAAATCCTTCCAAAGCTTTTTATTTTTTTTAGACTCATATAATTCTTTATTCTTCTCATTGTCATTTATCATTGAAGATAATTCTGATGAATATTTGTAATATGAATCTATTTTTCTTACAAGTTGGCTACGACTTTCCGAAATAATCTCTTGCTTTTTTTCTAACGACTCTATATCTTTCAATAAATTAAGTTTTTCAATGTCTATATTCTCTTTTGCTCCTTGCTTATTTATTTGTTCAACAACCCTCATAATTGCTTTTATTTCTTCTTGCTTATGCCTAGCCAAACTATCTTGATATTTTGCTTCAAATTCAAATTCTTTACGCAATTTTTCATATTTAGGATTATTAAAAAAAGCATTCATCAGTCTTGTCTGAACATTTTCCTGCCACAAAACATTCTCCCTTGTTTCTCCAAAAAACAAGATTTGATTCACAAAAAAAATGAAATCATCAAAATCTGCTAAATTCGCCTCTTTTGCAACGATAACCTCATAATTGAATTGCAGATTGTTAATATTTTTTACTTCATCATAATAGTCAGTATAAAAATCCTGTTTGATTGGATTACCTTTTATTTTTATTTCTTTTTCATTTTTGGTAAATGTTGCTTCAATCAATTTTGTTTCATATAAACTTCTTTTTACACTAAACAATGTCTCATTTATTTTAAACTGCAACTCAACATATCCATTTTTATCAGAATCTATAGATTTTGTTCTATTTCTAAAAAATAAGTCACTATTCACATATCTTCCACGAGAAAGTCTTTTTTCCCCTTTGTAAACCTTTACATCTAAATCCTTCTTATACAATCCAATCAAAGCGTATTTTAAAATATTTATAAATGTTGTTTTTCCAACTCCATTTCCGCCAACAATAAGATTAAGTCCTTCAATAAAATCATAATCAATATCTTCACTATAAAGAGAATAATCAACTATTTTAATCTTTTTTAATGTTGGTAAATAAACTCTGTGGTTTTCCATAATCTACCTTTTCTCCAAAACAATAACGCCTTCAAGCAATTTATCAATATGCTCTCTTTGTTGAGGACTTGTTTTCAAATAACGTGCTTTTCTAATTTCCAATACAGAAAAACCAACAGATTCTGCTATTGAAGCGCATATATCGAGTGTCTTTATTTCAACATTAAAATACGCGGAATTTGAAACATTAAAATAAATCTTTCCACCTTTTCGTATTTTTTTATACAGCTCTGTAAATAAGGTCTCCATATCCACAAAATAGAGGCGCACCATATCAATTATAGAAGGATTCCAGACATCAAAACTCTTGGCTGATTTATTAAGTTTGCATAAAGTTGATTTTAAAAGACCATTGCCTACTGTAGAATTATCCTGCCAATGAACCTGAACATGTGAGCGGAATGTTTGCTTGCGAAGATTCTGAATTTGAACATTATCTTTTGTAAAACCTAAAGTTTTTAATTCAAGCATATAAGTGTCTGTGTAATCACGAGAATTCAGATATGGCGGGGATGTTATAACTAAATCAATGGAATTATCTTTAACTTTCTCGTTTATAGAAAAGCGAGAGTCTGAATTAAAAAGCAGATTTTTATTTCTCTGAGTGATTTTTTCGCGTATTTTGGATGAATTCTTTATATCAGTCAAAATCTCATCAGTTACCTTTTTATCAAATTTTGCAAAAACATCCTGTTCCGTTAATTTAATGTCAGCCCAGTTTTTTTTATATGAAAGACATTTCCCATTTCTATATAAATTTGAAACATCAAGTAAAATTGCAGCCAAAGCAATTTTGTATAATTCTTTATAAATGTTCTCATCTATCGTATTTATTGCTATGTCAAGTTTTTTTATTGCTTGTCCAACAGTTTCATCATAATTCCATTTCTCCCTTTTATTAGATTGATACAAAGTGGGAAAAACAGAATTCAAATCTATATCATTCAATTGAAATCGAGTTTGCTTTATATCTTCGAACCAAAAACAAGCTCGCTTATATGTATATTTTGTTTCGAGCTTAACCTTCCCAATCAAATACATAAGAGGATTTATTTCAAATGAATAACATTTTATACCAAGATTTTGCAATTCAAGAGCCGTTGTCCCACTCCCTGAAAATGGCTCCAAACAACACTTTATATTCTTAGTTCTATTTTCTTCAATTATGGATTTTATAAATTCTTTAGAATAACCTTCAACAAAAGGATACCAACGATGGATAGGCTCCTGCTTGTTTTTATTGAACTGCATAATACGACCATATTTTTCGGTGTAATCTGTATAGTTATATTTTGATACACTTTTCATAAAACCACAAGCATTATATCACAAAATTACCATTTTGTCAGCAAAATTTTTAATATATAAACAGATTTTTGTATAGAATTTTACCCCACCATCTCCCGCATACGCTTTGCGGCCTTCGCGGGCGGATTGTTGGGCGATGGGAAAAAAGTCGGAAAGTTCGTTGTCAACTTAGATTTTTATTTCAACAACTTCTTATCCACATTATTTTCTAGGATTTTCATTTGTTGAATTGCTATTTTATTCAGTTTTTCAAGCCGCTCAGTTTGAGGAATTCCGTCATTTATAAAAAACGCGTTAAGATTTTCCATATTCGAAAGACAAATTAACTGATTGATTGTGGCATAATCTCGAATATTTCCCTTTAACTCAGGATTTGACTCTCTCCATTCGCGAGCCGTCATTCCAAACATTGCGACATTAAGCATATCCGCTTCATCCGCATAAACAAAATTCTTTTGCGCCGTCGTCAACTCAGGAGGAATAAGATTCTGCTTTATTGCATCGGTATGTATGCGGTAATTTATTTTAGCAAGCTCTCGTTTTGCGCTCCAGCCAAGTTGCTTCTGTTCTTCTTCTTTAAGTCGCTGGAATTCTTCAATTAGGTATAACTTAAACGGAACGCTTATTGCCGTTCCAAATTCAAAGGCAATATCCTTGTGCGCGAAAGTTCCTCCGTATTTTCCTTTCCTAACGATAATTCCAACAGCATTTGTTTTTTCAATCCATTCAGAACAACTAAGAGTAAATGTGGGAAGTCCTGCCTGCATTTTAAAGTGGTCAAATTCGACCACTTTAAAATCTGGATTATGTATCATTTCCCAAGTTCCCAAAAATTCGATTGTATATCTGTTTCTAAGCCAATTTTTTATTATATCAGAAGCTCGACTTTCATTTTCTTTGGCATTTGCCATATCAGTAAGACAAATATAATCTCGATTTTCAAGGGAAATAACGCTTATCTCTGTGTTTTCAACCGTTATCTTTGCCATTCCTTTTCCTACTTTTATTTAATTATACCACACAATCAAAATTTTGTCTATCTTTTTGTATAGCATTTTCTAAATTTTCACCCCACCATCTCCCCCAACCTCTTTGCGTTCTTTGCGCCGCTGCCGTCGGGGTGGTTGTTAAAAAACACTTGGACTTGGCGGCCTTGGCTGGCGGCTTGCTGGATGACGGGCGCAAACTCGGAAAGCTCGTCGTCGCTGTAGTCGTAGCGGTAGCGTGCGGAGCCGTTGCGGTCATGGGCGGCGCTTTTGGGGCTTGCGGGCAATCCAGGAAGCGCATCATGGTCTTGAAGGCATTCTTTTTCTTGCGCGTCGTTTTCTTTTGCGTACCAAGCGGAGGCGTTGCGGCCGTGCAGCCTGATGTAGGCGATTTTTCCGGCAAAGGGAAGGCCGCCTTCTTGGGCTTGCAAACAGTTTTTGTTCGGAAGGTTCTTCAGTTCCGGCAGATCGCAAAAGGCAAGGCTTGCGCCGCGCTCGGCAAGGCCGTCAAAAACGGACGGGCGGATCCATTCGGCGTGGCGGAATTCCACCACCACAGGAAGGCCCCTAAACTGCGCGAGCAGCGCGGAAAGATACATGCGGTTTTGGTCGGTGTAATGAAAGCTTTGCGGAAACTGGAAAAGCGCGGAGGCCAGGCTTCCGTTTTGGGCGAGCGGATTTAGGGCGGAGCGAAAATCTTGGGCGGCGCTCTGCCAGTCGCGGCCAATTTCGTGGGTCAAAAGGCGGTTGGCCTTTACGCTGAACTTTAGCGCGCCCCCGCTCCGTTCCCAAAAACTTAGCAAGCGTTCCGCCGTGGGCATGTTGTAAAAACTGCTGTTAAGTTCCAGCGCGTTGAATTGCGTGGCGTAGTAAGGCAAAAAATCCGCGCGCTTTAGGCCGGCCGGATAAAACACGCCGCGCCATTCCGGGTAGTCGTAGCCGCTTGTTCCGATTAAGATTTCTGGCATAGCGCGCCGCTATTCCTTCAACAGTTCCATCAAACCAATGTTGATGAACAAATTGTCTTTGCCGGCTTTTACGCATTTTAGAAGGCCTATGCCTTCCAGTTGGCGCAAATAGCGTGACGCGGCTTTGCGTTCCACGCCAAGAAGGTTTACGATGAAATCAATCCTGCAGTATGGATTTTCAAAGAGAATTTCGACAAGCTCTTTGGAATAAATCTTTGGAGCCTGGCTTTTGACTTTTTCGACGGCGGCGTCCAACAGATTTTTTATGGATATGACTTTCTTGATTGTTTCTGTCGCAGTTTCTTCTATCCCTTTGAGCATAAAAACAATCCAGTCTTCCCAATTTTCTTCCGCTCGAACTTTTTGCAAAAGCTTGTAATACCGTTCCTTGTTCTTGATAATGTAAGAGCTCAAGTACAAAATTGGAACGTCAAGGCGGCGCTTTAAAATCAAATAGAGGATATTTATAATTCTTCCGGTGCGGCCGTTCCCGTCATAAAAAGGATGGATGCTTTCAAACTGATAATGCAAAACAGCGAGCTTTGCAAGGCTGTCATCCTGATCGTTAAGATACTCCGTAAAATTTTTTAAGTATCCATCAATTTCTTCTTTTGTCTGAGGCGGAGTGTAAACGACTTCGTTCGTTCTGTCGTTCACAAGTTTTGTTCCGGGGAGCGTTCTGATTCCGGCTTCGTTTTGAACAAGAACTTTTTGAATGTTCACAATGTCATTTATGGAAATAAAGTCATGTTCCTTTAACTGGTTAAAGCCCTTGTACAAGGCTTCCCTGTAAAACATAACTTCTTTTGTCTCGGCGTCGATTTTTTTTGCGGTCTCGCTCACGGCTTTATAAAGCTCGTCTTTTGTCGTGATGATGTTTTCGATTTCGGAACTGTCTTTTGATTCCTGGAGAACAACCGCGTTTATAAGGATGGATTGATTGGGAATTAAATTTGCAATTCCCTTAAGCTCGGCCAAGGCTCTTGAAGCCTTGGTTTCCGCTTTGAGAATGTTGATTGTTTCCGTTTTGCTCGAATTTATCGGCAGTTTTTGCAATTCGCTCATGTTCCAATTATACACATTTTTGGTACATATTGCAAGAACATGTACCAAATTTGCCGGTTTTTGGGACATATCACGGGAACGTGTACCAAAAAGGCCCGTTTTTGGGACATATCGACCCGCATTTTAGGCTTGCAACCAATCCCGGTCTTACAGCCGTATCCTGCTGCTTTGCGCGACGGCGGGAAAGTCGCGCAGCTCGATTTTGCTGCCGTCTGCGCAAAGGACGCTTCCGTTTAAAAAGCCAAAGACGGTGTCGTAGCTG